>CANFFZ010000176.1 GCA_947446155.1 Chloroflexota bacterium | reverse complement strand
GTATTGCCGTCGATTGGCAGTGCGGGCAGGTCATCAGCAGGCTCCTCGTCTCAGTTCGACGAGGCTACGCTCAGAACCGACCCTGAGTTCTGACAGAACCTCTCCGGCCACCCTTGAGGAGCCTCATGCACCGCCATTTCACCGTCAGCGGCTTCGTCTCGATCGGCGGCCGCACCGCCCTCCACCGTCACCCGCGCCTCGGCATCTGGCTCCCCCCCGGCGGGCACATCGAGGCTGACGAGGATCCCCTCCAGGCCGTCCTCCGCGAGGTGCTCGAGGAGTCCGGGCTCGCCGTCGAGATCCTCCCGACGGGGCCGCGATTCGTCGCGGAGCCACCGGCGCAACTGCCGGCGCCAGCGAAGATCGGTGTCTACGACATCCCGAAGGACGGCAGCCTGGACGAGCTCCACCAGCACATCGACTTCGTCTACTTCACGCGGCCCCTCGTGGCCGACCCCGTACTCCCGAACGACGGCCACGACTGGACATGGTTCGACGCCGCCGCCCTCGACTCTCCCGAAGTGAACGCGGACGTGCGCGAACTCGGCCTCGCGGCAATCGCGGCTGCGGGGTAGGCTCGGCCCTTCGAGGGACCCATCGAGGGTTCACCGTGAAGGAGCAGGCCGTGCTCGCCATCCAGGTCATCCGCGAACGCACGGACGAGGTCCGCCGCGCCCTCGCCGACCGCCACTCGGACGCCCCCCTCGACGCCATCCTCACCGCCGACGAGCGCCGTCGCGCCCTCCTCATCGAGGTCGAAGGCATGCGCAAAGAACGCAACGACGCCAGCAAGGCGATCGGCGCGGCCAAAGACCCCGCCGAGCGCCAACAACTCATCGAGGCCCAGCGCGCCGTCGCGACCAACCTCGACGCCCGCGAGGGCGAACTGCGCGAGGTGGAGACCGACCTCGACGCACTGCTGCTTCAGATGCCGAACATCCCTCACGCCAACGTGCCCATCGGTGGCGAGCCGGACGCCGTCATCGTCCTCGAAGGCGACGGACGCGACCGCTCCCAGCGCCGCGTCGACCCGCCCGTCCCGGTACACAGCGTCGCCAACCCCGCCATCGAGGCCGACCGCAAACCGCACTGGGAGATCGGCGTCGACGCGGGCTATATCGACTTCGAGCGCGGGGCGAAGGTCTCCGGCGCACCCTTCTACTTCCTGCGTGGTGACGGAGCACGGCTCCAGCGCGCGCTCATCGCGTGGATGCTCGATGTGCATCGGGAGCAGGGCTACGAGGAGATCTACCCGCCGTTCCTCGTGCGGGAGGCCGCCCTCGTCGGCACCGGCCAACTGCCGAAGTTCGCGAACACGATGTTCCGCGCCGAGGGCACCGACCTCTGGCTCATCCCCACCGCCGAGGTCCCCGTCACCAACATGTATCGCGACGAGATCATGGAGGTGGCGACGCTCCCGCTGCACCACGTCGCTTACACCGCCTGCTTCCGCCACGAACAGTTCTCCGCCGGCCGTGACGTCCGAGGCATCAAGCGCGGCTACCAGTTCGACAAGGTCGAGATGGTCCAGTTCACCGAGGAGGACGATTCCTGGGACGCCCTCGAACGTCTGCTCGGCCACGCCGTCGAGATCGTCGCCGCCCTCGGCCTCCGCTACCGCGTGATCCGCCTCGCCTCCGCCGACCTCACCTTCGCCTCCGCCATGACCTACGACATCGAGGTCTGGGCGCCCGGGGCGCAGGAGTGGCTGGAGGTCTCCTCCGTCTCCAACTTCCTCGACTTCCAGGCCCGCCGCGCCAACCTCCGCTACCGAGGTGCCGACGGCCGCGTTCGCCACCTGCACACCCTCAACGGCTCCGGCGTCGCCCTCCCCCGCACCCTCGCCGCCCTCCTCGAAACCCACGCCCTCGAAGACGGCACCGTCGAACTCCCCGTCCCGCTCCGCCCGTACCTCGGCGGCCAGACGGCCCTCCAGCCTCCGAAGTAGGCGGTCGTCGAGGGCTGTGAAACACGGCCCAGATCCACCGGTGGCCCTCCTGGCCCCATTGACAGCCGCAGAACGCTCGTTCTATTCTCCTCATGTTCGGAACGAACAAGCGTTCCGTTCAGGGGGTACCAGAATGCTCTTCG
Organism: Chloroflexota bacterium; assembly: GCA_947446155.1. Next base: position 909 of record CANFFZ010000176.1, on the reverse strand, counting down.
CCACTGTCCTCGGCATCATGCTCGGCGCTGCCGCCGTCACCCTGCTCCGCCAGTACGTCGAGGGTGCCACGGCCGGCGCTCGCGACATCGTCCTGTCGCCGGCGCAGTTCCCGCACCTCGCCCCGCCCGCCATCGTCACCCGGGGCGGCACCTTCCGCCGCCGCGCCGCCTAGCCCGTCTGAACAAGGACCGAGCCAATGAGAAGCCCACCTGTCGGTGGGCTTCTCTGTATGCGAGCCGAAGAGAACGACTAGTCGTCGTTCAGAATGGTGCCGATCCCCTGGCCTCCACCTGCAATGAGTACACCAACGGTCGGAGCAAGGGTCACCGTGAACGTCTCGTTGTCTTCAGGGAGCACGTCTCCATTCACCGTGATGGCGATGGTCTGAGGGGATACTGAACCGGCGGCGAATGTGATGAAGCCATTCGTCACCGCGACATAGTCCACCGGTGACGTGGCTATCCCATTAGAGGTGCTGTAGGAGATCGCTACCGGGACCGACGGAGCCGACGAGATCGACACGGTGAATACAAAGACTCTCGGGGTGTTCCCTTCTGCGAGAGTCACGTGATTGATAGTCACCGTGGGCAGTCCTCCTGCAGGGGGCGCAGCGGGAGCCTCGCAGCCGTCTCCGGCGACGCCGTTCGTGTCGAGCCATCCACTGTTGCAGGACGTGATGGAGACCACCGCCCCACCGGAGGAGCACTGTCCGGTGCCGTGCGCGACGGGGCAACTCGTCGTCCCCCCGGAGCCCGGAGCAACGCAATTGATGGAAACCGCGCCGCCTGACGTCGGGACGCTGACCTGGAAAACCAAGCCGCCAGTGCCCGGACACGGCGTGCCGTTGAGCGCCGTCAAGCTGTTCGCGCCAGCAGGGCCAGTCGCACCAGCGGGTCCAGCAGGGCCAG
>CANFFZ010000175.1 GCA_947446155.1 Chloroflexota bacterium | reverse complement strand
TCCGAGGATCAGCTCCATAGGCGTGAATCTGCGACTGCTTCGCCATGCAGGCGTCGTGCTCAGCCGTCATCAGCGTGACGCGTCCCTGCGTGTCGACGATCCGCGCGAGCGCGAACGCCTTCTCGACCCCGTAGCCGAAGACCGCCCCCAGCATCTCGATGACGTAGTCGTACGAGTGGTCGTTGTCGTCGAGGAGCACGAGACGCCACAGTGGTTCCGGGACCACCTCGGTGTTGTCCTCGATCACCACGTCGGGCCGGACGGTGGGGCGCACGGTCGGGGAGACGGCGCGCAGGGGGAGCGCGAGGCGGTTGGGCGACATCGAGGTCGATCCTACGCCGGACGGGGGTTGTGGCAGTTGGGTGTCTCCGGTATTACCGATGCACAGCCGAAGGGGATCCTGTGCCCGACCTCGACAACCCGCCGCTCGGCGTCATCCTCACGGGCGGCAGGGCCACCCGGCTGCGCCCGTTGTCGGACGGGATGCCGAAGTCGCTCATCCCGCTCCTGAACCGCCCGCTCATCGCCTACTCGCTCGACCTGCTGTTCGGCGCCGGGATCCGCGAAGTGGTCGTCGTGGTCGGTGGCCAGGACGACCGCACCGGCCCCGCCGCACGCGAGGCGGCACCGGCGGGTATGACCGTCCATGTGGCCGTGCAGACGGAACCCCGAGGCTCCGGCGACGCGCTGCTAGCCGCTGGTGCCCACCTCGACGGCCGTCACGTGGTGGTGGCCGCCGTCGACACCGTGCTGCGTGGCGACGTGGGTGCTGTGGGGAGCCTCGGTGGGCAGGTGCGCGCGTTCCTCGCCTCCGGCACGGACGCCTGGTACGTGCTGCACGAGACCGACCGTCCGAAGGAGATGGGGATCGTCGTGCTGGAGGGCCAGCGCGTCCTCCATCTCGAGGAGAAGCCAGCGGAGCCCCGCTCGAACCTGGCGCTCGTCGGGATCTGGATGGTCTCGCCTCGCGCGGTCGAGCGATTGCGCGCGAACCCGGCCGTGAGCATCCGCGGCGAGATCGAACTGAGCGGCACCCTCGCGACGATGCACGCCGAGGGCTTCCCAATGGGCGGCGCGGAGTATCGAGGCGACTGGCTCGACACTGGCACCCTCGCCAGCCTGCTGGCGACCCAACGCGCGCTCCTCGGTGCCCAGGGTGTTCCGGCGCTTGTCGCCCCCGACGCGACGGTCGAGGGCTCCACGCTCGGCCTCAACGTGGTGGTCGGCGCGGGCGCGGTCGTGCGGAACTGCACGCTGCGTGACGTGCTGGTCGCCCCCGGCGCGCACCTCGAAGGCGTCGTCGCGAGCAACGAGGTGATCACCGCTGACGGCACTCGGACGCGGGTGTGAGCCCCGACGCTCCCCACGACGCCGAGGTGGTGGTCGTCGGGGCGGGCGCAGTCGGCCTCGCGATCGCGGAGCGGCTGGCGCGAACGCACTCCGTCCTCGTGATCGAGCGGCACGAGGGCTACGCACGAGAGACGTCGTCACACAACTCCGGCGTCGTCCACGCCTCGATCTACTACGAGACGGGATCGCTCAAGCACACGCTGTGCTGGGCGGGCAACCCACTCATCTACGAGTGGGCGGACGCCCACCACGTCCCCGTGCTGCGCTGCGGCAAGCTGATCGTCGCGTTGTCCGAGGACGAACGTGGCGGCCTCGACGACGTGTGGCAGCAGGCGACCGCGAACGGCGTGCGCGGCATTGAGCGGCTGACGGGCGATCAGGCGCGCGTGCTGGAGCCGCACGTCCCCACCGTCGAGGCGATCTGGTCGCCCTCGACCGGCGTGGTGGACGTGGCCGCGCTCGCACGCTCATACGAGGGCGCCGCCCGCGACCGAGGGGCGCTCGTCGTCTACCAGCACACGATTATCGGGGCAGCGCGGACCGCGGGAGGGTTCCGCCTCGACTTGCGGGACGCGGACGGCCAGCGCAGCAGCGTGACGTGCGCGGCGCTCGTGAACAGCGCCGGTCACGGCGCGCCGGCGTTGGCCTCAGCGTTGGGCTACCCCCTCGATGGCGGTGCGCACGAGGGCATCGAGGTGCCGGTGCTGCGCCAGCAGGCGAACAGCGGGCGGTACTACGACATCGTGGACTCAGCAGCGGCGCGGATGATCTCGCGCCCGGTGTACCCGCTGCCGGAGCACCAGGCGGGCGGGCTGGGGCTCCATCTGACCGTGGACACGGACGGCGGCGCACACCTCGGCCCCTCGACGGAGTGGCTGCCGGACGGTGCGGCACTGGACTACCGGCAGGCCGATGAGCCGGAGTGGCGCGCACGGTTCCTCGAGGCCGGACGACGCTTCCTGCCCGGGCTGCGCGACGACCAGATCGCGCCCGGGCAGGTGGGCTACCGCCCGAAGATCCAGCAGCCGGGGCAGGGGCTTGTCGATTTCTTGATCTGGCACGACCGCGGCTACGTCCACCTCGGCGGCATCGAGTCGCCCGGCCTGACGGCGAGCCTGCCGATCGCGCGTGTGGTCACCGAGGCGCTGGGGACGGGGTAGCCTGAGCCGGTGAACCTCCTCGAAGACCCCGGCAAGTACTACTGGAAGTGGCTGGCGATCGGCGTCGGACTGCTGGTGCTCTACGGCATCGAGAAAGCGATCCGGGTCTTCGTCCTCTAGTCCGCAAACTCGCACTTGCGCACGTCAGAACACAGTCCATCCGCATGGGCAGTACGATGCCTCCCGATCCAGCAGCGGCAGCGTCTACCTCGATGGGGACGACTGCATTCGAGGAGGAGGCCTTACATGGTCGACCGATTTCCGGTGGAAGCCGGCCACATCATGTTGTTCGCCCGTGCGGTGGGCGACACGAATCCCATTTACTACAGCGAAGAGGCTGCGAAGCAGACCGAGCCGGGCGGCATCATCGCTCCACCGACTTTTGTGCAGTCGTCCGCGCAGTTCGAGCCGGACTACGGGCTCCGCCCGAAGATCGGCGTGCGCTGGTTCGGTTCCGGCAAGGCGGCAAGCGGCAGCAACGCCGAGCCGCCGGCCGAGGTAGCCCCACG
>CANFFZ010000174.1 GCA_947446155.1 Chloroflexota bacterium | reverse complement strand
CTGATCGACGAGACGTTGGCCACCAGTTCGTTCGGACGGGACGCGTAGCGTGCCCGCTACCGCCAGCACTCGCGACACGGCTGGCCGCCGCTACGCGCTCGCACTCATCGCGATCGCGCGCGCGGACGGTGACGCCGAATCGTGGCTGGAGGCGGTCGACGGGCTCGCTTCGCTGACCAGCGAGTCGAAGTTCGTCGACGCACTGCAGGCAGACGGCATGACGGACGAGGCGTTCGTCGCCATCGTCCGGCGCGTCGTGCCGGGGGCGACAGCGAAGCAGTTGAACCTGTTCCGGTTGCTGCGACGGAAGAGCCGCCTGACCCTTGGCCGCTCGATCGCCTCGTACTTCCGCGAACTGCTGGACGAAGAGCGCAGCGTCCTGCGCGCCGTGGTCACGACCGCGGTGGAACTGGACGCGCAGCGCGAGGCCGCCGTGAAGGACCGCCTGCAACAGCAGACGGGGCGTACGGTGGAGATCGAAACCCGCGTGGACCCCGCGATCCTCGGCGGCATGACCGTGCGTGTAGGCGACCAGTTGGTGGACGGTTCCACCCGCACTCGCCTGCGCAACCTGCGCTCCTCACTGGAGCGCGCAGCCCTCTAACCAGGGCACGGATGGTCGGCCTCCGGCCGGCGCAGTGACAGATAACCGCCCTGGTGGGCGGGGAGATTGGAAGAGCGACGATGGCCGTTCGACCTGAAGAGATCGCCTCCATCCTGAAGGAGCAGATCGAGCACTTCGACGTAGGCGCGACCTCCGCCAACGTCGGCACCGTGATCGAGGCAGGCGACGGTATCGCCCGCATCCACGGTCTGGGCTCTTGTGTCTCCTCGGAACTCATCGAGTTCACTGGCACCCTCGACAAAGAGGGCAAGCCGTTGCGCGGCCTCGCGCTGAACCTCGAAGAAGAGACCGTCGGCGCCATCATCATGGGCGACTACCAGAAGGTGAAGGAAGGCGACGAGGTCCGCACGACCGGCCTGGTCGCCTCCGTCCCCGTCGGCGAGGCGCTCATCGGCCGCGTGGTCAACGCCCTCGGCGACCCTATCGACGCGAAGGGCCCGATCAACTCGACCGAGCGCTACCCCGTCGAGCGCATCGCCCCGGACGTGGTCTCCCGCGTCGAGGTGAACCAGCCGCTCCAGACCGGCGTGAAGGCCGTCGACGCGATGATCCCGATCGGTCGGGGCCAGCGCGAACTAATCATCGGCGACCGCTCGATTGGCAAGACCGCTATCGCGGTGGACGCGATCATCAACCAGCGCGGCACCGGCGTGATCTGCATCTACGTGGCCATCGGCCAGAAGGAAGCGAAGGTCGCCCAGACCGTGGGTGCCCTGGAGCAGTTCGGCGCGATGGAGCACACCATCGTCGTCTCTGCCTCGGCTTCCGAGTCCGCCGCCCTCCAGTACCTGGCCCCCTACGCGGGTGCCGCCATGTCTGAGTACTTCATGGCCAAGGGCCGCGACGTCCTCATCATCTACGACGACCTGACGAAGCACGCCTGGGCCTACCGCGAGGTCTCCCTGCTGCTCCGCCGCCCCCCGGGCCGCGAGGCGTACCCCGGCGACGTCTTCTACCTGCACTCCCGCCTCCTGGAGCGCGCCGCGCGCGTCACCAAGGAACTCGGCGGCGGTTCGGTGACGGCACTCCCGTTCATCGAGACGCAGGCTGGCGACGTGTCCGCCTACATCCCGACGAACGTCATCTCGATCACGGACGGCCAGATCTTCCTGGAACTGGATCTCTTCAACGCGGGTATCCGCCCGGCCACCAACCCCGGCATCTCGGTGTCGCGCGTGGGTGGTAAGGCGCAGACGAAGGCGATGAAGAAGGTCGCCGGTACGCTGCGCCTCGACCTTTCGCAGTACCGCGAGTTGCAGGCCTTCGCCCAGTTCGGCACGGACGACCTCGACGCCTCAACGCGTCGTCAGTTGCTCCGAGGCGCCCGACTGACCGAACTGCTCAAGCAGCCGCAGTACCAGCCGCTGAGCCTCGGCCAGCAGGTCTCGATCCTCTACGCCGGCGTCAACGGCTACCTCGACGAGGTGGCGGTCGAGAAGGTGCAGGACTTCGAGAAGGCGTTCCACGACTACATGGGTGCTGGCCAGTCCGACCTGCTCAGCACGATCACGACCACTGGTGACCTCACCTCGGACTCGGAAGACCGGCTCAAGGCCGCCATCACCGACTTCAAGGCGACGGTCGCGTACTAAGGCCCGAGGGAAGGCGTAGCGCATGCCCGGCGGCGGTTCTGTCCGCGCGATCCGCGACCGCATTAAGTCGGTCCGGAGTACCGCGAAGGTCACCCGTGCGATGGAACTCGTCGCTGCATCGAAGATGCGGCGTGCGCAGGATCGCGCCCTCGCGTCTCGCCCCTACGCGGAGCGGATGACCGCTGTGCTCGCGCAACTCGCGAGTGTCACCGGTGCTGGTGATGGCGAGGCGCTTCACCCGCTGCTCGAGCAGCGTGCCGTGCAGCGCATGTCCTACATCCACATCACCTCTGACCGAGGTCTGGCGGGTGGCCTGAACGCGAACATGAACCGCGCCGGCGCCACCCTGCTGCTCCGCCACCAGCCGAGCGTCGCCGCGATCACCGTCATCCCGGTCGGCCGCAAGGGCCGCGACTTCTTCGCGCGCTCCGGCATGCCGCTCGCTGCGGAGTTCACCGAACTCGGCGACTTCCCCGACTTCGAGACCATCCGCCCGATCGCCAAGATCGTGATGGACGACTTCCTCTCGGGCGCCGTCGACCAGGTGTTCCTCGGCTACCAGCGCTTCGTGAACGCAGGCGTGCAGCGGCCGACGACCCGCCAGATCCTGCCGATCATCCCGCCCGAGGCGGTGCCCGGCGCCGCTGCGGCGAAGAGCGTCGACTTCATCTTCGAGCCGTCGCCGGAGCGCTTGCTGGAGACGCTGCTCCCGCGCTACGTCGAGATGCAGGTCTACGCGGCGATCCTCGAGGCCCGCGCCTCGGAACAGTCGGCGCGCATGGTCGCGATGCACCAGGCGACAGATGCCGCGAATGACATGGTGGGCGCGCTCACACTCGTCTACAACAAAGCCCGTCAAGAATCGATCACGGGCGAACTGCTGGACATCGTCGGCGGCGTGGCCGCGTTGGAAGCGAAGTAGGGGCCGCAGGGCCCCACGCAGGAGGCTGT
>CANFFZ010000173.1 GCA_947446155.1 Chloroflexota bacterium | reverse complement strand
TGTACGACTGCCCGCCGACGGCGAGGGTGTCGCGCGCACCGAAACTGTTCAGGGACATCCCTGATCCTTTCGAAGCGCACGCCCCGGTGAGGCGCCGGGGAGCGCATGACTGAGCCGGATAGCGACCTCAAGGCCCGCGCATCGTACGCCCGCGCGCCAGCAGGGGACAGATTTCGGGCCGGGAGGTCCGAGTCCTCTCGGACGCACCACTTCGGCACTACTGGACGGTCAGGGTGCCCTTCATCCCGGCTTCCTTGTGGCCTGCGACGGTGCACCAGAATTCGTAGGTACCCGCCTCGGACACCTTGAGACGGACCAGCCCGGACTCGCCCGACTTCAGGTGGGCGTGGACCTCGTTTTTGCCGGCCGACACGTCGGTGTCCTTGCCGCCCACGCGGAGCGCCTTCTCGCCGGGCACCTTCGCGAGGGTGAAGTCGTGCTCGATGCTGCCCTTGTTGGCGAGGAAGACCTCAAGGACATCGCCCGCCTTCGTAGCGAGGGCGGTGTTGCTGTACTTGAGGTCGGTCATTTCGAGGGAAGCCGTATGCCCTGCCGGAGCGCTGAACAGGGCCGCCGCGGCCGCCTTCGTTGCGTCGGCCTCGGCCGTCGTCGGCTTCGGCTCGCTGCTACCGCACGCCGCCAGGGCGACCGCGAGGGTACTCGCGACGACGATACCGAGTGCGCGTGCAGACATTCGAGGCATGACAGACTCCATTCAGGCGGCGTGGGCGCAGGGATCGAGCGCTGACCGGCCTCGATTTGAGGCGTTACGGCGGGCTCGCTGGGTGCGATCGTAGGCGGCGGGGCGGATTCAGCGAAGGCCTCTCGCGCTTGTCTGGAACGAGGGGCGCGGTCTAGCATGGCCGTTCCGGAGCGACACGCCGGGCGGTTAGCTCAGTTGGTACGAGCGCTCGCTTCACACGCGAGAGGTCATTGGTTCGAGTCCAATACCGCCCACCATCGAGCCGAACCGGATGACCGCACGCCGAAGTGGCGGAACAGGCAGACGCGCTACGTTCAGGGCGTAGTGAGCAATTGCTCGTGCGAGTTCAAATCTCGCCTTCGGCACCAAGTCCCATGCACGGACCGGATGGCGGCATCCACCTCGTGCGCTCGTAGCTCAGGGGATAGAGCGCTGCCCTGCGGAGGCAGAGGCCGGAGGTTCGAATCCTCCCGGGCGCACCACTTTTCTTCTCAACGCCCCGCGGCGCTGACTCTACCTCCCTACCCACCCCTCGAACCTGAACCGTCGATGCCTCAGCAGTGCTGCTGCATTGCCTGACGCACATCATGTATCATAAACACATAATGTATCGATGGTACAGATGACCGCGCACACCTCGGATACCGCCGCTGTCGCACAGGCGCTCGCTGACCCGCTGCGCCTCGCGATCCTCCACCGGCTGATGGAGGGTGGCGCGGCGGTCGGCGAACTCGTGGCGGTCACCGGGACGAGTCAGCCGAACGTCTCCAACCATCTCCGTATTCTGCGCGAGCACGGACTCGTCGAGGCTGAACGGACGGGACGCCAGATGACCTACGCCCTCGCGAACCCCTCGGTGGCACAACTGGTCGAAGCACTCACCGCGGTAGCCGGCGGGCCGAAGGCGCGGGACCGCCGCTCGGATCCCGTGCTGATGCAGGCGCGCACCTGCTACGACCACTTCGCGGGGACACTCGGCGTGTGGCTGTACGACCGGCTCGTCGACCTCGAGGCGATCGAGGCGGTCGGCGAGATTCGGGGGGATGTGGCGCTCGGGCGACACGCCGAACGATGGCTGACAGTGCTGGGCGCGGACGCCGAGGCGGCAGCGAGCACGAAGCGCCGGTTCGCCTTCGGCTGCCTGGACTGGACGGAGCGGCGGCCACACCTCGGCGGAGCGCTGGCGGCACAGGTGTGCGAGCAGGCGCTGGCGCGAGGGTGGGTGGCGCGGATTCCGGGGACGCGGGCGGTGCGGATCACCTCGGTCGGGCGGGCAGGCTTCGGCGAGCTGGGTGCCATGCCCGGGCCAGAGGGGGCGCGGGCGAGCGTACGATCGAAGGCATGATCGACGAGTCCGTCCTCCACCAGGTCCGGTCGCTGCCAGACACGCCGGGCGTCTACATCATGCGAGACGCCCGAGGCGATGTGATCTACATCGGTAAGGCGCGCCGGCTGCGCGACCGCGTGCGCTCCTACTTCGGCTCGTCTCGGTCGCTGGAGCCGAAGGTGCGCTTCCTGGCGGAGACCACGCGCGTCATCGAGCACGTGGTGACGCGCAACGAGGCCGAGGCGCTGCACCTCGAAGCCACGCTGGTGAAGCGGTACCAGCCGCCGCACAACGTCCGTCTGAAGGACGACAAGCACTACCCGTACCTGAAGGTTGACGTGCAGCACCCGTGGCCGCGCGTCACGATCACGCGACGCGTGGCGAACGACGGTGCGAGGTACTTCGGGCCGTACGCCTCGGCCGGGTCGGTGCGCCGCACGCTCGATGTCGTAAAGAAGTTGTTCCCGTGGCGCTCCTGCACGAAGGAGATCACCGGCGACGACGCACGGCCATGCCTCGACTACTTCATCAAGCGCTGCATCGCACCGTGCACCTCCTACTGCACCAAGGAGGAGTACGACACGGTCATCGCGGAGACGATCCTCTTCCTCGAAGGCCGCTCTGCCGAGGTGCTGAAGCACACGCGCGCTGAGATGGAGCGCGCCGCCGCGAGCCTCGAGTTCGAGCGCGCCGCGCGGCTGCGCGACCAGGTCGCGGCGATCCAGAAGGTGACCGAGCGGCAGCAGATGGCGACCACGACGAGCCTCGATGCCGACGTGTTCGCGCTCGCGCGGGCGGAGGACGAGGCGTGCGTGCAGGTGTTCTTTGTCCGCGGCACGGTGGTCGCCGACACGGACTCATTCATGCTCGATGGCACGCAGGACACGTCTGATGCAGACGTGATGTCGGCGTTCCTCGCGCAGTTCTACGCAGATGCGACCTACGTGCCACGTGTGGTGCTGCTCCCGTTCGAGCCCGCCGACCGGGACGACCTCGAAATCGTGCTGCGGGGGCGTCGCGGCGGCGCGGTCGAACTTGCGGTCCCGGTCCGGGGGGAGCGCCGAGGCCTCGTCCAGACGGCCGAAGAGAACGCGCGCGAGAGCCTGCGGATGCACCACGCCCGCTGGGTGGTGGACCGCGACAAGAC
>CANFFZ010000172.1 GCA_947446155.1 Chloroflexota bacterium | reverse complement strand
GCGAACGGAGCGCGGAGTCGCAGCACCACGTGCCCCTTGTCTGGCGCCTCCACCCGATCGATGACCTGCGAGAACAGCGGGACGCCCTCGGCTGCCCGGCGCTCGAAGGATGCCTTCACCGCCTCGGACGTGACGGGACGGGGCTGGTCGCTGCCCTGTGTGTGGAAGCGCGCGCTGTCATCCAGGCCGAAACGCAGCACCGTCGGCTCCGGCCGCTCCACCTCGGTCGCCAGGTCGCCGAAGACGTGGCCGTTGCGTGGGTCAACGGAGACGAGGCGGGCGTGGACCAGCAACGACTCGATGTCGGTAAGCACCGGCGCACCGGTGGCGCCGATCGCGCCCGACCGCACGAGGCCGAGGCGCAAGTTGCCGGCGGTCCCGCGCTTGTCTTTCAGCACCACGCGCGAGCGCACCTTTGGCACTGCCCCGCCGGGGGAGGCGGTGGGCGTCCGTGTGCAGCCGTCCAGCATCGCGAGCACGCTGAGGCCCGCGACGAGGCGTGAACCACCGCCGAGGAACCGGCGGCGAGTGGGGCGAGCCTGGAACGTGGAGGTCATTGGCGCGAGCACGCCGGGAGGGTCATCGGGGGCATCCGGCATCCTGTCCGCGTCTTCGCCGCCTGCGCTGCGCGGTGGGGCCCTCGAATCGTACGCACCACGCCTCCGGCCCGGCAAACCTGCGCTCCGGGGGCTCCTAACCGCCAGCCCCGGTAGGATCGCGCCATGAGCATCGACCGCGCCGGAGACGCACTGGGAGGACCCGCTGACGGCTCCCGTCCCTCGAACCCGTGGCCCCGCATCCTGGCGTTCGTCCTGGTAGTCGCGATTGTCATCGGGCTCACGGCGGTGTGCGTCGTCTCCTTCGCCTCGCCGCCCCCTCGCGAGATCCGGGTGCCGCAAGTGAATCTGCAGCCGGGAGCACCGGTATTCACGGCGGTCACGACGCTGGGGAACGACCGCCAGCAGCGGACGTACGGCGTCTGGGTGGCCCAGGACGCGAATGGGCGGGTGGTAGCGCTGTTGTCACGCTCCGCCGCCTCCACGTGCCACGTCCGCTGGGAGCCGACCGGGAAGGCCGGCAGCGTCACCGGCATCTACCTCGACCCCTGCGGCGCGGGCCGCTGGGCGATCGACGGGAGCGTGCTGGACACGAGCGCGACGAAGGACCTTGATGAGTTCCGGACGAAGCGCGAGGAGGGGCGGGTCATCGTAGACATCACGCGCATCCTCCTCGGCACCTGCCGCGTGGAGACCGCGCTTGGCTGCTCACGCGAGGGCGCCCCGCTCGAACGCGTCGTGCCGAAGGGTGCGCTCCCGGTCGACTTCGCGACCCGCTAGGACGAGGTCGCGCGAGGCGCGCCTACCAGATCCCGAGTGCCATCTTCACGTCTTCAGAGGCCATCGTCTTCGGATCCCATGGCGGATTCCAGACGAGGTTGACCTCAACGTCTTCGACGCCCGGGGTCTGCATCAACTTGTGGTAAATCATCCCCTGCAGCATCGGCCCCACCGGACATGCCGGCGAGGTGAGCGTCATGTTCACCGACACCATGCCCTCCGGGTCGACCTCGACGCCGTAGACAAGCCCCAACTGGGTGATGCTCATCCGGAGCTCCGGGTCCTCGACCGTGTCGAGGACCGCCATCAGCGACTCCTCGGTCGGGGGGCTCGACTCGCCCTCGACTTCGGCCTCGGTCACTTGCGGTTCGTCTGCCATCTAGCGGCTCCCGTCATCCGTCGTCACGGTGCCGCCGCCTTCGGCGAGCGCCTGCGCGAGGGTCTTCCATCCGAGTGAGGCGCACTTCACGCGCGCCGCGAACTTTGCCACCCCGACCAGCGAGGCGATGTCGTCAAACCCCTCGAGGTCAGGCGCCTCGCCCGTCAGCATCATCTGCTGAAACGCGTCGACGCCCTGCAGGGAAGCGGCGGCCGTGCGGCCCTTCACGTACTCCGTCATCATGCTGGCCGAGGCCTGCGAGATGGAGCAGCCCTGCCCGCTGAACGAGATCGCCTCGATCACGCCATCGACCAGCGCGACGTCGACGCGCACCTGGTCGCCACAGAGCGGGTTCGCGCCGTCAGCGGAACACGTCGGCTCGATCGTCGCGTTGCGATTCCTCGGCTGGCGGTAGTGGTCGAGGATGATCTCGCGGTAGAGGTCTTCCAGCAGGCCGGACTCTGTCATCTCGCCCTACTTCCTGACACCGAAGAAGCGACCGACCTCCTCGAGGCCGGCCGCCAGCGCATCCACCTCGGCGGTCGTGTTGTAGATGTAGAAGGAGGCGCGGGCGGTCGCGGGGACGTTCAGCGCCAGCATGACCGGCTGGGCGCAGTGGTGCCCCGTGCGGATCGCGACGCCTTTCGTGTCCAGCACCTGGCCGATGTCGTGCGGGTGGACACCTTCGAGTTCGAACGAGACGACCCCACCTCGATGCTCCGCGTCCGGGACACCGAAGATCGAGACGCCGGGCACGTCCGCGAGGCGGCGCAGCGCGTAGTCCGTGATCTCGCGCTCGTGGCGGCGCACCTCGTCCATGCCGAGGGCGGAGAGATAGTCCACGGCAGCGCCGAGCGCGACCGCGTCGCCGACGTTCGGCGTGCCGGCCTCGAACTTGGCGGGGACGTCCGCCCAGGTCGACTGCTCCATGGAGACCGTGAGGATCATGTCGCCGCCGCCCATGAACGGGTCCATCGACTCGAGCAGCGCCATTCGCCCCCACAGCACGCCGATGCCGAACGGGGCGAGCATCTTATGTCCGCTGAAGGCGAGGAAGTCCACACCCAGCGCCTGCACGTCCACGGGCATGTGCGGCACTGACTGCGCCCCATCCACGAGGACGACTGCGCCGACGGCCTTCGCGCGGGCCACGATCACATCGAGCGGCACGATGGTGCCGAGGGCATTCGACATCGCGGTGATCGCGACGAGGCGCGTGCGCTCCGTGATGATCGACTGCATAGCGTCGAGGTCGAGCGTGCCGTCAGGCAGCATCGGGATGTACTTCAGCACGATGCCGCGCTCATCGCGCAGCATCTGCCACGGCACAATGTTGGAGTGGTGCTCGATCTCGGAGACCACGACCTCATCGCCCGCCTTGAGGAATTTCCGCGCCCAGGAGTGCGCGACGAGGTTGATCGCCTCGGTCGTGTTGCGCGTGAAGATGATCTCGCGCGGGTCGGACGCGCCGATGAAGCGGGCGACCTTCGCGCGCGCCTGTTCGTAGAGTTCGGTCGCCTCAACGGAGAGCGTGTG
>CANFFZ010000171.1 GCA_947446155.1 Chloroflexota bacterium | reverse complement strand
TGGGCGAACTCAGGACGGCCGGCCCGTTCCGCAGCGATGCGGAGCAGGGTGTTCTTCACGACGTGCATCTCAGCACCGGCCTTGCGCAACGAGGTGCGCAACTCCGTCTGCTTGGACATCGGCATCCCGGCGTAGGACGTCGAGATGGCGATCTCCGCGCGGGAAACCACGTCAGTGAGTTCGGCGACCTGTGCCACCTTGCGAGGTGTAGGCACGCACTCCTCCATCCGGCGCCCGCTGCATCGAGGTACCCCTCGGATACAACTTACGCCCTCCGCCGCTTGGACCGAGGTCAGGCGAGAGGGCGCATCGCGCCACCGGCGTAGCCGGTGGGAGGTGCGGAAGTCCTCGCCTGAACGGGTGGGCCGGATTCGGCGCCGTTATCCCTGTCGGGACCCGTAGTCTGTGGCGGTCGCCCCACGCCGTTCGTGGGACTGCTCGCCCGATCATGCGGGCGAGGGGCGTTGGGGTCAACTCGGACGGGGCAGAATCCGATAGCGACGGCTCTACCCGGCCTGGGGTGCCCCCGCTTGAGCCTAAGAACCGTCCACCCGCACCACGGAAGCCAGTGCCCGCCGGAATGTTGCCCGCAGGGAGCGCCGCCTGGCCACTCCCCCCACGAAGAAGGGCGGCCTCGCGGCCGCCCTTCTCGATGTCCCGAGGGAGGCGCTAGTTGCGGGCGCCGACGGGGGTCTTCAGTTCGGTGAGTTCCAGACGGACGCCCGGGCCCATCGTGGAAGCCAGGGAGGCGGTGCGGACGAGTTCGCCCTTGCCGCCCGTGGGCTTGTTGCGGGTGATCTCGGCGACCATCGCGCGGAGGTTGGCCATCAACTGCTCATGGGTGAAGGAGGCCTTGCCCAGGATGACGTGGATCACGTTGTTGCGGTCGATGCGGAAGTCGACGCGGCCGGCCTTCGCCTCGCGCACGCCGCGTGCCATGTCGTCCGCCACCAGGACGGTGTTGTTGCGGGGGTTCGGCATGAGGCCGCGGGGGCCGAGGACTCGGCCCAGCGAACCGACCTTGCCCATCAACTCGCGCTGGGCGATGGCGGTGTCGAAGCCGAGGAAGCCCTCCTGCACACGCTTGATGAGGTCGTCCGCGCCGATGATGTCGGCGCCGGCGGCCTCGGCGTTCGCGGCGGCTTCCCCCTCGGCGAAGACGAGGACGCGGACTTCCTTGCCGATGCCGTGCGGCAGGATGACCGAACCGCGCAACTGCTGGTCAGCGTGACGGCCGTCCAGGCCCGTCTTCAGGTGCAGCTCGACGGTCTCGTCGAACTTGGCGGTGGCGCACTGCTTCACGAGGGCGACGGCCTCGTCCAGCGTGTAGTACTTGTTCTTGTCGACCTGCTCGCGCAGGCCCTCGATGCGCTTGGCGATGGGCATGGCTACTTGACCTCGATTCCCATGGAACGGGCGGAGCCTTCGACGATGCGCACGGCGTCGTCCAGGCTGTCAGTGTTCAGGTCAGGCAGCTTGATCTTGGCGATCTCAGTCAACTGAGCACGCGTGATCGAGCCGACGTTCTGCAAGAGGTTCTTCGGCGAGCCCTTGGGGATGCCGGCGGCGCGACGCAGCAAGTCGGAGGCCGGGGCCGTCTTCAGGATGAAGTTGAACGAGCGGTCTTCGAAGATGGTGATGCGGGCCGGGACCACGCCTTCCATCGCCTTCGTCTGCTCGTTGTAGGCCTTGCAGAACTCCATGATGTTGATGCCGTGCGGGCCCAGTGCAGTACCGACCGGCGGGGCAGGGTTTGCCTTGCCGGCGGGGATCTGCAGGGTCACGACGGTGCGGACCTTCTTCGCCATCTGTGTCTCCTTCGCGCGCCGGCCGGGAACACCCCGCCCTGGTCGCGCTCCCTCTGGCGGTCTTGCCGCTCAGAGGTATGCACTATGTGATGCGACGTCCGAGGACGCCGCGCTGACCCTCGACTAGCGCTTCTGCACCTCGAGGAAGTCGAGTTCGACGGGGGTCTCCCGGCCGAACATCGAGACCATCACGCGCACGCGGCCACGCTCCATGTCGAGCGCGTCCACCATGCCGATCATGTCGCTGAACGGGCCACTGGTGACGACCACGGACTCGCCCACGGTGAAGCCGATGTTGACGCGCGGCTGGGCGACCTGCTGGTCGCGCATCAACTGCTCAACCTCGGCGTCCGCCATCGGCGTCGGCTTCTGCTGGTTGTCGGACGTCGTGGAGGCGAAGCCGGTGACGCCGGGCGTGTGCCGCACGACGTACCAGGTGTTGTCGTCCATGCGCATCTGCACGAAGACGTAGCCCGGGAAACGCTTGTGGGAAACGGTCTTGCGCTGGCCGTTCTTGATCTCAATCTCGTCCTGCGTGGGGATGAAGACTTGGAAGATGCGGTCAGCCAGGTCTATCGCCTTCACGCGCTGTTCGAGCGAGGTCTTCACCTTGTTCTCGTACCCGGAGTAGGTCTGGACGATGTACCAGGCACGGCCGTCGTCGGTAACCTCGGGCTCTTCGTCGGCGGTGGTGCTGACGGTCTCGTTCACCATTGTGATTCCCCTTACCGCAGCAACGTCTGCTCGACGAGCCAGCCGAAGAACAGGTCAGCCCCGCCCATCACCAGCCCGAGCGCGAGTGAGATCACCACGACCACGGTGGTGAGGTTGACGACCTCACGACGCGACGGCCAGGTGACCTTCTTGAGTTCCGCGACGATGTCCCCGAACCAGCGACGCGGCGAGAAGCCGGCGACGGCGGGCGCGGACAGCGTCATCTGGGAACGGCGTGGCTGGGCGGCCTCGCGCTGCTTCTGGCGGCGTTCGGCGCGCTCTTGCGAGCGGCGCTGTTCACGACCCATGGTTGTGTCCTGACTCCCGCCGAGGGCGGTGCGTACGTCGGGGGATGCGTGCGAGCCGGGGGCTAGCGCGTTTCGCGGTGGGCGCGGGTGAGGCGGCAGCGCGGGCAGAATTTCTTCAGTTCCAGACGCTCCGGGTCATTCCGCTTGTTCTTCTTCGTGACGTAGTTCCGCTCGCGGCACTCGGTGCATGCAAGCGTGATGTGGTCGCGGTCCTGTGCCTTCGCCATCTGTGTCTCCTACGCTCCCGGCCGCCTCAGCCTGTCGCCGGTGCTGTCGCGTGGTGGCCTCGACTATCCGAGGCCTCATTTACGTTACTCGATGACTACTCGATGATCTTGGTGACGACGCCAGCGCCCACCGTCCGGCCACCCTCACGGATGGCGAACCGCAGGCCCTCTTCGATGGCGATCGGGTAGATGAGTTCGATGTTCATCTGCACGTTGTCGCCCGGC
>CANFFZ010000170.1 GCA_947446155.1 Chloroflexota bacterium | reverse complement strand
TGAGCAAGCGCAACCCGACGTACGACTTCAAGTGGTGCCCCGGCTGTGGTGACTTCGGTGTGAAGGTCGCCATCGAGCAGGCCCTCGCCCGCCGCGCGGTGGAGAACCAGGAGTCCGTCGAGAAGACCGTGATCGTGGCCGGCATCGGCTGCTCCGGGAACCTCGTCCACCTGCAGGAAGGCCCGCAGCCGTTTGGCCTGCACGGCATCCACGGTCGAGCGCTCCCGATCGCCTACGGCGTGAAGGCCCCTCGCCCCGACCTGAACGTGCTCGTTGTCGGCGGCGACGGCGACATGCTCTCCATCGGTGCGGAGCACATCGGCCCGCAGGCACGCCGCAACCTGAACGTGACGCTGGTCGTCATGGACAACGGCATCTACGGCCTGACCAAGGGCCAGGCCTCGCCGACGACCAACGTCGACGTGGTCACGAGCACGACGCGCTACGGCAAGTTGGACGACAAGTTGAACCCGCTGATGGCCTACCTCGGCCTCGGCGTCGGCTACATCGTCTCGGAACTGTCGTCGCGGGTGAAGCCGCTCGGTGAGGCGATCAAGACGGCGATGGACTACCCCGGGTTTTCCATCATCCACGTCCAGTCGCCATGCACGACGTACAACGACACGTATGCGCTCCTCAAGGGCGACGAGAAGAAGGGCATCGAGCCCCTCGCCTACCCGATCCCGGACTCGCACGACGTGACGAACCTGAACGCGGCGATGGACCTGGTCAAGGGTGAGCGCATCCCGATCGGCCTCATCTACCGTCGCGAGGGCGACAGCGTGGCCTCTGACCAGCGCCTCACGGACGCCAAGATCCGGACGAAGGTGGCGCAGAAGTCCGTGGACGCCCTGCTGCGCGAGATGGTGATCTAGTCCGCTGGCAGCATGCCGGCGTCACGGAAGGGCGGCCATGAGCCGTCCTTCCTGTCCCCCGAGGGCTGACCGATGAACATCGAGCGGCACGTCAGCGTGGAGCGGCTGCGTCTCAAGTTCGCGGCGGCGCACATGGCCACGCTCGGCGACGAACTCGAGCCCCTACACGGCCACAACTACCTCGTGAAGTGCCGCGTGGACGGCGCCCTCACGTCGGACCGCTGGGTCATCGATTTCGCTGCGCTGAAGACGTACGTGCGCGAGGTCTGCGACTTCCTCGACCACCATTTCCTGCTCCAGGAGCCTTCGCCGCTGCTCGACATCACCAACGACGGTGACGCCTGGGCCGTCACGTTTCGAGGGCGCTCCTACCGCTTCCCGGAGGCGGACGTGCGCGCCCTGCCGATCGAGAACACCACGGCGGAACTCCTCGCGGAGTACATCGCGGAACAGGTCGCCGAGCGCATGAAGGCAAACGGACACACGAACATCACCCGCCTCGCCATCGAGGTGGAAGAGATGCCGGGCCAGGCTGGCGGCTACGCGCGCGACCTCGGCTGACACGCGGGAGTCGAGGTCGCACGGGCTGCGCGAGGCCCGAGTGCGAGCCGGATTCGGCGCGTTGACACCCCACCGCCCCCGGCTACGATCGATGAAGATTCCCGGAGAGGCTTGCCGCATGCAGATCGACTGGGAAGACACGATCAACAAGATCCTGCATGACGTGCTGACGTGCCCTCGCTGCACCAAGCCGCAGGAATCGCTGATCGTGGGGTACTCCCGTAAGCCCAGCCTGAACGGCTTCGCGCCGCGCCACCGGAACTGTCCGCGTGGTGAGGAATGCGACGCGCGGAAACTGATCACGCTCTGCGAGGGCTGCGCGCGCCTCGAGGGCCTCCCGGGCCAGCCGATGGACGCCGTCCAGGCCCTCGAAACCTACATGCTCGACTGCCGCCGCGACCTCGAGGAGTCCCTGGACTACCTCGCCGAGTACTGGCGGGACGACTACGAACTGACGGCGGACGAACTGGACTCCAACCTCGAAGAGGTAGATCCGGACGTCTTCAAGGAAGAGACCCAGTGGCGTCAGCGGCTGGAGGAGGAATACCTCCGCTATCACCGCGAGTTCCGCGACCGGAACCGCCGCATCCCCAGCCCCGGCTGGCGCTCCGAGTACATCGAAGAGATCCGCGCCCTCGGGTACGACACGGCGCTGGGCGACTAGTGAAGCAATCGATCCGCTTCGCACTCGCCACGGCCGGTGCCGGCCTCGCCTGGGGCTACCTGCGCCACCGCCGTGACGGACGCGCGCCGATGTTCGCCGCCGTGCAGGCGCTCGAATGGTTCGTCGCCTACGGCGGCGCTGCGGCGCTCCTCGAACGCGTACGCGAGGGCCTCGAGGACGCCGGGGATGTCGAGGTGGAGCGGGTGACGCACACTCGCCAGACCATCGTCGACCACAGCGGCTAGCGTCGCTCCCGTGTCAGATGCGTCACCTGTCACCGTCCTCGTCCTGTACGACTCGCGTGCCGGCCTCGTCCGAGGGCTCGCCGAGCACGTCTGTGCCGGCGTGCGCGAGGTCGAGGGTGTCGAGGTCATCGAGCGGACGGTCGACGACGCGGTGCCGGCCGACCTGTTGCGCTGCGATGCGCTGATCCTCGGCAGCCCCAACTGGTCCGGGGTCACGGGCCACCTCAAGACTTGGCTAGACGAGTCTGGCGACCTCTGGGAGAGCGGCGACCTGGCGGGGAAGCCGGGAGCCGCGTTCGCCGCTGGCTGGTCGATGCACGGCGGCCTGGAGGCCACCCTGCTCCAGTTGTTCCACCTGCTGGTGGGACACGGGATGATCTTCGTCGGCCTCCCGTGGTCGGAGCGGATGCGGCGCTCCGGCTCGTACTACGGGGCGACGGCGCACGGGGAACTGTCCGAGGACGACCGGGAGCAGGCGCAGGCCCTCGGACGGCGCGTGGCACGGCTAGCGATGCGCCTACGGGCCTCCGAGGCCTCATGAGGGCGCGCGGGTAGCCCGCAAACGGTGGCGCTGGTACGGTTGCCCCCGCGCCATCGCGCGACCTCGAATGACCGCTGACTGATGGGAGCACGCCATGGCCGCGAAGTGGGATGCCTACGCCGAGGTGGTCGAGCACATCTTCCGCGTTGCCCCTCAGGCCACGCCGACCCGGTCCGACTTTCTGGACATCTGCTACGCCAACGACATCTCGGACGATGTTATCGACGGCTTCGACGCGCTGCGCGAAGGCGTCATGTACAAGAGCACCGAAGAGGTCAAGGCGGCCCTGACCGCTATCAAGCAAGTCGTCGAGTAATGACAACCGGCCCCACATCCGCGCTGCGTGAGCAGGCGCGCGAGTGGGGCCGCGCCCTCCTCGACGCGCCTCAGTGGTCGGACGTCC
>CANFFZ010000169.1 GCA_947446155.1 Chloroflexota bacterium | reverse complement strand
TGGACGGTCGTGATGGCTGACGGCAGCCTCTCGGCTCATTGGGAAGAAACGGTCGCCATCACCGCAGACGGACCGGAGGTCTTGACTCGCCTCGACTGAGGTGAGTCCGAAGCCTATGGGACGAGGACGGGGCAACCGACAACCACCACGCGGACCACGGGTTCCGCGCGAGAAGAAAGAGGTCATCGAGGTCGAGGCGATCGTCAAAGAGGCTCGTCCGAACGCCATGTTCGATGTCGAGCTCGCTAACGGTCACCACGTCCTCGCCGGCGTGTCGGGTCGGATGCGGTTGAACTACATCCGCATCCTGCTCGGGGACAAAGTTCTCGTCGAACTGAGTCCCTACGACTTGAGCCGTGGACGGATTACATACCGGTTCCGCTAGCGGGGCCGAGGCGTGACGGAGGCCGTGAGGCCTTGAGGAGTTCGGTATGAAGGTGTCCGCATCCGTGAAGAAGCGCTGTGACAAGTGCCAGATCATCCGGAGGCACGGGCACGTCCGAGTGATCTGTGAGACCGCCAAGCACAAGCAGCGGCAGGGTTAGGGAGACACGCATGGCACGTATCGCTGGCGTTGACATCCCACGGGACAAGCAAGTGGCCTTCTCACTGCCGTATATCTACGGCGTTGGGCGTCCCACCGCGCATCGCGTCCTCCAGCAGACCAACGTCGACCCCACCACGGTCGTCCGCGATCTGACGGACGACGAAGTCGCCCGCCTCCGCGCTGTGATCGAGGGCGAACTGCTGGTAGAGGGTGACCTCCGCCGCCAGGTCCGCGGACACATCCAGCGGCTGATCGAGATCAACTGCTACCGCGGCTCACGGCACCGCAAGGGCCTGCCGGTGCGCGGCCAGCGGACGAAGACCAACGCACGTACCCGTCGTGGTGCGCGTCGGACAGTGGCCAACAAGAAGAAAGCCACGAAGAAGTAACGAGGGCGGATCGTCATGGGCCGGACACGACAGCAGCAGACAACGACCCGCACCCGACGTCGCGAGCGGAAGAATATTCCGCGCGGCCGCGTCTTCGTGTCGTCCACGTTCAACAACACCATCGTCACTGTCACGGACCCCAACGGGAACGTGCTGACCTGGGCCAGCGGCGGCGTCGTCGGCTTCAAGGGCTCCCGCAAGAGCACGCCGTACGCGGCGCAACTCTCCGCGGAGCGCGTGGCCGCCGTCGCACTTGAGAACGGCATGCGCGAAGTGGATGTCACGGTGAAGGGCCCCGGCCCTGGCCGCGAGTCCGCCGTCCGTGCCCTCTCCGCTGCTGGCCTGCGCGTCACGGCCATCCGTGACACCACACCCATCCCGCACAACGGCTGTCGCGCGCGACGTCGCCCGCGTCAGTAGTCGAGATAGAGAAGTAGGCCTAGGCCTCTTCGGATCGAAGACCGCAGGACCTCGGAGGATTCATGGCTCGTTACATTGGGCCCAAGTGCCGGAAATGTCGCCGCTACGGCGTCTCGCTCTGCGGGACGGCGAAGTGCGCCATTGTGCGCCGCCCGTTCCCCCCGGGGCCTCGGTCGATGCGTCGCCGCAAGATCTCGGATCGCGGCCAGCAACTGATCGAGAAGCAGAAAGTGCGCTTCGCCTACGGGCTCATGGAGGGCCAGTTCCGCCACACCTACGAGCGCGCCACGCGCCGCCCGGGTGTCGCCGGCAACAATCTCATGTCTCTGCTGGAGATGCGCCTGGACAACACCGTCTTCCGCCTTGGCTTTGCCAGCACCCGCTCGCAGGCCCGGCAGTTGGTGAACCACGGACTGATCGCCGTGGACGGCCGGAAGTTCTCCGTCCCGTCTGCGCGACTGAAGACAGGTCAGGAAATCTCCCTGACTGATCGAGGCAAGCGATCGACCTACGCGAAGATCCTCGCGGAAGAGATCGTGAACCGTAACGTGGCCGGCTGGTTGGAGGTCGACCGCAAAGCCCTCAAGGGCCGAGTGATCACGGAACCCGGTCCGGGTGACTGGGAGCCGTACTTCAACCCGAACGCGGTCGTCGAGTACTACTCGCGCTAACCGGCGCGTATTCGTAACGGCTCGTCGCCCCGGTGGGGCAGGAGACGAGAGAGGTGTCGCTTGGCCGACCTGCTGCATCCTGAAATTCGCATCGAGACCCTGGAGGCCGACTACCTCCATCTGGTCGCTGAGCCGCTTGAGCGCGGCTTCGGCACGACGCTGGGCAACACCCTGCGCCGCGTCCTCCTGGCCGCGCTCCCCGGCGCCGCCATCACGTCCGTCCGCATCGAGGGCGTGGAGCACGAGTTCTCCACCGTCCCTGGAATGAAGGAAGACGTGACGGAGTTCCTCCTCAACCTGAAGGAAGTCCGCCTCCGCGCCTACGCTGACCGCGCCGCCCGCCTGTTCCTGGAAGTCTCCGGGCCGGGCGAGGTGACCGCCGGCCAGATCCAGGCCACCGCCGACTACGAGATCGTGAACCCGGACCTCCGGCTCGCCACCCTCGAAGCCGGCGCCTCCCTCGCCGTTGACCTCAACGTCGAGAACGGCCGGGGCTACCTCCCCGCCACCGTGTCCGAGGGCCTGCCGATCGGCGTTATCCCCGTCGACGCGCTCTTCACCCCGGTGCGCCGCGTGAACTACAGCGTCTCCAGCACCCGCGTCGGTCACGAGACCAACTACGACAAGCTGGATCTCGAGATCTGGACTGACGGCACCCTGGACGGCGAAGCCGCCATCTCTATGGCTGCTGAGATCATGCGCGCCCAGTTCGCGCCCTTCCAGTTGCTCGGCCGCATCGAGCCCATCCTCGAACCGGAACGCGCTCGCGCTGAGGCACAGTTCGAGGGCTATGACATGCCCATCGAGCAGCTCGACCTCTCCGTCCGCGCCTACAACTGCCTGAAGCGCTCCGGCCTCATGACCGTCGGCGTCGTCCTCGAGAAGAGCGAGGAAGAACTCCTCGCCCTCCGGAACTTCGGTGAGAAGTCCTACTTCGAACTGCGGGAGAAACTGGTCGGCCACGGCTTCCCGGCCCCCCGTTCGGAGTCGCGTCGTGCTGCCCCCTCCGAGATGTCCTCCTCCGCCTCGATGTCCGACATGGACGACGACGATGACGAAGACCTCGACGACCAGGACGGCGACACCGAGCAGGTCTCTGCGCTCGGTGCAGCATTGATGGAAGCCCTCAAAGAAGCCAACCGGGGCGAGAAGTAGCGAAGCGCGCGTAGCGCCGCGGGGCGTCACGCGAGAGGACAGATCGAATGCGACACGGACAAACCGGCCGCAGGTTTGATATGCCGACAGGGCAGCGGATGGCCATGTTCCGCACCCTCACCCGGCACGTCATCCAGCACGGCGGCATCCAGACCACCGAGGCACGCTGCAAAGAAGTGCAGGCCATGGTGGAGAAGATGA
>CANFFZ010000168.1 GCA_947446155.1 Chloroflexota bacterium | reverse complement strand
GCCTGGGCGTGCAGCAGGCACGCGTTGCCGCCCGCGGCGAGTGCGACCACCTCGAAGGCATCGGGCAGCGCACGCACGACATCGAGCGCTTGCTGGCCGACGGAACCGGTAGAACCGAGGATCGCGAGCCGGATCATGGCGTGCCTGCGCTCGTTGCGATGGCGTCTGCGCTGAGGTGGGGTGCTACAGCCATCGCACAGACCAGTATAGGCAGACGCCGACGATGAGGATGGAGTCGAGGCGATCGAGCAGCCCCCCGTGCCCGGGGAGCCAGCCGGACATGTCCTTCACATCCATCTTTCGTTTGAGCGCCGACTCCAGTAGGTCACCCGTGATCGCTGCGACCGGCAGCAGGACTGCGACTGCTGCCGCCCGATGGCTGAGGCCGAGGTCGAATGCCCCGTGCGCGACGATGAACGCGATCGCACCGAACACGAGCCCGCCGACGCCGCCCTCCCACGTCTTCTTCGGTGAGACGGCCGGCCACAGCAGGTGCTTCCCGAACAGTCGCCCCACGGCATACGCGCCCGTATCGGTGACGAACGTGGTGGCGAGGAGCACGATGCACCACTCGCGGCCGTTCTCGATCCCGCGTAGGAGGATCACGTGTGCGCCGAGGGCCACATAGAGCGTCGTGCCGAGCCACCAGCCAGCGTTGGTCGCGGCGATCCGGCCTCGCGGGTGGAGGAGGAGTGCGAGGCTGACGGCGGCCATCCCGGCGAACGGCAGCACGGGGAAGTCCGGCACGGCGCGCGAGGCCGCGGCGAACAGCGCGACGGCGGCAGCCGTGGACATCGCGTAGGTGGGGGCCGACTCCGGGCTCGCGGCGCGGGCCATCTCGAAGGCGGCGGCGGCGAGGATGAGCGTGACGGCGGCGGCGAAGACCGGTTCCGGAGCCGCGAGGAGGAGGGCGAGGAGCGGAAGCCCGACCGCCGCGACCAGCAGGCGCTGACGCAGCACCGTCCTAGACCGTCAGGAGCTCGCGCTCCTTCTCCCGTGCCATCGCTTCGATCTGCTCGACGTACTGCTGGGTGAGGCGCTCGATCTCCGCGGTGGCGTTGTCGCCCTCGTTCTCGGAAGTACCGTCCTTGACGGCCTTCTTGATCTCGTCGTTGGCGTGGCGACGGATGTTGCGGACGGAGACGCGTGCTTCCTCGGTCTTGGTGTGGACTTGCTTCGTCATCTCCTTGCGCCGCTGTTCTGTGAGCGGGGGGATTGGGAGACGGATGACCCGCCCGTCGCTGTTCGGCGTGATGCCGATGTCGGACGCCTGGATCGCCTTGATAATCGCGTCGACCGTGGTGCGATCGAACGGAGTGATGCTGATCAACTGCGCCTCGGGGGTGGCGAGGTTGGCGAGTTGGATGAGGGTCATCTTCGCGCCGTACACATCGACCATCAGGTGCTCGACGAGGGCAGTGGAGGCGCGACCAGTGCGTACGCCCGTGAGGTCACGCTCGAAGGCGTTCACAGCGCCTTCCATCTTGCCTTCGGCTTCAAGGAGGATCTCGTCGGTCATCGCGACCTCCAGGACTGCGCGGTGGTGAGGTTGAGGGCGAGCGTACCGCAATCCTGCCGGGGCGCTCGCCCTCGAATGGCTGCCGTGAGGCGGCTACTTGCCGCCGATCTCGAAGCGGGAGAAGCGGGCGATGCGCACGTTCTCGCCGGTGGTGGAGATCACGTCCTGGACGAGGTCGGCGATGGACTTCTTGCCGTCCTTGATGAAGGCCTGCGTCAGGAGGGCATTCTCCTCCTTCGTGCCGGGGGCGTCCGCGGGGACCTCCTCGACCGTGAGGGCACTCGGGTTCATCGCTGCGACCTGCATCGCGATGTCGCGGGCAAGGCCCTTGAACGCGTCCGTGCGGGCGACGAAGTCCGTCTCACACTGGAGTTCCACAATGGCGCCGATGCGACCCTGGCCGTGGATGTAAGCCTCCACGATGCCCTGACCGGTCTCCCGGTCGGATCGCTTCGCGGCAGCGGCGACGCCGCGCTCGCGGAGGAGTTCCTTCGCCTTGTTGAAGTCGCCGCCGGCCTCTTCAAGCGCCTTCTTCGCGTCCATGACGCCCGCGCTGGTCTCCTCGCGGAGCCGCTTCACGTCCTCAGTGCTGATAGCCACAGTCATGCTCCTCGGCTGGCCCGACCATGCCGGTCGGGCGGGGATGCGGGCGCACGGGTCTACCGCACGCCCGAAGGTGAGCGCGGACTACTCCCGCGCGGCCTGGTACTGCTGCTCGACTTCGCCGACCGCGACGCCCTCGAGGACGGCGTCCGCGATGCGGCCCGTCATCAACTGGATGGCGCGGATCGCGTCGTCGTTCGACGGGATCGGGAAGTCAACGTGGTCCGGGTCCGCGTTCGTGTCGCACATGGCGATGATCGGGACGCCGGCACGGCGGGCTTCCTGGACGGCGTTCGTCTCCATCGTCGGGTCGACGACGAAGACGGCGCCGGGGAGGCGGGTCATGTTGCGCAGGCCACCGAAGGCGCGCTCGAGGCGCTCGTAGTCCTTCGCCAGCATCATCTGCTCGCGCTTGGTGAGGCCCTCGGCGTCCAGGACTTCTTCGCCGGCCTTGATGCGGGCTTCGAGGCTCTTGAAGTACTCGATGCGGCGGCTGACGGTGATGAAGTTGGTGAGCGTGCCACCGAGCCAGCGGCTGGTGACGTACGGCTGCCCGGCGCGGGTGGCCTCGGCGATGATGATGCCGCGGGCCTGCTTCTTGGTGCCGATGAAGAGCACCTGGTCGCCCGCGGAGACGACCTCCTGCACCTTGGTCACGGCGGCGTCGAGGCCTTTGACCGTGAGTGCGAGGTCCAGGATGTGGATGCCGTTACGGGCGGTGAAGATGAAGCGCCCCATGTGGGGGTTCCATCGACGGGTCTGGTGGCCGAAGTGAACTCCGGCCTCCAGCATCTGACGCATGCTGACGCCTGCAGCCATCGCTGCCTCTCTTTCTCGCGCGGCCTCCGTATAGATTTACCCGTGCTGGACGCCCGGGCAGGACGGTGGCTCACCTGTTCTCGTGACTCGGTTGAGTATGGGGCAGGGGTGGCGGAGACGCCAACGTTCCGGAGAGATCGAGCTATCCCCAAGAAAAGCCGATGAGAACATATGTTTCACGTGAAACAGGCACGCTAGATTCGATCAGGACGGGGGCGGCGGTCGCGACCGAGGGTCGAGAGGTACCTCAGGCCTCCCGCACGGGGGTTCCGCACGCCCGTCGCACTGAGATCTGAGTCGAACCGACTCAGATCTCAGGCCGGGTGTCGATGGCCCCGAGGGCACGCTGAGTGCCACATCGGACTTGGCGCTCGTGCTGCGGTCGTTGTCCCGTCTGGCGGGGGGTGCCTAGACTCGGGGTGACCGGGTTCGGGGAGGTTCTATGCCGACGTATGAG
>CANFFZ010000167.1 GCA_947446155.1 Chloroflexota bacterium | reverse complement strand
TTCCGCGCCCAGGAGTGCGCGACGAGGTTGATCGCCTCGGTCGTGTTGCGCGTGAAGATGATCTCGCGCGGGTCGGACGCGCCGATGAAGCGGGCGACCTTCGCGCGCGCCTGTTCGTAGAGTTCGGTCGCCTCAACGGAGAGCGTGTGGACGCCTCGGTGGATGTTGGCGTTGTGGTCGCGGTAGAAGCGCGTGATCTCGGCGAGCACCTGTACCGGCCGCTGGCTCGTCGCCGCGTTGTCCAGGTAGACCAACTGCGCGCCGGAAGCGACTTCCCGCTTCAGGATCGGGAAGTCGCGGCGGATCCGCGCGATGTCGTACGGCAGATGCTCCACCCGTGGCAGTCCGGCAATCGAGGTCACGAGGCGCCTCCTGCATCAGGGCAGTCGATGTACACGTCGTCACCGTCCACGGTGACCTCGTACGCCGCGACGTTCTTCACGGCGGGGAGGCTGAGGACGCGGCCGGTCCGGGCGTCGAAGGCGGCACCGTGGCGGGGGCAGAGGATGCGCCCGTTGCGCAGCCGTCCCTCGCCCAGCGGCCCGTTGTCGTGCGTGCAACGGTTGTCGATGGCGTAGAGCGTGCCGTCCACGTTAGACACCGCCATCGAGCGCGCGCCGCACTGCACGACACGCACCTCGCCCGTCGGGATGTCCGAGGCCGCCGCCACACGCTCTTTGGCCATCGAAACGCCGCCTACGTCAGTTCGGCGGTCGCCAGCTTCTCGCGCAGCGCGGTCTCCAGTTCCTCGACCAGCCCGGGGGCGTCGAGGCCAGAGAGGACGGACTGGAAGAAACCGGTGACCAGCAGCGTGAGGGACTGGCGCATGTCCAGTCCTCGGCTCTGGAGGTAGAAGAGGGCGTCCTTGTCCAGGGGACCCACGGTCGCGCCGTGGCCGCAGCGGATCACCTCGTTGGTGAGGATCTCCAGGACGGGGTCCGCGTCCGCCTTCGCACGCGGGGAGAGCAGCAGGTTGCGGTTCTCCTGGTTGGCCGAGGCACCCACCGCCGTGGTCTCCACGCGCGTGAGGCCGTAGTAGATCGACCGCGAGGCCCCCGCGAGGGCGGTCTTGATCTCCACCTCGGAGGTGGACTTCGGACCAATCAACTCCTGCAGCGTAACGAAGTCGAAGTGCTGTTCCTTGTCGCCGACCGCCACGCCTCGAATGCGTGAGGTAGAGCCCTCGCCCTCCATCAGCGCCTCGACGGCGTGCTTCACGATCAGCCCTCCGAGGGCGATCGTGCCGACCTGCACGTCGGCGCCACGGCCGATTTTCGCGCGCAATGTCGTGAACTCCTGAGTGGCGGCACCCCAGCGTGTGTCGATGAGCAGCCGCACGCGGCTGTCCGCCTGCGCGACCACCTCGATCACCCCCACCACGAGCAGCGCGGCCGCTGTGGAGGACGTGCGCAGGATGATGGACACTTCGCTCGCCGCTTCGGCGACGATCAGGATGCGCGGGAAGATCGCGCCTTCGCGACCCTCGACGTGCACGGTCACGGGCGCGTCGAACGCCTTGCCACGTGGGGCGTGTACCAGGACGCCCTCGCGCCACTGGGCTGCGTTGGCTGCTGTGAACTTGCCCTCGGTGCCCGGTACGACGGCACCGAGGTGGGTGTGGACGACCTCGGCGTGCGTGGCCAGGCCCGCAGCCAGCGTGCCAGCGAAGCCGCCCGCTGGGGCGGTGCCGGTCACACGCGGCGCGAACGCCGCGTCCGGTACGAACGCCTCGATGTCGAGCGCGGTCACGTCCGTGTACTTCCACGGGCGCAGCGACGGCGCGGGCATCGAGGTGGCAGCGAAGGCACGGGCGGCCTCCGCGCGCGCGTTGACGAGCCAGTCCGGCTCGCCGCGGCCACGCGCCGCCTCAACGGCTGCGGCCTCGGCGTAGGTTGCGGTTGAGGTGGCCACTAGCCCACCGAACCTTCCATCTGCAGTTCGATCAGGCGGTTGAGTTCGATCGCATACTCCATGGGGAGTTCCTTCACGATCGGCTCAACAAAGCCGTTCACGACCATCTTCGCGGCCTCTTCCTCCTTGATGCCTCGCGACATCAGGTAGAAGAGTTGGTCGACGCCGAGCTTGGAGACAGAGGCCTCGTGGCCGATGTTCACGCGCTCCTCGTCGATCTCCATCGTCGGGTAGGTGTCTGAGCGAGACAGCGTGTCGAGCAGCAGCGCGTCACAGCGCACGGTGCTGCTGGAGTTCTCCGCACCCTCGTGGACCTTCAGCAGGCCGCGGTACGAGGTACGGCCGGAGCCGCGCGACACCGACTTCGAGATGATCGCGCTCGTCGTATTCGGCGCGACGTGGACGATCTTGCCACCGGCGTCCTGGTGCTGCCCGTCGCCCGCAAAAGCCAGCGAGAGGATCTCGCCGTGGGCGCGCTCGCCCATCAGGTAGACCGAGGGGTACTTCATCGTCAGTTTGGAGCCGAGGTTGCCGTCCACCCACTCCATGATCGCGTCCTCGTAGGCGTAGGCGCGCTTCGTGACGAGGTTGAAGACGTTGTTCGACCAGTTCTGGATCGTCGTGTAGCGGACGCGAGCGCCCTTCTTCACGATGATCTCGACGACGGCCGAGTGCAGTGAGTCCGTGCTGTACGTGGGGGCCGTGCAGCCCTCGACGTAGTGAATCTGCGAGCCCTCGTCAGCAATGATCAGGGTGCGCTCGAACTGGCCCATGTTCTCTGTGTTGATGCGGAAGTAGGCCTGCAGCGGCACGTCCACCTTCACGCCCTTGGGCACGTAGATGAACGAGCCACCCGACCACACGGCCGAGTTCAACGCGGCAAAGCGGTTGTCGCCTGACGGCACGATGGTGCCGAAGTACTCGCGGACGATGTCCTCGTACTCGCGGAGCCCCTGGTCCATGCCCAGGAAGATCACGCCCAACTTCTCGAGGTCTTCGCGGATGTTGTGGTAGACGACCTCGGAGTCGTACTGGGCGCCAGCGCCGGCCAGGAACTGCTTCTCCGCCTCGGGGATACCGAGTTTGTCGAAGGTGTCCTTGATGTACTGCGGGACGTCCTCCCACTTCGAGGAGTCCTTGTCCGTGGCACGGACGTAGTAATGGATGTCCGCGAAGTCGAGACTCGCGAGCAGTTCAGCGCTGCCGGCCCATTTCGGGTCGGACAACTTCTTGAACTGCTCGAAGGCGTCGAGGCGGTACTCCAGCATCCACGCCGGCTCGTCCTTCATCTTGGACATGCCGCGGATGACGTCCTCGGTCAGGCCCTTTTCGGCCATGAAGAGCGGCTTCTCGTCATCGTGGAAGCCCCACTTGTACTCGCCGACGGTGCTGCGTGCGTCCGTGGTGGTCATCGAGCGGCCCCTTCCGCGACGGGTGTCTCCGCCGAGGCGATTCCCAGTTCCTTCAAGATCGGGTCGTAGCCCTCGTGCTCCAC
>CANFFZ010000166.1 GCA_947446155.1 Chloroflexota bacterium | reverse complement strand
TGGTTCTCCACCGCGCGGCGGGCGAGGGCCTGCTCGATGGCGACCTTCACACCGAAGTCACCACAGCCGGGGCACCACTTGAAGTCGTACGTCGGGTTGCGCTTGCTCATCGTCGATCCCTGACTTCCTGCGCCGCCCCGAGGACGGGACGGGACGCTCGACTGACTCAGACTACTTGGCGGCGAGGGCGCCCATGCGCTCACGGATCGCGGACTTCAGATCCGCCTCCTTGAAGGGGAGGCCGGTGTACTGCGTGATCGCCTGCGCGTTCACACCCATCGAGCGGAGCCGCGAAGCGAACTGCCCGAGGTAGTTCAACTCCGGCACCAGCACGAGCCGCTTGGCCTGCAGCGCCTCGAGGAGTGCGGGCGGCAGCGGGTTGAGGAACATCGTGTAGTACCAGCCGATGTCCACGCCGTCCGCGGTGAGTTCGTTCCAGGCAGCCAGTGCTGCACCCTTCGAACCACCCCACGGGAGCAGGGCGATCGAGGCGCCGGTGCGCTCGGCCTCGAAGGTACCGTCTTCGAGCACCTTCAACTTGGCGAAGCGCCGGTCGGTCATCGTGACGTGGACGTCCGGGAGGTGGGTGGTGTCACCCTCCTCGTCGTGCTCGGAGCCGTTGGCGACGTACGCACCGGGGCCACCCGGGACCGGGAAGGGAGTGACACCTTCGCCGGCGTAGCGGCGGTTGCCCATCTTGCCGTCCGAGACCATGCGGTGCTCGATCAGCACCTTCGAGGCGTCCGGGATTGCAATGTCCTGTGCCCGCTCGGCGATCGACGCTTCCGACAGCAGGATGACCGGGCCCTGGTAGCGCTCGGCCCAGTTCACCGCGTGCCCGGCGGCCCAGAAAGCCTCCTCCGGGTTTCCGGGGGCGATGACCGGGACACTCATGTCACCGTGGCCGGGGTTGATGGCCGCGAAGAGGTCGGACTGCTCGGTCTTCGTCGGCAGGCCGGTGGCAGGGCCACCTCGCTGCACGTCGCAGACGACCAGCGGGATCTCCGCCATCCAGGCGAGGCCCAAGCCTTCGCCCATCAGGCTGAGGCCGGGGCCAGCCGTCGAGGTCATCACCTTGCGGCCAGCAAAGCCCGCGCCCACGAGCGAAGCGATCGATTCGATCTCGGACGAGGCCTGACCAACGAACTTGTCCAGGCCGACCAGGTTCTGCTCCATGTACGTGAGCATCGTCGTGGCCGGGGAGATCGGGTAGCCGATGAACGTGTCGAGGCCGGCGGCGATCGCACCGAGGCATGCCGCCTCGAACCCACGGATCATGACGCGCGGCTCGGAGTGCGTCGGCGGCGCGTCGAGCGGGGTGACGGTGAGGCCGGACTTGCGTCCTTCTTCCGCACCCATCCGCAGGGCCGCGATGTTGCCGTCGATGATCTGCTTGTCGCTCGCGCGGCCTCGCGTCCAGCGCTTCACGATGAACGCCTCGATGGCCTCGATGTCGATGCTGGCCATCTGCGCGACGGCACCGATCAGGATGATGGTGGACGCGAGGGGGTTACCGGCTTCGCGCGCCATCTTGTCGGCAGCAATGCCGTACGCGCGGCTGTTACCCGCGACCTCGAACTCTTCGGAGTTGTAGACGACGATGCCGCCCTCACGCAGGTCCGGCAGGTTGGTGTCGTAGGCGTACTGGTTCTGCGCGACGAGCACATCGAGCCAGTCACCTGGCGTGAGGATGGGCTCGCTCGAGACGCGCGCCTGGCCCCACGCGGGGCCACCCTTGATCTGCGAAGGGAACGTCGAGAACGTCAGGACGTGATACCCGCCGGTGGCCGCCGCGGACGCCATTAGGTCCGCACCACCGACAACGCCCTGCCCGCCTTCACCCGCGAAGCGGACGACGAGGTTCTTGCTGCTCATGTTGGTGTCCGACTTCCCTGCACTGCGTCGCGCTCGACCAACCCCCGGTCGATGCGCGTCGTCAGGCCCGCGTGCGCGGGGGCTCCATCCGATACGGCTGCGCGACTGCGTCGCGCTTGGGTATCGCGTTCATTATTGGCCGCACTCGCACCTAGACTCAACGGCGCGGGGAGGCGGCCATTCAGCGGGGGGGGGGCGAATCAGGTCTTCCGGGGGGTCATAGTATCAGCGAGCAGCATACCGCGCACGGGATCAGCAGTTGTGACTTCGTCGATATCTCACCGCGCCGTGAAGCCGTCCGGAGGACTCCTACAATGGGGCCCTTCCCCCCGATGGCTTGGTGTGCGTTTCGCAGTTCGCTTCCCCCGGAGGCCTCGTGATCAAGGCGTTTGTACTCGTTGTCACACAGCCCGAGGCCACTCGGAAGGTCGCCCAGCAGATCCGCGCGCTCCCTCACGTCCTGGAGGTCCACGAGGTCATGGGGCCGTATGACCTCGTCGCGATCATCGAGACGGAGACGCTCCAGCAGGTGCCGGGCATCCTCGCGGACCGCATCCGCACACTGGATGGCATCCAGTCGACGACTTCGCTGGTCGCGTTCCCGCAGTAATTCCGAAGCAGGGCAGGGGAGTCGAGGGCTATCCGCCGCCCGCTCGGGCTGGCTCGGCCGCCATCGTGGACATCCCCCGGAGCGCCGGAGCGGACACCAGCACGATCAGCGCGAACGCCGTGACCGACAGCGCCCCGAGCGCCACTGAGGCGGGCGCCCCCAGCCACTGCGCCATGATGCCGGCGGGCAGCCCACCGAGTTGGGCCATGAAGTAGGTCATCGACCAGACACCCATCACGCGCCCTCGAAGTTCATCCGGGACGCGCAGCTGCAGCGTGGTCATGCCTAGGTTGAGGTACATCGACGAGACGAAGCCGCCCGCGAACAGCAGGATGAGCGAGAGCGGGAAGTTCCGTGAGTACGCGAACCCGGCGATGAAGATGCCGAAGAGCGCAGCCGCCAGCGACATCGTCATCCCGGCCCGGCCGCCCGTGCCGACACGAATGATCGCGAACGTCCCGAGGAACCCGCCGACACCGGCAGCCGCTTCCATCCAGCCGAAGCCGGTCGGCCCGACGTCCAGGATGTCGTCCGCGAAGATCGGCAGCAGTGCCTGGTACGACCCACCAAAGACCGAGGTGAAGAACGACAACCCGATCGTCGCGAGGAAGATCGGCTCCCGCGCGATGTGCCGGATGCCCTCGAGCATCCCGCCGTCAGGCCCGGGCGGTCGAGGTGCAATCGGCTTCAGCGGGACGAGCTGCACGAGCACGGTAGAGATCGCGAACCCCGCTGCCGTGACGAAGAACGCCTGCCCGATCCCGATGACCGCGATCAGCACTCCGGCGAGGGCTGGCCCTACCACTCGCATCGTGTTCCACACGGTCGAGACCATCGCGACGGCGCTCGCCATCGTGCGCATGTCGATGAGCCTCGGCAGGATGGCGCTGTAGGCAGGGTTGGCGAGCGCGGCGAGCGCCCCGGTGAAGACGCCC
>CANFFZ010000165.1 GCA_947446155.1 Chloroflexota bacterium | reverse complement strand
GCCTCAGGCGGGCAGACCGCGCCACAGGCTCCGCAGTTGATGCAGAGTTCCTCGTCGATGATGTGAATCTCGTTGCGCCGGCCGGAGATGGCCTCGACCGGGCACTTCTTCACACAGGCCGTGCAGCCGATGCAGGTCTCGATGATCGTGTACGGCAAGACGGTGCCTCTCGGTCCGCGCGGTTCCGGGGCCACCTTACCAACGGCCTGCCGCGCCAGCAACCAGATTCGCGAGGGCGGGTGCGCTGTTTCTGTGCCCGGTGCCCCTCAGGTCGCGAGGCGCTCGGCAATCGCGTTCACCTCGTAGGGCGGGGGGAGCAGTTCCACGCGGATTGCCTGGGCGGAGGGGACGGCATCACCGGATGCCAGGAGCAGGATGCGGCTGTTCGGCGCGGCCCGCCGGAGGGCGCGGGCGTATCCGGGCACGGAGGCTTCAGGGCCGCCAGCGACGATGAGGTCGTACCGAGCGCGCTCCAGCCAGTCGAGGGCCTCGGAGGCGGTGACGCCGCCATCCACGGTGTAGTCGAACTCCTGGAGCAGGTAGGCCGTCGCGCGGGCCGCACGGGCTTCCGAGACGACCACGAGGGCTGATCCTCGTCGCGCCAGGCTGCGTTCCGCGCGGCGACCCCAGATGTCGCTGTCCATCTCGCCCCTCCGAGGTCAGACCCGCCGCCTGCGGTCCTTTACGAATATCGGCACCGGGGACGCCTTGCGCAGCGTCGCGAGCCGCGACTTATCAACGGCCTGTCTCGGCGGCTGGAGTTACGATGGGCGTCTTAGGGGGCTGACGATGGCGATCCAGGTCGGCGGACACGTTTCTTCCTCGGGCGGCATCTTCACCGCCATCGACCGTGCGCTCGCCATCGAGGCGGAGGCGTGCCAGATCTTCGAGAGCGCGCCCCAGACCTGGCGACCCACCAAGCAC
This sequence comes from Chloroflexota bacterium, assembly GCA_947446155.1. Next base: position 2,520 of record CANFFZ010000165.1, on the reverse strand, counting down.
ACCGATGCGGCGATTGCCCAGTTCAAGGCGCGCCGTGCGGAGTCCGGGCTGGGGCAGGTGTGGATCCACAACATCTACCTCGCCAACCTCGCCTCGGAAGACCCGCTGATGATCGAGAAGTCCGTCACAAGTGTCGTGAACGCGATGACCGTGGGCGCGGCGATCGGCGCCGAGGGCATCGTGCTGCACACCGGCTCGCACAAGGGGCTCGGCCTCGCGGCCGTGCTCGACCGCGTCGTCGACTCGCTCCAGCGCATCCTCGATGCCGCGCCGGCAGGGCCACTGCTCGCGCTCGAGACGATGGCGGGGCAGGGCGGCACGATCGGGACGAAGTTCTCCGACCTCGGCACACTGCTGCGCACCGTGAACTCGCCGAGGCTTGCGACGTGCCTCGACACCTGCCACTCGTTTGCGGCCGGGTACGACATCCGCACGAAGGACGGCCTGAAGGCGGCACTGGCGGAGTACGACGGCGAGATCGGCCTCGACCGGCTCGCGGTGGTGCATGCGAACGACTCGAAGACGCCGCTAGGCGGCTTCCGCGACCGCCACGAGAACATCGGCGACGGCTTCCTCGGCGTTGAGGCGTTCGAGTTGCTGATGGGGCATCCGGCGTTCGCCAGCAAGGCGTTCCTGCTGGAGGTGCCCGGCATGGCGACAGAGAAGAGTCCGAAGGGTGACGGCCCCGACCTCGAGAACGTGCGACGCCTGAAGGCGATCCGCGACGGGGTGCCGGTACCGCGCTAGCGCAGACCGCGGTTAGCGGCGGACGTCCCGAGGGATGCCGGCCAGCACGAGGAATTCGTCCTCCCAGTGCAGGATCTCGCGTACGAGGTACTCGGAGACGGCGCCCTCTTGCGTCGGGATATCCGGGTCGGCCTCGAACTGCGCCATCAGGCGCTTCGCCATCTCCTCGTGGGGCATGCGCTGGTCGCCGGTCTCGTCCCGCATCTTCCGCTCCGCTTCCATGACGATGTCGCAGAGTTCGGATGGGACGAACGAGTCGAGTTCGCCGCTGAGCATCTCAGCGATCCAGTCGGCACCTTCACCAGACAGTTTCGGGTCAAGCGGCATCGGGGCTCTCCTCGGCTCTCGCAGAGCGTCCGCGTCGTGTTGCCCGCAGGCTACGACGGGGACGCCGGTTCGCGCGAGAGGGCATCGAGGCTGGGCGCCCGCCGGGTGCTTGTGGCGCTACTTGGCGATCCAAGCACCCATTCCGCTGATCTTGTCGAGGTCCAGGCGGACGGAGACGCGGCGCTCCTTCTCGTTGAAGCCGCCGTACGACTCACGGCCGGTGTACTTCTTCGACAGGCGGTTGATCTGGTCGTTCGCGCCCTCCTCGGAGAGGACGGCGGCGCCCTCGAACACCGCGTAGGTGCGAGGCGCGTCGGGATCCTCTACGGAGACGGCGATGTGCGGGGTGCGGCGCATGTTGAACCACTTGCGACGCCCGGTCGCGGTGTTGAAGGTCAGGGCGCCATCGCGCTCCTCGACCCAGACCAGCGTGGCGTGCGGCGAACCGTCCTTGTTGCTGGTGATCACGAGGGCGTGCGCGGCGGGTTTGTTGAGCAGATCGCGCGCGGCGTCGGGCAGGGGGAGGGAAATCGGGGGCTCCGTTCGAGTTCGTTACGGATCGTAAGTAATCACGAGAGTGCGGCCCGCGTCCACTCCGCTGTGAAAGGGCATCGCGAAGGCATTGCAGCCGGGGATAACTCATCCACAGGGCAGAATGTCCGCCGCGTCCGTGATGCACAGCAGTGGATTGCGATTCGTTACGCGGGGGCTAGTGCAGCACCTGCTCCGCGATGAGCGCTGCCGTTTCGTCCTCCGACAGCCCGAGGATCGTCGTGGCGATCTCGATGGTGTGCTCGCCGAGGAGTGGGGCGGCGCGGCGCAGTTCGACCGGCGTCGCGGACAGCCGGACCGGCGGGCCGTCGTAGGCACGCACGCTGACAGCCGGCTCCGGATGGTCGAGGTAGGCGTAGTACTCGCGCGCCTTCAGGTGCGGGTCGGCGAGCACCTCGGAGGCGCGCTGGACGAGGCCGGCCGGGACCCCTGCCTCCTGTAGGGCGCCGAGCGCCGTCGGCCCGTGCTGCTCGGCGGCCCACGCGGCGACGAGGGCGTCGCGGGCGTCCTCATTCGCCTTGAGGCGGCGACGCTAGCGAAGCGCGCATCGGTGGCCCACTCCGGGTGGCCCATCGCGCGTGCGGCGGCTTGCCAGTGCGCCTCTTCGAGGCAGGCGAGCACGAGCCAGCGGTCGGCGCGGTCAGCGGCCTCGGCGGTGCGGTAGGCGCCGTGGGGGGCGGCGTACGGCGAGCGGTTGCCCTGTCGCGGGTAGGCAGCGCCGTTCGCCTCGGCGAAGACCGGCGTCGAGAGCGCGGCGGCCGAAGACTCCAGTTGTGACATGTCGATCAGTTGGCCCTCGCCGGTGCGCCGTCGATGTCGGAGGGCGGCGAGCAGCGCGATCACGGCGTGCATCGGGTTCACGACATAGTCCGGGTAGTTGGAGCCGACACCGAT
>CANFFZ010000164.1 GCA_947446155.1 Chloroflexota bacterium | reverse complement strand
GGAGCCGACACCGATCGGTGGTGCGCCCTCGAAGCCAGCGAGGTCGTTGACGCCACACACGGCGGATAGCACCGCACCGAAGCCGACGAACTCCGTGTGGGGGCCGGTGAGGCCCTGCATCGGCTGGTACATGGCGACGATCCCGGGGTTGGTGCGCTGCACGACGTCCCAGGTCATCCCGATCTGGCGCACGGCGCGCATCGTCATGTTGGTCATCATGACGTCGGCCCAGCGGATGAGGTCGAGGCCGAGTTCGTGGCCGCGCTCGGTCGTGAGGTCGATGGTGATCGAGCGCTTTTCCGCGTTGAAGTTGTTGTAGTAGCCGCTCGCGTTCAGGCTGACGTTGCCCGGCGGCCTCGGCCCCACGAGGCGCAGCCCGTCCGGCCGCTTTGCCGTCTCCACCCGCACGACGTCCGCGCCCATGTTCGCGAGGGCGCGCGTCGCGATCGGCCCGGCGCCGAACCAGGTGAGGTCGAGGACCTTCACGCCATCGAGGGCACGGGGAGCGCTGCTCATCGTGTACCGCCGATCTCAGCTAGGACCTCGTCCGTGTGCTGGCCGAGGGTCGGCGCGGGGCGGCGCAGGGTGGCGGGCGTGCCGGCGAGTGCCCACGGGAAGCCGGGGTAGCGCAGGTGGCCGCGCGCCGGGTCTTCGATGTCTCGCCACCAGTCACGTGCTGCGAGTTGGGTGGAGGCGAGGATGTCCGCCGGGCCGTTGACCGCGCCGACCAGCACGCGCAGTTCCTGTCCACGGACGTAGACCGTTTCCTTCGGGTGCCGCCCGAAGAACGCGATGACCTCCGCTTCGATTTCGCCCAGCATCGCGCGGACGGTGGGCGCGCGGGCGGGGTCTTCCATCAGCCCCATGAGCTGCGACGTGTTGAATGAGGTCGCGATGAGCGAGGCGTACGGCTCCTCGTCGAGCCGCGTCGAACCGTCGAGGGCGCGCATCAGTTGGACGAGGCCGGGGAAGCCGGAGCCCACGCTACCCGTACACATCGCGTAGACGTGGCCGTCGGTGGTTTCGTAGATACCGAGGCCCGGCATCTTGAAGCCGAGCGCACCCTGACCGCCGGTGCGTGCTCGATCCGTGCCCAGGGTGTCCGCCTGTTGCATGGCGGTCTCCTCCGCCATCAGCAGCGACTCGAACATCGAGGCTTCGACGCGCTGGCCCTCGCCCGTCGCGTCGCGGTGCAGGAGCGCGGCAAGCACGCCGGCTGCCGCGTTGATCGAGGCGGCGTGGTAGCCCTGATGGTCGGGCAGTTGCTCGGGTGGCCCGTCCACGAACCCTGCCAGCGTCATCACCCCGGACATCGCGTTTGCGACGATGTCGGCGTAGGCCCATTCCGCGTACGGGCCGGTGGAGCCCCACCCAGTGATCGAGGCGTGGATCAGGTCAGGCCTCGCGGCACGCAGCACCTCGTCGGTGAGCCCCAGGCGCGCCGCCTCGCTCGGCGTCCACGATTCGAGGAGCACGTCCGTCGACGCGAGGAGGCGGAGAAGAGCCGCGCAACCGCTGTCGCTCGCGAGGTCGAGGGTTACGCCTCGCTTGTTGGCGTTGAGCAGGACGAAGGGGACCGAGGCCTCGATCGCGGGGACGCCAGGGAGCGAAGGGGCCCAGCGGCGCGCCGGGTCGCCCTCGGGCGGCTCGACTTTGATTACGTCAGCGCCAAGGTCGGCGAGGAGGAGGCCGGCGTATTGGCCGACGGGCCGCGACAGGTCGAGGACGCGGATGTCGGAGAGGGCTGCGGGAGGCATACCGACCGCCTGTCTGCTGGAGCAGCGGGCGGATGAAAGTCCTGATGGGCAGGGACTGTCAACGAGGCATACAGAGCGAATCTTGACGTTGACGGTAGGGTTGGGCGTTTCTTACGATGCGTACTTCCACCAGCGCTCGGAGGTACTCGATGGCAATGGCACGCGGCGGCCCGATGGGTCATGGCCAGCGGCCATCGATGCGCGCAGCGCTCGTGGTCTTCAAGTACCCGATCTATCGCCAGCTGTGGGTCTCGTCGGCCTTCGCGTTCACCGGCATGCAGATGCTGATGGTGGCGCGGGCGCTGCTCGCGTGGGAATTGACGCACTCGTTTACCGCGATCGGGACGATCTCGCTCGCCTTCGGGCTGCCGATGCTCGCGTTCTCTCTCGTGGGAGGGGCGATCGCGGATCGCGTCGACAAGCGGAACCTGACGCTCGTCACCAACACGCTGATCGGCCTCCTGGCCGTGGTCACCGCCGTCATGGTGGCGATGGGCACGATGACCTTCGAGATTCTGTTCATCGTCGGCCTCTTGCAGGGGACGCTCTCCGCCCTTGGGATGCCAGCGCGCACGCCGTTGATGGCGGAGGTCGTTGGGCCTGAGAACATGATGAGTGCCATCGCGATGTCCAACACCGCAATGAACGGCACCCGCCTCTTCGGTCCGGCCCTCGCCGGTGTGATCGCGGGCGCCTGGGGGCTCGAGTGGGCCTATGCGGCGCAGGCTGTGGTCTACGTGCTGGCGACACTGACGATGCTCACCGTGCCGTCTGGCCTGGGCGCCGAGGCGCGTGCGAACCGTGCGCCGTCCAACGTGCTCACGGAGATCGGCGGCGGTCTGTCGTACGTGATGAAGAACAGCACGCTGCGCCTGCTGATGGGGATGATGTTTATCACCACCTTCTTCGCGATGCCGTACGTCATGCTGATGGCCGGCTTCGTCCAGCGTGACCTCGGCCAGTCGGAGGAAGCCTTCGGCTGGTTGCAGTCGATCTCCGGAATCGGCGCGCTCGCCGGTTCGCTCGCGATCGCGACCGTCACGAGCTTCGACCGCAAACCGCTGCTGCAGTGGATCTCCGGGATCCTCGGCGGTGGTGGGCTGGTGCTGATGGCGGTGTTGTCCGGGCCGTTCGGCTTCGGTGGCGCGATCGCGGCGACGCTGGTGCTGGGCCTCTTCCTGACGGCGTACCAGACGCTGAACAGCACGATGATCATGGACGCGGCGGAGCCGCAGTACTACGGCCGCGTGATGAGCATCAACATGCTCACTTTCAGCGCGATGCCGATCATGGCGGCGCCGCTCGGCATCGTCGCCGACCACATCGGCGCGTCGACGTTGTTCATCCTGCAAGGCTCGATGGTGATCGGCTTCCTGATCCTGGTCGGGCTGCTGAACCCGAAGTACACCTTCGGGCGGCAGGCACCTCGCGTGTTCGAGGCTGGTATGCCGGTACCACTGCCCGGCCGGCCCTCGACGGCTGGTGGCGGGTACGCCGGGGTCTCCGCCCGCCGTCCGTAGCCATCCGATTCCCCAATCTGACGAATCTGCCTCGCTTCCCGCTGCTTGCGCGCGGGACGTACCATTCCCGCGCTCCATCACAATCATGGTGATGGAGCGCGGAGGAGGTCGCGATGGCCGGTTGGCGCGAGGAGTACGAGCGTCGTCGGATGTCGTTCGACGCAGCGGCGGCGCTGATTCAGGGT
>CANFFZ010000163.1 GCA_947446155.1 Chloroflexota bacterium | reverse complement strand
TCTACCTCGTCTCGGACGGCGGGCCCGCACCGTATCGCTTCCACCTGCGCGCGCCGTCGCTGATCAACCTCTCGCTCCTGCGCGAACTCGCGCGCGGCGCCTCGCTGCCGGACGCCGTGGTCACCCTCGGCTCGATCGACATCGTGGTCGGAGAGATCGACCGATGAGCGAGCAGCCGATGCGCCCCGCGACCCCGATGCTCCAGCAGATCGCGGAGCACCACTCGCTGCTGCAGCGCTTCATGGGCGTCAGCAAGGAGTGGAAGGGCTTCGTCTTCCTACTGCTCGCGGGCTTCGGCCTCGCGAACCTCGCGATTGTGTACGTGGTCATCGATGGCCGTCTGGACGGGCACTGGTACGACATCCGCGACCTCGGGAACGCCGTGGCGGGCCTTCGAGGCTGGATGCAGGACGAGGGCTTCCACCCGGCCGTCCCGTATGTCACCACGGCGCTGCTGGGCGCCCTCGGCATCCTGTCGGTGGTGGGTGGGTGGCTGCTGATCGGCTCGTGGGTGGAGCGGCGCGTCCTCGCGAAGTTCCAGATCCGCCAGGGCCCGAACCGCACCGGCCCGTTTGGCCTCCTGCAGCCGATCGCGGACGCCGTGAAGTTGATGCAGAAGGAAGTGGTGATCCCGCGCGCCGCGGATCACTTCCTCTACTACGCGCCCCCGGTGATTATCTTCATCCCGGCGCTGCTCGGCTGGGGCCCCGTGCCGTGGGCCGAGCGGATGTCGTTCCTCGACCTGAACGTGGGCGTCCTCTACACGATCGCGATCTCGTCGCTGGGCGTCCTCGGCGTCTTCCTCGCAGGCTGGTCGTCGAACAACCACTACTCCCTGCTGGGCGCGATGCGCACCGTTGCGATGATGGTCTCCTACGAGATCCCGATCTCGATCGCGCTGCTGGCGGTGGTGCTTCTGACCGGCTCGATGCAGTTGTCGACCATCGTTGAGTGGCAGGCGAACTACAACGCCTGGCTCATCCTGCTGCTCCCGTTCGCCGCCTTCACCTTTCTCTTCGCCAGCACCGCCGAGATCAACCGCACCCCGAACGACATCGGCGAGGCGGAGTCCGAGATCGTCGCGGGGTTCTACACGGAATACTCCGGCATGAAGGCCGGCCTCTTCATGGGCGTCGAACTCGGCAACGCGATCCTGGTCGGCGCGATGATGTCCACCTTCTTCCTCGGCGGGTACACGCTGTTCGGCCTGGAGACGTGGATCCCCGGCTACCTCATCCTCACCACGAAGATCGGGCTCGTGTACTTCCTCTTCGTGTGGTTGCGAGGCACGCTGCCGCGTTTCCGCCTCGACCAACTGATGGGCTACGCGTGGAAGTTCCTGATCCCGCTGTCCATCGCGCAGGTGATGCTCGTCGCGATCGAAGCCTCGATCTTCGCGCGCTGGGACGTGCCGGCAATCTTCCCGCTCGTCGCGTTCGGACTGGTGAACCTCGGCCTGACGATGGAGATGGTGCGTCGGTGGGCGCGCGTCCTCGGCTACGCGCCTGAGATCGCGGCGCAGCAGCCGGTGATGGCGACGACGATCGGTGGCCTGAAGGCCGCACAGAAGATGCGAGGGGGCTAGGTGGAGTCTCCCGGCATCATCCTCGCGTTCTTCGCACTCTCCGGGCTCACCGCGACCTCGGCATTGCTCGTGCTCGTGGCGCGCAACCTGATGCACGCGCTGGTGTTCCTCGTCGTCTCGTTCCTGGGGATGGCGGGGCTGTTCCTGACGTTGAGCGCGGACTTCATCGCGGTTGCGCAGATCCTGATCTACGCCGGGTCGATCTCGGTGCTGATGGTGTTCGCTGTGATGCTGACGCCGCTCGCCTCGCGCAACAACGGCTCGACGCTGTACGTCATCCCCGCGCTGCTCGCCGCCGGCGGCCTCTCGAACATCATCGGTTTCATCGCCATCGACACCGACTGGGACGAGCGGAAGGGCGAGGCGCTCGCCCAGAGCGACTTCACCACGACGGTTGCCGGGATCGGTGACCTGCTGCTGGGTAAGTACATCCTCGCCTTCGAGGTCGCGTCCGTGCTGCTGCTGTTCGCGCTCCTCGGCGCCATCGTGCTCGTGCAGGAGCGACGTCGAGCAGGGGAGGAGGCGTAATGCCACCGATCCCCGCGATTCAGGATCTGAGCATCACGCTCGCCCACTACCTCGGGCTGGCCGGGACGATCTTCGCCATCGGCACGGTGATCGCGTTGTCGAAGCGCAACGCCGTCGCCGTGCTCATGGGCATCGAGTTGATGCTGAACGCCGTGAACCTCACGGTTCTGGCGTTCTCGCGCTTCGGCGCCGGCTTCGACCGGACCGGGAGCGAGCCGCTCGATGGCCACGTGTTCGTGGTGTTCGTGCTCACGGTCGCGGCAGCCGAGGCGGCCGTGGCGCTGGCGATGGCGGTGTTGGTCTACCGCCATCGCGAAACGATCGACCTCGACCGCGTCAACCTGATGCGCTGGTAGCGGGCAAAGGGCGACGCATATGTGGGTGAAGTTCATGGATGTGGCGGACGGCTATGCCGCGCTCATGTGGCGGGAAGTCTTCAACCAGGAGGCGCTGTCCGTGCGCATCGTCCCGCCGGTCGAAGTGGGTGGCATGAAGGACCCGAGGGAAATCTGGGTGCCGGACGGCAAGACGCACGTGGCACGTGAGGTACTGAACAAAATCTAATGCTGTTCCCCGATATTCCCGAGGCGGCCGTCTGGGCCATCTATTTCGCGCCGGTCGCGTCCTTCGTCGCGATCGTGGCGTTCCTGCGTTCGCGCCCGCTGCTCGCCGGGCGCGTCACCATCGCCGCTGTCTTCGTCGCCTGGTTGCTCGCGGTCTGGGCGCTCGACACCGTCTCCGGGCAAGACGGCGAGTCCGTCGGCTTCGCCTCGCACCACTGGATGTCACTCTTCGAGTTCGAGGTGGACCTCGGCATCCGTCTCGATGGCTTGAGCGCTATGATGCTGTTCGTCGTCACTTCGATCTCACTGCTCGTGCAGATCTATTCGACGGGCTACATGGCGGGCGACGGCGGGTACGCGAGGTTCTTCGCGTTCATGTCGCTGTTCACGGCGGCGATGCTCGGCCTCGTGATGTCGTCCAGCCTGCTCCAGTTGTTCGTGCACTGGGAACTGGTCGGCCTGACTTCGTACCTGCTGATCGGCTTCTGGTTCCACAAGCCAAGCGCTGCCGCGGCGGCGAAGAAGGCGTTCATCGTCACCCGCTTCGGCGACTTCGGCTTCATGCTCGCCGTCATCCTCATCTGGTCGAAGACGCACACCTTCGACATCTTCGAGATCAACGAGGCTGTTCACCACCTGCCAAGGGCAGTGGTCGCGGGCTTCGTGGTCGGGCTGCTGTCGGGTGCGGCCGGCAAGTCCGCGCAGTTCCCGCTGCACTTCTGGCTGCCGGACGCCATGGAAGGCCCGACGCCGGTCTCCTCGATCGTCCACTCGGCGACGATGGTCGCGGCGGGTGTCTACCTGCTCGCGCGGTTCTTCCCGGCCGTCCACGCGGCGCCTGGTGGCATCCAGATGCTGATCGCCTACACCGGCGGGTTCACGGCGATCTTTGCGGCCTCGATGGGCATCGTCGCGACCGACATCAAAC
>CANFFZ010000162.1 GCA_947446155.1 Chloroflexota bacterium | reverse complement strand
CCCCGCCCACGCGGTGGATGCCGTCCACCTCGGCGCTCGCCATCGTCAGGCGGTGCGCGAGGTCGTCAACGTCGAGGTCGGCGGGAAGCGAGACGTAGTCGCGCAGCCACTTGAGCGAGACGAGCATCGGAAGTCCTTCGTCTCTAGAACTGCGAGAGGAAACGGAGGTCGTTGGCGTGCAGGTCACGGATGTCGGTGATGCCGAACTTCAGCATCGTGATCCGCTCGACGCCCATCCCGGCCGCGAAGCCTGTGTACCGCTGCGGGTCGTACCCCGCCGCCGCGATGATCTCCGGGTGCACCATCCCCGCGCCCATGATCTCGAGCCACCCCGCGCCTCGACACACGGGGCACGCGGGGTTGTCCCCCGGGCAGGCGAAACAGTCGACGGCTAACTCGACACCCGGCTCGACGAACGGGAAGTAGGAGTTGCGCATCAGCACGCGCCGCTTCGGACCGAACATCTGCCGCGCGAACTCCTGCAGCGTGCCCTTGAGGTTCGCGAGGCTCAGCCCCTCGTCGATCGCGAGGAGTTCCACCTGCTCCAGCATCCACTCGTGCGTCGCGTCGGTGGCTTCGTAGCGATAGCAACGCCCCGGCACCGCCACCCGGATCGGCGGCTCGTGGGTGTCGATGTGCCTGATCTGCATCGGGCTGGTGTGCGTCCGCAGCAGCAGCGGCTGGCGGCCGTCGATCTCTTCGTCCAGCCAGAAGGTGTCCCACATGTCGCGCGCCGGGTGGTGCTCCGGGATGCGCAGCCGCCCGAAGTTGTACTCGTCCAGTTCGACCTCGGGCCCCTCCACCGTGGCAAAGCCGAGGCGCGCGAAGATGTCGAGGATCTCCCGCCGCACCTGCGTCACCGGGTGCAGCCGGCCCCGGCGCAGCGGCCGTCCCGGTAGCGTGACATCGAGGGCGTCCGCCGCCGAAGCCGCCAGCGAGGCCGCCTTCAGCGCCTCCCGCCGCTCCGCCAGCGCCCCCTCGAGCGCCTGCTTCGCGAGGTTGGCCGCGGCCCCCACGGCCTTCCGCTCCTCGGCCGGCAGCGTCCCCAGGCTCCGCAGCACCGCCGTCAGCGCGCCAGCCTTCCCGAACACCCCGCTCGCCCACGCATCGAGGGCACCAGCATCCGAGGCCCCGCCCAGCGACGCCCGCGCCTCAGCCTCGATCTTCGTGATGTCATCGATGGCGGTCATGAGGGGGAAGTTTAGCGGGGGAGCGAGTTAGGGGGAGGCTCCGTCTGCACCGCTGTGTAACGGCCTTCCGCCTCCGCTCGCATAATGATGTAAGGACGCATCAACGGATCCATGAAGCGATAGAGGTAGCGACGCTCGGGACCCTGTCTGTCGAGAAGTGGCCCACGTACCCCGGTTGTCAGCTCGCCAAGATGGTACGAGAACGTCTGCTGTACCACCTTGCGATTGGGGATCAGTCGGTTGAGTTCGTTCTCCACCGCTCGGGAAGTGAAGTAGCCGCGGTCGTCGTGTTGTGCCAGAGCGCAGGCCGTGACGACCGGAACCCATAGAGTTCCCGGATCACCTGCGACGGCTTTATGGAACCCTTCGCGATGCGTCTGGTCAGCTTGCTGGACCGCCGCTTTCATCCCTTGGAGGACATCGACTTCCGCGACGGTGTACGAATCATCAATCTTCAGGTCGCCAGCCGCATTGAGCGCGGTCAATGATGCGTAACGCCCCAACAGATGTGTGGGGCGGCGGCACACGCTGATCGACCTCCGGTAGACCGGGGCACCAACAAAGGCGCCTTCACTCCCTCGCAGGAATGAAGGCGCTTTTGACTGAGGTCGAGGAGGCTCGACTCACCGACCTCGGACACGTCGGATGGTGCGTTCGCTGGCCACGCCGGTCCCCACACGAGAAGCCCGCCTGGGACGGCGGGCTTCTCGTGTGGGGACTGTGGGACGCCCTCGAGCGTCGCGGGCTAGCGCAGCGGCGAACCGTGGATCAGCATCGGCTGGCGGTGGACCGCCTCGGTCGAGGCGACGAAGCCAGCGGCCAGGCTGAGCAGGCCCATGGTGAAGTGCATGACGTGGACGGCGTTGTTCACCGGCATGTCCATGCGGCTCCAGAAGTCCGGGCTCGCCATGTTCAGCGCGAACGCGACCATGAACGCCACGCCCGTGAGCAGTGTCGCGGCAGCCCTCGTGCGGCCCGAGAGCCCGAAGCCGATACCGATCATCACCAGGCCCGCCACGGCGTGGACCGCGCCGTGCATCGGCGTCATCGCGAGGACGGCGTCCGGCCGGCTCCCCACGAGGTTCGAGTCCACGTAGGCGAGGCCGCCCATGACAATCATGGCCACGCCACTCAGGATCATCCACCACTTGGCGATATCGCTTCGGTGCATGCTGTTGTGCATCTGTGAATCCTCTCGTGGGCGCCTCGATTGCCACACTTGGCGGTCGGGCGTCACTACAGGTCGAATCTACCCGCCGCCGCATCGCGCTTGCGGTACCGAACCCCCGCCCGGCGTTACGGGAGAGTGACGAAGTGCCCCGGTGGCCCTCGATGACAGACGAGGCAGGGCGCTACCGTGGTCACGGGCCGCCGAGTGCCCTCCGGAGGTACCGATGCCCAAGACCCAGAAAGAGATCGACCAGGACGTACAGCGAGGCCTGGACGATGAGGCCCTTCAAACGCCCGTCGAATCACGTCGCGTCACGGCCGTCGTCGCGTTCAACAACGCTGACTTCCAGCAGTGGTGTACGGACAACGGCAAGAACGCCCGCGACCGCAACCTGCTGATGATCACGGCCGCCTCGACCCGCGGCCTGAAGGACGCCCACCTCGAAGTCACCCCCCGAGGTATGTGGCGCGCCGACATCCACGTGCTGATGCAGGCGCTCGTCCCGCTGCTCGACAAGCCCTCGCAGCGCCGCCTCGCGACCATGGGCTGGGGCCAGCCGATACCCTAGGCCCTCACGCCCTTCTCCGGAAACAGACGCCGGACAAGACGCAGCCCTCGGGATCCCGAGGGCTGCGCGCGAGGCCTCGCGCTTCGCTGGTGATGAAGGCGACATACACGAAGCCCGACCAGGTCCGTACGTAGGTGAGGTCGGCGACCCACAGCCGGTTCGCCGACGGGGCATCGAAGTGCCGCTGCACGAGGTCTGCCGGCCGCGCGACCGTCTCGTCGGCGACCGTCGTCCGCTTCGGCTTCCCGCGCACCGCGCCGGTGAGCCCGGTCGCGCGCATCAGCCGCTCGACGGTGCAGCGCGCGGCGGGGACGCCCTCGCAGCGGAGCTGGCGCCAGAGCTTACGTGCGCCGTACACCCCGAAGTGCTCCGCATGGACATGCCGGAGTTTCACCTTCAGCGCCTCGTCGCGGACATGACGGGCTGAGAGCGGCCGGCACCGCGCGGCGTAGTAGGTAGACGGGGCGACCTGCAGCACCTGGCAGATCGGCTCGACCCCGAAGCGGTCGCGATGGACGTCGATGAAGCGGCTCATCTCGGCAGTCGCGGGTCGAGCTCCCGCGCGAAAAAAGCCGAAGCCGCCCGGAAGATCTCATTGGCGCGCCGCAGTTCGCGGTTCTCGCACTCCAGTGCCTGCAGCCGCTGACGCTCCTCGGTGGTCAGCCCAGGGCATGCGCCGCT
>CANFFZ010000161.1 GCA_947446155.1 Chloroflexota bacterium | reverse complement strand
TTGCTTGTGCCGGCGGCGATGAACTCGGCATAGATGTGCGCCCCGCGTGCGAGCGCGTGCTCGAGTTCTTCCATGATGAGGATCCCGGCGCCTTCGCCCAGGATGAACCCGTTGCGGGTCGCGTCGAACGGCCGGACAGCCTTCGTCGGGTCCTCGGCAGTCGCGAGGGCTTTCATGGCGTTGAACCCCGCGTAGTAGACCGGTGTGAGTGGCGCCTCGTAACCGCCGGCGATGATCACCTCGCAGTCGCCGCGCGCGATGATCTCGGCGGCCTCGCCGGTAGTCGCGCCACCAGTGGCGCAGGCGGCGGTGACCGCGAAGTTCGGCCCGCGCGCCCCCGTCTGGATGGCGACGAGGCCGGTCGCGGTATCCGGGAGCATGTGCGCGATGAGGAACGGCGACACTCGCCGTGGTCCCTTCTCCGCGAGGATCGTCGCCTGCTCCACGATCAATTGAGCGCTGCCGATGCCCGTCCCGATCACGACGCCGACACGCCGCGCGTCTTCTGCGCTCATGTCGATCCCTGAGTCGGCAAGCGCCCGCTGCGAGGCCGCAAGCGCGAACACCGTCGAGCGGTCGATCCGCCGCAGCAGTTTCGCCTCCACGTAGTCCGCGGGCTCGAAGTCCTTCACCTCGCCGGCGATCGGGAACTCGTACGCGCTCGTGTCGAAGAGGGTGATCGTGCCGATGCCCGACCGTCCGGCGACGAGTGCCTCCCAGTTGGAGGTCACATCGTTGCCGAGCGGGGTGATGAGACCCAGCCCGGTGATGACGACGCGTCGGGTCACGGTGTCGTGCGGCGCGGGGGGAGGACGGAGATCGGGATGGGCTTGTCGCGCGCGTCGTCCAGCGAGATCGCGGTGACTTCGCCCGCGATCCGCTTCACCATCCGCGACAGACTGTGCCCCGGACCAACCTCGATGAAGGTGTCGACCCCTTCACGCGTCATCCGGCGCACGTTCTCCGCCCACAGCACGGGCGACTTCAACTGGGCCTCGAACTCGGCGCGGACCTCGGCAGCCGTGCGCAGCAGTTCGGCGGAGATGTTGGACACGATCGGGCGGTCGGGGTCGGCGAACGGGATCTCGCTGATCACCTGCGCGAACTCGGCAGCCTGCCCCACGTGCAGTGGGGTGTGACTGGACACCTTCAACTTCAGCCGGATCGCCTTCGCCTGGAACGCGCGTGCGCCTTCCATGGCCCGCTCAAGGGCGGTGACGTCGCCGGAGATCACGGTCTGCTGCGCCTCGTTGTGGTTGGCCACGTCTACACGGTCATGCTCGCCTCGCGTGGCGTCCTCGCACAACTGGCGGACGGCGTCGGCGTCCATGCCGATGATCGCGGCCATCCCCACCGGACGGTCGTCGTTGAACGAGCCCATGAGGCGCGAGCGCTCCATGATGATCAGCAGCGAGTCCCGGAACGAGATCGCGTTCGTCGCGACGGCCGCGCTGAACAGGCCGAGTGAGTGCCCCCCGAACAGCCGAGGCCGCACGCTCCCGCCCGCGTCGTTCAACTTCTCGCGCATGGCGCGGAGGAACGCCACGGAGGTGGTGAGCACCGCCGGCTGGGTGTTCTCCGTGGAGGCGAGGTCATCCGCGTCGGAGTCGAAGCAGATCGAGGCGAGGTCGATGCCGGTGAGGTCACTGGCCTCCTCGAAGGTGCGGCGGGCCGCCTCCGAGTTGGCGTGCAGGAGTTTGCCCATGCCCGGAGACTGGGATCCCTGCCCGGGGAAGACGAGCGCGATGGCTTCGTCGGGCGTGTTGTCTGGAGTGGTGGTGAGGGCGTCGGTCACGCGGGTTTCCTCCGCGGTGTCCGCCTGCCCCGCTCGGGCGCTACGGACACCTGTTCGACCCTTGAACTATACCGCTTGCTGCCCTCCCGGGCGTCAACGATGTGTGTGCGCGCGAATCTGAGCGTGCTCGACCCTACACAGGTGTTTCACAGGGGCAGGCGGTCGCTCCGGTCGTCCCGTCGAGGCGGCTCCAGCGCCTTCCGCGCCTCCGGAAGCGCTCGGAGGAGGTCCGACGCGAGCGTCCCGGATTCCCCGTAGACCGCCGAGACCTGCCGAGCGGCCTCTGCATGCACCCAGACGGCCACACAGGCCGCCTCGAAGCCTGGGAGGCCCTGGGCCGCGAATCCGGCCACTAGCCCCGCCAGGACGTCCCCAGTGCCCCCATGGGCCAGTGCCGAGGTCGCCGTCTCCGAGATGCGCGCTCGCCCGTCCGGCGCGGCGATCACCGTCCCGGCACCCTTCAGGATGACCACGCTCGAGGTCGCCGCCGCCAATTCGAGGGCGCTCGCGAGGCGGGCCGCCTGGATCACCTCGATCGGCTTCCCCGTGAGCCGCGCCATCTCCCCGGGGTGCGGCGTGAGGACGCGAGGCGCGGCAAACCGGGTGTGCCATCCGTGCTCGCCCGCCAGCACCGTCTGCGCATCGGCGTCGAACACGACCGTCTCCAGCCCCTCGACGGCGTCGAGGCCGGCCAAGAGGTGCTGTACGAAGCCTCCGGTGCCGTCCGATAGCCCGATGCCTGGGCCAACCAGCAGCGACCGCGCACGGCCCCGGCGGAGCGCCTGCAGCAGGGCTCGCGCGCCCTCGGGTGTGTGGGCGCCATCGAGGTCGGGGAGCGGCTCGTGCGTCGCGTCGGCGAAGGACACCAGCAACGGTTGGATCGAGGCGGGCGCGGCCAGCGTTACGACGCCACAGCCCGAGCGCGCCGCCGCCTCGGTCGCGAGGCGAGCCGCACCGGGATACCGCCGCGAACCGGCAGCGATCACCGTCGTGCCGAATGTGCCTTTGTGCCCATCCGCCGGTCGCTCCGGCAGCGTCGCACGCACCTCACGGAGCACGAGCGTGCCGAGGCCCAGCCGCGCGCGTGCCTCGGCCGGCACGCCGATCTCGACGGGCACGACGCGGCCCGCGAGGAGCGCGCCGGGCGTGGTCACCAGGCCGACCTTGGTGCACTCGAACGTCACGGTCTCGTCGGCGCTCGGCGTCAGCGGGTCGGCGTAGCCGGTGTCACTATCGACGCCGCTCGGGAGGTCAACTGCCAGCAGCGGGATCGCGGGCGCCGAGGCGCGCGCCGCCTGCAGCCGTGCGAGCACCTGCGCCGCGTCGCCCTCGATCGGGCGCTCCTGCGGACGCAGGCCTGTCCCGAAGACGGCGTCAACGGCAACCGCTGCCGTCGAGAGCAACTCTTCGAGCGTGGCGAAGCCGGCATCCTCAGTTGCGATCGTGTGTGGCACACCCGCCTCGATGCACGCGCGCCATTCGAGGTCGTCGTCGGTTCGTGCGCGCAGCAGGTAGACGTGGACTGGCGCGCCCCACTCCGCGAGGCGTACCGCGGCGACAAGGCCGTCCCCGCCGTTGTTCCCTGACCCCGCGAGGATGAGCACCGGGCGCTCCTCGGAGCCGCCCGCCATCATCCACGCTTCCTGCGCGACCGCGAGGCCCGCATTCGCCATCAGCTCACGCTCGGAGACACCGGCAGCGACGGCGGCGGCTTCGAGGTCGCGCATCTGCGCCGCCGTGACGAGTGGCGCCATTGGCCGGCCGAGAAGCGGGCTCATTCGCGTACCCCATCACCCTCGGGGTCGTCGGTCATCAGGCCGCGTTCGCGCAGCCGTGCAATCAGGCGCGCTCGACCGGCCATCGGGTCTTCCTCCAGCCGCTCCTGCGTGCAGACGACGATCGCCATCG
>CANFFZ010000160.1 GCA_947446155.1 Chloroflexota bacterium | reverse complement strand
CTCGCGGGCGGCCTCGATCGAATGGCGCGGGTAGCGGACTACTCGGCGACGGCGGCGATACCAGTCGAGGCAGCAGCACGCGAAGCCTGCACGGCAGCGACACCCTGGTCCGGGTCAGCGTGGAACTTCACTCCGGGCGGGACGCGGAGGTCTTTCACCTGGATGTGGTCCCCGATCGCGATGAGGCCATTCACGGAGACCTCGATGTGCTCCGGGATGGTGTGCGGCAGGCCTTCGACCTCGATGTGGTCGAGGGCGTGGATGAGGACGCCGCCGAATTTCTGGACAGCCGGTGAGTCGCCGGTCAGGACGACCGGGATCGTGGCCTTGATGATGCGGGCGAGGTCCACCTGGTACATGTCCAGGTGGAGGATCTTCCGGTGTACCGGCTCCAGTTCCACGTTGCGGATCACGACCGGGCGCGTCTCGCCTTCGCCCTCGACTTGAATGTTGACGAGGGTGTTGAGGCCGTGAGCGTTCAGCAGGTCGCGAGCGTCCACGTAGGACAACTGCACTGCCATCGACTCCTGCGCGCGGCCGTAGATATTTGCGGGTAGGACGCCCCCACGACGGAGCGTGGCGACCTTCTTGCCGATTACGGAACGGTGCTGCACCTGGTAGGTGTCGGTCATGTGCGTACCCTCGGAACGTGGATTCAGGGGGCAACGTGTAGCCCCGGGCGACAACGCTTCCACGTTACGGAGGGGCGTGGAGAGGGTCAAGCCGCGGTCGGCCGGGTTAACGCGCCCGCCGCACGGCGCGAATCCGAGGTCTATACTCGGAACGACCACCCACGCACGACGCCCGCGGCGGGCGCCAGAGCAAGGCCGAACGCCCCCATGGGCGAACCAGACCGCCTCGAACGCGAGATCGAAGCGATCCTGGGGAAGATCAAGAACTTCCCGGGGTCTGAGGCGCGGCGCGCCCAGAACCCCCTCGGCCGGCCAATGGCCGACGCCATTGCGAAGCGGCAGCGCGCGGTCGGTCGGGAACTTTCTCGGGTCTCCGTCTCGCAGGTGATGCTCTTCGCCTTCCTGCTGATCCTCGGCTCCTTCTTCTTCCGCGAATTAGGCGTACTGGCTGCCTGGGCGATGTACGCCGGGGTCGTCCTGTTCGTGGTCTCGTTCGCCATCATGATGTTCGGGCACCGCGGCCGGGTCGGCGGCAGGCAGCAGACTGCCTGGCGCGGCCGAGACGTCTCCTACGGAGCATACGGGCGTCCTGCCGGCTCCACGACCCAACGAGGCGTCCCAGCACGCTCCTCGGCCACCTCGACCCTCCTCGTGCGGATCCGGCAGTGGTGGGGGCAACGCAACCGCCGACCACGCCCGTAAGCATGACTGACCGCTCTCACCCCGGATGGGGTGTCGTTATGTCGCAAAAGAACCTCCCGCTCCGAGTCCTCTTCCTCGGCGCGGCCGGACTGCTCATCGCATGCGGCGGTGAGAAGCCCGCGGTTGTCACCGCCACGGCTGAACCCGCTCAGGCAGGTGCAGCGACACCCAGCGCCTCCCCCACTTCGACAGCATCCACCAGACCGGATGCGGACCGCGTCCTGGCTCATCTGGCGATGCTCTCGGGCACCATCGGCGTCCGCGCGGCCGGTACGGATGGCGAAAAGCGCGCCTCGGACTACATCGCGCAGTCGCTCAAGGACAGTGGGTACCAGGTCGCCGTGGAGCCGTTCTCCTTCGAGCTCCGCTTCGACACCTCCGCCGTGCGGCTCCCGGATGGCAGCGTGAAGGCCCTCGCGCTTACGGGCTCGCCACAGGTCGAGGGCCGCGGCGGCCTCGTGATGGCAGGGATGGGACGGCCTGAGGACTTCGCCCTGCGCGATGTCAAGGGGAAGATCGTGCTGCTCGACCGCGGCGTCGTGCCGTTCGCTCAGAAAGCCGCGAACGCACAGGGGGCGGGCGCCGCCGGTGTGATCGTGGTGAACAACGAGGACGGCCAGTTCCGCGGGACGCTTGGCGACACCAAGGTGACGATCCCCATCGTGGGTGTCGAGCAAGGCGAGCGGACTCGCCTCCAGACGCTCGCCCAGAGCGGCGCCACCGTCACCGTCGTCTCCGCAGCAGGGTCGAAGCAAACACCCTCGCAGAACGTCGTCGGGAGCAACGGTGACAAGTGCGAGGTCATCATCGGCGCGCACTATGACAGCGTGCCCGAAGGGCCCGGCGCGAACGACAACGCGAGCGGTACCTCGATGATCCTCGAGCTGGCGCGGACGCTGAAGCGCCCGGGGATGTGCGTCATCGCATTCGGGGCAGAGGAGTATGGACTGTGGGGATCACAGGCCTACATCAAGCAGCACGGCGTCGCCGGTGTGAAGTTCATGCTGAACTTCGACATGGTGGGCAAGGTGACGGGTGCCCAGATCGTCGGTGACATATCGCTGCAGGAGAAGATCCTGAACGTGCTGAAGCAGGCAGGGAAGACCGGCTTCAAGGCGGGGCAGTTCCCGCCGTTCGCGTCGTCCGACCATGCCTCGTTCGTCTCCGCCGGTATCCCGGGGGTGACCTTCTACTCCGGCGAGGACTCTCAGAGCCACCAGCCCGGCGACAACCTCGCCAACATTGACCGAGCATCCATCGAGACGATGCTGGCGGCAGGCGACCTCGCCATCAACGGACTGATGCCAGTGGCGCGCTAGCCTCGGTTGTCCGGGTTGCGTGCCGGTGCCTAGGATGCGAGTGCGCATGCACAGACGTCAGACCCTCCGCCTCCCGCTCGTCCTCGGCATCCTCGTGGTGACCGCGCTCGGCGCGAGCGCGTGCAGGGACGAGGACCCGCCGGCACCTGCTGGCATCCCGACGGCGACGCCGTTCGCGAAGGTGCCCGAGCCCACGATCGTGCCTGCCGGGACGCGCACCCTCGGCGCCGCGCCAGCGGCCACGACGACACCGACCGCGACCCCCGCACCCTTCGAGAACTACACCGTGGTGGCGGGGGACGTGATGTCTCGCATCGCTGTTCGATTCGGGACGACCGCCGCCGCCATCCGCACCGCGAACAACCTCGCGAACGACGATGTCCGAATCGGCCAGGTACTCCGGATCCCAGCACCACCCCCGAGCGCCACAACACCCAACCCCACCGCAGGCCCACCGAGGCCGACACCGCCGCCCGTCGTGACCGACTCCTATCTCGTGGAGCCCGGGGACACGGCGTTCGGGATCGCCCTGTCCCGCCAGATCACGCTCGCAGAGCTGGAACAGGCAAACGGGGTGCCGCCGGGTGGGCTAAACAACATCCGGGCAGGGGACACGATTCGCGTCCCGAAGCCTCGCTAACCCTCGAATCCGGCGGCCCGCGAGGGCTGCCCGAATCTGCGGGAGAGGTTTCCCGCAATCATTCCGGGCGGATACTATGCCTCGTTGCCCCTCGCAGGGGGCGTGGGGAGACCACTCGGATGACCACGATCGAACAAGCGCTGGACGACCTCACGCAGTTGAAGGCTGACGCAGCCCTCGGCGGCGGCCAGGAGCGGGTCGAGGCGCAGCACGCACGCGGCAAAATGACCGCCCGCGAGCGCATCGCCACCCTCGTCGACCCCGGCACCTTCGAGGAGATCGACGCCCTCGCAGCCGACTGGGACGACGAAGATGGTGAGCGCTTCTACGGCGACGCGGTCGTCACCGGCTGGGGCAAGATCGACGGCCGCACCGCGTGCGTCTTCGCGCAGGACTTCACGGTCTACGGCGGATCGCTCGGCGAAGTCGTCGGCATGAAGATCGCGAAGTTGATGGACGTGGCGCTGAAGTCCGGCGTCCCCATCGTGGG
>CANFFZ010000159.1 GCA_947446155.1 Chloroflexota bacterium | reverse complement strand
TGGCGAAGTCCGGCAGATGATGGGCTGGCTGAACCCCGGGAAGAAGTAGCCCCGCGATGACCGCGCGCTCGCACGCAGCCACCTCGATGCCGTCCGTACGATCCGTACGAACGGTCGAGGTGCGCGCGTCGCGAGACGCCATCGAAGCGGCCGGTGTGAATCGGCCGTTCATCACGTCTGCGGCATCGCTCGCTGTGGCGCTCCTTGGTCTGCTCCTGCTTATCCAGCCCTCGGTCGCCCCACGTCGGGCGGCAGGGAGGGCGACCGACCAACATCGAGGTCACACCCCGCAGAGGGTCGCAGGAGCACTGACATGACGAGCGAATCCGACAAGATCTACATCTTCGACACCACGTTGCGCGACGGCGAGCAGTCGGCCGGCATCTCGTTCACGATGGACGAGAAGGTGGAGATCGCCCGGCAACTGGCGAAGTTGAACGTCGACATCATCGAGGCGGGCTTCCCGGCGACCTCGCCGGGTGACCGCGAGGCAATCGCGCGGATCACGCAGGCGGTCCGCGGGCCGGTCATCGCCGGCCTCGCTCGTGCCGTGGCCGAGGACATCGACACGGCATACGAGGCGGTGCGGGGCGCGGAGAGCGCGCGCATCCACGTCTTCCTGTCGAGCAGTGACATCCACCTCGCGCACCAGTTGCGGAAGAACCGCGAGGACATCATCGAACTCGCGCGCTTCGGCGTGTCGCGCGCAAAGGGGTACGTCTCGGACGTCGAGTTCTCGCCGATGGACGCGACGCGATCGAACCGGGACTTCGTCTACCAGATCGTGCAGGCCGCCATCGAAGAGGGCGCCACGACGATCAACATCCCCGACACCGTCGGCTACGCGATCCCCGAGGAGTTCGAAGACCTGATCCGCTCGATCATCGAGAACGTCCCAGACATCCACAAGGTGCGGCTCTCAGTGCACTGCCAGAACGACCTCGGCATGGCCACGGCGAACTCGCTGGCGGGGATCCTTGGTGGTGCTCGACAGGTCGAGGGCACGATCAACGGCATCGGGGAGCGCGCGGGCAACGCGTCGCTCGAGGAAGTCGTGATGGCGATCAAGACCCGCCCGGACTTCATGAAAGTCCACACGGACGTGAACACCCGCGAGTTCTATGTGGCCTCGAAGATGGTGGAGCGCTACTCGGGCATGATGATCCAGCCACACAAGGCAATCGTCGGCAAAAACGCATTCCGCCACTCCTCGGGCATCCACCAGGACGGCGTCCTGAAGATGCGCGAGACCTACGAGATTATGAATCCGGCCGACATCGGCATCCCCGAGGGCACCTCGATCGTGCTAACGAAGGTGTCCGGGACGCACGCGGTGCGGTCGCGGCTGGCCGACCTCGGCTTCTCGCCGAGCGAGGAGGAGTTCACGCGCGTCTTCGCGGCGTTCAAGGACGTGGCGGACGTGCGCGACGAGGTGGACGACCGCGACCTGATGGCGATCGTGGCCGAGCAGACCCAGTCGAAGATCGAGGACACGTGGAAGCTCGATCTGCTGCAGGTCAGCACCTCGGACCACGGCAGCCCGACGGCGACCGTGCGCCTGATCGACATGGACGGGAAGACACACGAGGACGCGGCGATCGGTAGCGGGCCAGTAGACGCGGTGTACCGTGCCATCAACCGGGTCACGGGCGCCGAGAACATCCTCACCGAGTTCGCGGTGAAGTCCGTCACCGAAGGCATCGACGCGCAGGGCGAGGTTACGATCCGCATCGAGGCGGACAAGGTGATCTACCAGGGGCGCGCGGCCGACAACGACATCCTGGTCGCCAGCGCGCGTGCGTACCTGCACGCGCTCAACCGCTCGATCGCTGCGACTCAGGTCGCGGCCTCTCGCGCGGCGCAGTAGGGGGAGGTCTGAGTGCCAAAGACGATCATCGAAAAGATCTGGGAGCAGCATGTCGTCCGGACGCATCCTGGCGAGCCTGACCTGCTCTACATCGACCTTCACCTGGTACACGAGGTGACGAGTCCGCAGGCCTTCGAGAGCCTGCGGCTCACCAACCGCAAGGTGCGGCGGCCCGACCTGACGCTTGCGACGGTCGACCACAACGTGCCGACGACCGACCGCAGCCTGCCGAACCCAGACCCGCTGTCCGCGCAGCAGTTGGAGACGATGAGGCAGAACGCGAAGGACTTCAGTGTCCCGCTGTGGGACATCTTCGACCTGCGCCAGGGCATCGTGCACATCATCTCGCCGGAGCAGGGGCTGACCCAGCCCGGGATGACGATCGTCTGCGGTGACTCGCACACCTCAACGCACGGCGCGTTCGGGGCGCTCGCGTTCGGCATCGGCACCTCCGAGGTCGAGCACGTGCTGGCGACGCAGACGCTGACGCAGATGGCGCCGAAGACGATGTCGGTCGAAGTGACCGGCAAACTCGCGGAAGGCGTCACGGCGAAGGACGTCGTCCTGGCGATCATCAACAAGATCGGCGTCGACGGCGGTGTCGGCCACGTCATCGAGTACCGCGGTGAAGTGATCCGCAGCCTCTCGATGGAAGGCCGGATGACCGTCTGCAACATGACGATCGAGGGTGGCGCACGCGCCGGCCTCGTGGCGCCGGACGAGAAGACCATCGAATACCTCAAGGGCCGCCCGTACGCGCCGACCGGCGAGGACTGGGACGCGGCCGTGGAGGCGTGGAACGCGCTCGTCACCGACGAGGGCGCGAAGTTCGACACCTACGTGGAGCTGAAGGGCGAAGAGATCGCCCCGCACGTCACGTGGGGCACGACGCCCGCGCAGAGCGTCCCGATCACCTCGTCCGTGCCGAAGCCCGAGGACGCGGTGTCCGCGGCGGCGAAGGAGACGGCGGAGCGGTCGCTGGTCTACATGGACCTGAAGGCGGGCACGCCGATCGAGGAGATCTCGATCGACCGCGTGTTCATCGGGTCCTGCACGAACGGACGCATCGAGGACCTGCGGGCAGCCGCCGCCGTGGCGAAGGGGCGCAAGGTCGCCTCGACGGTGCGGGCGATGGTGGTGCCAGGCTCGGGGCCAGTGAAGATGCAGGCGGAGGCCGAGGGGCTGCACCAGATCTTCCTGGACGCCGGCTTCGAGTGGCGTGAACCAGGCTGTTCGATGTGCCTCGGCATGAACCCGGACATCCTGCTCCCCGGCGAACGCGCCGCGAGCACGAGCAACCGCAACTTCGAGGGACGCCAGGGTGTGGGCGGCCGCACCCACCTCGTCAGCCCGGAGATGGCCGCAGCCGCGGCGATCGAGGGCCACTTCGTGGACATCCGGAGGTGGAAGTAATGCGCGCGATCAAGACGGTCAGCGGCAACGCGATCCCGCTGAACCGCGCGGACGTGGACACCGACCAGATCATGCCGAAGCAGTTCCTGAAGCGCATCGAGCGCTCCGGGTACGGGCCGTTCGCCTTCTTTGACTGGAAGAAGGATCCCTCGTTCGTGACGAACAACCCGGCATACGCCGGCGCGCCGATCATGCTCGCGCAGCAGAACTTCGGCTGCGGCTCGTCCCGCGAGCACGCGGTGTGGGGCCTCGAGGACATGGGGATCACCGCAGTGATCGCGCCGTCGTTCGCGGACATCTTCCGCAACAACTGCTCGAAGGTCGGGCTGCTCACGATTGAGCTGCCGCAGGAGGATGTCGACTACCTGATGTCACGCGCCGAGGAGCTCCCCGGCGGCAACATCACGATCGACGTCGCTTCGCAGACCGTGTCGGTCTCGGGCACCGCGTGGTCGCGCCATTTCGACATCGACCCGTTCGTGAAGCACCGGACGTTGAACGGCCTC
>CANFFZ010000158.1 GCA_947446155.1 Chloroflexota bacterium | reverse complement strand
GCGAGGGCCTCCGCGAACGCCTCGATCGCCTTGCGGAGGTCGGCTGGTGGCAGTGCGGAGTAGACGAGGCGGATGCGGTCCTCGCCGCCCCCGTTGGCGAAATAGCCGGTACCCGGAGTGACTGCGACGCCTCGCGCGGCAGCCGCCCGGACGACGGCGGCAGCGTCGAGGCCCGGGGCGAGTTTGAGCCAGTGGAAGAAGCCACCTCGAGGGGTGCGGAAGGTGACGTGCGGCTCGCAGAGGTCGCGGAGGGCGTCGGCGGTCACGTCGCGCCGCTCGCGGTAGATCTCCTGCAGCCTCACCACGTGGGGGTCGTAGTGGCCTGAGCGGAGGTAGTGATACAGCAGCCGGTGGAGGATCGGCGGCCCACCGTTGTCGAACCGTGCCAGTACGAGGCGCGAGATCACCTCGGTCTGCGCCACGATGAAGCCGACCCGCAGCCCCGTCGCCACCGTCTTCGAGAAGGTCCCGCAGCGCACGATCCCGCGCCCACCCGCGACCGCGAATAGCGAAGTGGGCGGCGGCCCCTCGAGGTCGATGCCGGTGTAGGCGTCGTCTTCCAGGATGAGCACCCCGTGCTCGCGCGCCAGTTCGACGAGCCGCTGGCGCCGTTCGAGGGTGAGCGTGCTGCCACTCGGGTTGTCGTAGTTCGCGGTGACGTAAATCACCTTCGCCTGCTTGCCGGTCATGCGGCGGGTGTCGAGCACCCTCGCGAGCGCGGACATGACGAGGCCATCGTCGTCCTGGGGCACATCGATGACCTGCGCGCCGCGGGCGCGGAACGTCCGGATCGCGCCGGGGTAGGTAGGCGCGCCGGTGATCACGACATCGCCGTCCGCGATGAACGCGGCCGCGACGTTGTCGATGCCCTGCGCGCTGCCGGCGGTGATCGTGACATTCGCGGCGGTCACCGGAAGGCCGGTCTCGGCTGCCTGACGCGCAGCGACCCACGATCGCAGCGGCTCGTAGCCAGCCTGCCCCCCATAGGTGAGGGCACCTGCCGCGTCCTCCTCAAGGGCGGCGCGCGTGGCATCGAGCAATTCGCGCCAGGGCAGCGAGTCCCGGTCGGGGACGCCGGCGTTGAGGTCGTAGGGCAGCGGGGACAACGAGGTGGGCGGCGGGAGGCGCCGCAGCGCGGGCGCCAGCAGCGCCTCGATGGCGGCTTCGGAGAAGGGGTCGCTGCCAGCGGTGGTCATGCCGGGGAGCCTACGGGCGCTCCGAGGGGCGGGCAAACGGCTCAGGCGGCGCGCACGGCGTCGGGTCGGTGACGTACTGCTAGTATGCGCCCGCTTCGAGGCAGCACGGGAGGCACCCTATGGCTTCAGGACCGCTCAACGGCATTCGAGTGCTTGAGTTCACCCAGATCATTGCCGGCCCCTTCGGCTGCCAGAACCTGGCAGACATGGGTGCGGAGGTCATCAAGGTCGAACCCCCGGGAGGCGAGCCGTGGCGGCTCTTCTCCCAGTTCATGCCCGGCGAGTCGAAGACCTTCCAGTCCCTCAACCGGGGCAAGAAGTCGCTGGTCCTCTCCATGCAGGAGCCAGACGCGCAGGAGATCGTCCACCGCATGATCCCGACGATCGATGTGGTCGTGATCAACTACCGCCCAGATGTCCCCGCGAAACTCGGGATCGACTACGAGACGCTCTCGAAGATCCGCCCCAACCTGATCTACGTCGACAACACCGCGTGGGGCCGTCGAGGTCCATGGGCACTCCGTCCCGGTTACGACATCGTCGCGCAGGCCGTTTCCGGCCTCATGGTCGGCGAGGGCAAAGTCGACCCGAACGGCGCCCCGGCGTCGATTAGCTCGACAGCAATCGCGGACTACGGCACCGGCGTGGCCATCGCATGGTCGGTCTGCGCCGCGCTCTTTCACCGCGAGCGCACTGGCGAAGGCCAGATGATCGAGACGACCCTGCTCAACACCGCGCTCGCCTTCCAGGGCACCGCCGCGATGGATCTCCCCGCCGCCGACGCGTTGAAGTACGGCAAGATGGAGCACGTCCACAACCTGCAGGCGAACCACGCCCCGTACTCGGAACTCATCGCCGCGTACCAGGCGGCGCAGATCGGCCGCGTGGGGAATATCTACTACCGCTGTTACGCCACGAAGGACGGGGCTGTGGCTGTCGGAGCGCTCTCGCCCACGCTCTGGGCGAAGGTGCGTACTGCTGTCGGCACCGACTATCTCGGCATGGCCGACCCCGCCTACAACATGTCCGACCCCGCCTACGCCGAGATGGCACGAGGACGTGTCGCGGAGGTGGAGGCCACGTTTCGTACCCGGACCTCAGAGGAGTGGCTCGCGATCCTGGAGGCCAACGGGGTGCCATCCGGCCCGGTCAACTTCGTGGAGGACATGCTGACAGACCCACAGGTCGTAGCGAACGACATTCCTGTGACAGTGGAGCACGAACTCTCTGGCCCCCAGACGCATGTCGGCCCGATGGTGCGGATGAGCAAGACGCCGCTCGAGGTGCAGGGCCCTTCGCCCGTCCTCGGCAAACACACAGACGAGATCGTGGCCGCGCTGGGGTATAGCGCGGAGCAGCGCGCGGCGCTGCGGGCTCGGAACGTCATCGCATAGCGGGCTCAGCACGCTGGTGACTCTGTCCGAAGGACTCCCGTACACTCCCGCGGCTGGGTCACGGGCCACCGCGAATGGGGATATCCTAGTTCCCGGGAGAATTGCATGGCGGGGCCGCTCGTTGGCGTCAAGATTTTGGAGTTCACGCAGATCATTGCGGGCCCCATGGGTTGCCAGTTGCTGGCAGACCTCGGTGCTGACGTCATCAAGGTGGAGCCCCCGGGAGGCGAGCCCTGGCGGCTGAACGCGCAGTTCATGCCCCTGGAGTCCAAGACGTACATGGGCCTCAACCGAGGCAAGCGCTCGCTCGCCATCGATGTCTCGAAGCCCTCGTCCCAGGCGGCGATCCACCGGCTTGTGAAGCAGATGGATGTGGTGGTCATCAACTACCGGCCGGACGTCGCGAAGCGCCTGAAGATCGACTACGACACCCTCGCCGCCCTCAAGCCCGATCTGATCTACGTCGACAACACTGCCTTCGGCCGTGAAGGTCCGCTCGCCGACCGTCCTGGCTACGACATCCTCGTGCAGGCGCTCTCCGGCCTCACCGGTGCGGTCGCGAAGGTCGATGACAACGGCCAGCCGCTCACTGGGCCCGCCGTCGCTGACACCACCACGGGCTACGCGGTGTGTGCAGGCACACTCGCCGCGCTCTACCACAAGGCGAAGACGGGCGAGGGCCAGATGGTGGAGACCTCGCTCCTGATCAACGCGCTCACGATCCACATGAGCCAGTTCGCCTCGATCCCCGCTGCCGATTCGGCGGTGCGCGAAGGCTTCCTGAACGCCCTCCAGAAGGCGCGCGATACCGGCATGCCCTACTCCGAATTCCTCAAGGTGCGAGAGGCGATGCTGCGCGCCGCGGCCGGCGGGAATGTCTACTACCGCTGCTTCCTGACGCAGGACGGCGCCATCGCGATCGGTGCGCTCTCGGATGCCCTCCGTGCGAAAGTCAGGGCGACGCTGGCCTTCGAGCACAACCGCGACGAGCCCGGGTACAACGCGCAGGACCCGGCGCAGATCGCCATCGACAAGGCGCTGATTGCACGGACCGAAGCGTTGTTCAAGACGAAGACCACCGCCGAGTGGGACGTGATCCTCACTACGGGCGGCGTGCCCTGTGGCTCGGTCAATTTCGTCCAAGAACTGCTGAACCACCCGCAGATCGTGGCGAACGAGTACGTCGTCGAGCACGACCACGAACTCGCTGGCCCGGTCTGGATGCAGGCCGCGCCGTGGAAAATGAGCAAGACTCCGCCCACCCCCCACGAAGGCGTCCCCG
>CANFFZ010000157.1 GCA_947446155.1 Chloroflexota bacterium | reverse complement strand
GCCTTCTGGACGGCTTCGACGCGGTCAGGCGGCAGGTAGGAGGCACACTCCTCCAGCAATTCGCGCGCGCCAGCCGGCTGGGCCGTTGTGACCACCATCGTGTATGGAGTATATGCCTGCCCCACACTCCGATCTGGCCTCCCAGCCGCTCGCGAGCCCGCCTCGTTGCCCGCCGATCGAGGCGCCCGTAGCATCCCCCCATGGCCGATGACCTGCGCGCGCCCAGGGGAATGCACGACCTGCTGCCGGAGGACGCCGCGCTCTGGGCGCATATCCGCGACACCGCCGAGGCCGTCGCCCACCGCTTCGGCTACCGCCCGATCGCGACGCCGATCGTGGAGGACGCCAAGGTCTTCCTGCGCACCGCCGGCGAGGAATCCGACATCGTCCAGAAAGAGGTCTACCTCTTCGAGGACCGTGGGAACGACCGCCTGGCCCTTCGCCCCGAGGGCACGGCGGGGGTCTGCCGGGCCTACCTCGAACACGGGATGGGGTCGTGGCCCCAGCCGGTGCGGCTGTTCTACTTCGGGCCGTTCTTCCGCTACGACCGTCCGCAGGCCGGCCGCTACCGCCAGTTGTGGCAGTTCGGCGCCGAGGCCATCGGCAGCGACTCCCCTGCCCTGGACGCAGAACTGATCGACCTGCAGGCCACCATCTACCGCGAGGTCGGCCTCACGAACATCGTCCCGCGCATCAATAGCATCGGCACCGCCGCTACGCGCGCGCGGTACGTCGAGGCGCTCCGCGCGCACTTCGCCCCCCACGTCACCACGCTCTCGCGCGACTCCCAGCGCCGATACGAGACGAACATCCTGCGCGTCCTCGACTCGAAGGAGGATGCCGCGCACCCCGCCGTCGCCGGCGCGCCGAGCATCCTCGACTTCCTCGACGACTCTGACCGCGAGCATTTCGAGGCGGTGAAGGCCCACCTCGACGCGCTCGGCATCGCGTACGAGGTCGATCCGCGCATCGTTCGAGGCCTCGACTACTACTCCCGGACGGTCTGGGAGTTCGAGCCTCGCGACGCGGCGGGTTCACAGGGCGCCGTCGGCGCGGGTGGGCGCTATGACGGACTGATCGAACTCCTCGGTGGCCCGCACACGCCAGCCGTCGGCTTCGGCGCGGGCGTCGACCGGATCGCGCTGAACATGAAGGCGCAGGGGGTGCTTCCACCCCTCAGTGCCATCGATATCTACCTAGTTGTCCCAGATCCTGCGTACTTCGGACGGGCCTTGGCGATAGCTGATCAAATTCGTGCGAGTGGTGCGGCAGTGATTGTCGGCGACGCCAGCCGATCCGCTTCAGCACAACGGCGTCACGCAACACAAGTCGGTGCTCGCCAATGGGCGTGGATCGGCAAGAACGAAGTGGATTCAGGACGAGTCACACCGCGAGACCTTATTCAAGGCGAAGACTTCGAGGAAGGGCTGCCGGTTGACGGGGATGCCATCGCCGCTGAAACAGGATGGCGTCGAATCATCAGGGCTCTGTACGAGTACTACGGACCCGAAGCTAATGGGTTGTCCGGCACTGAACTCGTAGAGAAAGCGCTTTCCGATGAGCGTCTTGAGGGTCTCGCCTACCAGATACGAGCGAGTCGTCGCTGGCGGAATGAAGTGGTTCACGGACGCGTCACGCTCTCGGCGGAGAAATGGTGGCTGTCTCACACGTACGAAGAAGTTCTAGTTCGGGAGCTACGCCTTCGGCCGAGGCCGTCTAACCCACCCCGCTGATATCCTCGACACATGTTCGAACGGCTCGCTGAGATTGCTGCGCGTTACGACGAGTTGACGCGCCTGATGTCTGACCCCGAGGTCCAGACCGACCACCGGCGTGTCCAAGCGCTGGCGCAGGAGCGCACCACCCTCGAAGCCGTCGTGGAGATCTACCGGCGCTACCAGCAGACGGCGGGCGACCTCGAGGGCGCCCGAGCGCTGCTGACGGAGAGTGACGAGGAGATGCGCGAACTCGGCCGGGAGGAGGCGGAGCGCCTCGCGGCGCTGCTCGCGAGCCTCGAGGACGAACTGAAGATGTCGCTGCTCCCGAAGGATCCGGCCGACGAGAAGGACGTGATCATCGAGATCCGCGCCGGCACCGGCGGCGACGAGGCCGGGCTGTTCGCCTCCGACCTCTTCCGCATGTACCAGCGCTACGGCGAGCGCCGGAACTGGAAGACTGAGGTGCTCAATACCTCGATCAACGAAGCCGGCGGCTACCGCGAAATCGTCTTCGAGGTACACGGCCGAGGCGCGTACAGCCGGATGAAGTACGAATCTGGCGTCCACCGCGTGCAGCGCGTCCCCCAGACCGAGACCCAGGGGCGCATCCACACCTCCACCGCCACGGTCGCCGTGATGCCCGAGGTGGACGAGGTGGACGTGGAGATCAACTGGGACGACGTGCGCATCGACATCTACCACTCGGGCGGCGCTGGTGGCCAGAACGTGAACAAGGTCGCGACGGCCGTGCGCTACACGCACAACCCAAGCGGCATCGTCGTCACCTGCCAGGACGAGCGCTCACAGGCGAAGAACCGCGAGAAGGCTGCCGCCATCCTGCGCGCACGCCTCTACGAACTCGAACGGTCGAAACAGGCGGCGGAGCAGGCCTCGCTACGCAAGGCGCAGGTCGGCAGCGGTGACCGGGCGGAGAAGGTACGCACGTACAACTTCCCGCAGGACCGGATCACCGACCACCGCGTCGGCATCACTATCCACAGCATGCCTCGCGTCATGGACGGCGAGATCGACGCGCTGATCGACGCCGTCGCCGCCGAGGAGCAGGCGCGCCTGCTGGCCGCCGTCGGCGGGTGACGCCCCCCCGTCTCGTCCGCGACCTGCTGCACGAGGCCGCCCAGCGCCTTCAGGCCGTCCACGCCGCTGACGGCATCGACGACGCCCGCCTGCAGGTGGAACTGCTCTACGGCCTCGCGACCGGCCTCGACCGTGTCCACGTAATCGCGGCCGGGGGCGACACCGTGCCGCCCGCCGCCCTCGAACCCTTCGAGGCGCTGATGGAGCGCCGCCTCCAGCACGAACCGCTGGCCTACATCCGCGGGGAGCGCGAGTTCTTCGGCATGACCTTCGAGGTCGGCCCGGGCTGCCTCGTCCCCCGCCCTGAGACTGAAACCCTCGTGGAGGCGGCCCTCGAGGCGGTGAAGGCGCATCCCGGCGCACGTCGCCTCGTGCGGGTGGCGGACATCGGCACTGGCTCGGGCGCCATCGCCCTCTCGGTCGCGCAGCACTCCCCCAACGCGAAGGTCTACGCCGTGGACGTCTCGACCGAGGCGCTCCAGTGGGCAGGCCGGAACATGCGCAACTTTCGGCTGCAGGACCGCGTCGTGCTGCTCGCGGGCGACCTCACGGAGCCGCTGAGCGAGCCGATCGACGTGCTGCTCGCGAACCTGCCTTATGTCTCGACCGATGAGTTCGAGGCCCTCCCACCGCAGATCCGGGAGCGTGAGCCCCGTGTCGCCGTCGAAGGCGGGCCACAGGGCGTCGAACTCATCGCGCGGCTGGCGCGGCAGTTGGACGCACACCTCGCGCCCGTCGCCGCAGCGATCTTCGAGGTCGGGGCGGGACAGATCTCATGGGCAGAGGAACTCGTCACGCACGCGCTCACCGAGGCCGGTCGTACCGGTCTCGATGTGCGCTACCACCGCGACTTGCGGGGGATCCGGCGAGTGCTCGAAGTGCGGGTCGGTTACCCCGCGGGCTAGATCCCGGCGGGGCGGGTCTGGGCCATCTGGTAGATCTTGCCTTCGGTCTTGATGGACGGCGCGATGATCATCCGGGACTCGTGGAAGTCCTGGATGGTCTGCGC
This sequence comes from Chloroflexota bacterium, assembly GCA_947446155.1. The sequence goes on along the minus strand of CANFFZ010000157.1, from coordinate 54 downwards.
ACCACACGTGGACATCGAGGTGCGCAGGGCGCCCACGAGGTTCTCCGTGCCGTC
>CANFFZ010000156.1 GCA_947446155.1 Chloroflexota bacterium | reverse complement strand
CGCGGCGGTCGCGGCGGTCGCGGCGGTCGCGGCGGTCGCGGCGGTCGCGGCGGTCGCGGCGGTCGCGGCGGTCGCGGCGGTCGCGGCGGTCGCGGCGGTGAAGGTGTACCTGAACGGCCTGCCGAGGCGATCGGTCAGATCGCCTCGGCAGGCTCGACAGACCCGCAGGAGATCGGTCGGGCGATGCAGGCTCTCCGCAACGAGGTGGAGGGGATGGCGCGCCAGTCCGACCACATCAAGCAGAGGGTGCCGGTTCGAATCCGGTCTCCCGCTCCATCCTCGGATAGAGCACCGCAGCCCGCTTTAGGCGGGCTTCTTCGTACACGGCAAAGCGTCTCGATCGGTTCCGTCAGAACTCAGGGCTCGAGGTCCAAACGGCGGCGGATGCTGCCCTCCCAGCACCTGCTCTCAGATTCGCAGTGAAGCAGTGTCCTGTCTCGCCTCGGGCCGGATCGGGTCGAGCCCCGAGTTCTGACAGAACCCACCGTGGGTGCCCTCACACATCAGATGACCGGCGCGTGCCAGCGCGCTACGGCCAAGACTGGTTGAAGGCGGTGTCAAAATCTTCGACGGCAAAGGTGCCGAAGTAGCAGATGGAGTGACCACCCGTCCGATGCATGGTGTCGCTCGCGAGCAAGCGCTGAGCCTTCTCCTCGGTGTGGGCGCCGACGACAGAGCCTCCCGCCTTGAGCGGCCTTCGAGTATTCGTCGAGGGTGTCCTTGTCGCCGAGTTCCTCGACGGTGCGTTCCGCCGCGACGGCAAGACCATGCTCAGTGCCGTCTGCATCGACCTTCTTCGCGTCGTCCGGGCGCGTGAGGATGATCAGTTCCGACTCGCAGAAGCCGACTGCGATGAGCCCGCCGACGGCAGCCTCAGCCTGAATGTGGCCCTCAAAGATGCCGAGGAGGTAGTCCTTCGGATAGCCGATGAACGCGTCGTCGCGGGTGAGTTCGAGTGTCATGGATGCACCTCGTATTCCGAGAGACCTCGGTGAGACATCGGTCTCCTGACTCACGCTAACCAGCGGCGCCTGACGGGCCGATCACACGGCAGCCCCCACGTCGCAATAGCGTGACAACAAGGCGGATTCAGAAATTCGACGGGCCTATACTCGCTGCATGTCCAACGACCCGTGGCTAAATGCGCCGCCTGATGGCGTGGAGAATCGCCCGAACGCGACGGCCGGACGCGTGCTGATGGGCGGGCCAGTCGCGCTCGTGACGACGATGTGGCGGGGTAAGCCGAACATCGTGCCGATCTCCTGGCACATGCCGCTGTCCTCGCGGCCCTCGATCGTGGGGATCGCGGTGGGGCAGGAGCGGTATACGGCGGAGATGATTCAGCACGCACAGGAATTCGCGATCAGCATCCCCACGCGGCCGCTGCTCCATCACGTGCAGTACCTAGGCACGCTCTCCGGTGAGCACATCGACAAATTCGAGGCGACCCAACTCGGGACGTTCCCGCCGCGCACGATCACGGCACCGCTGGTGGCGGGGTGTTGCGCCTGGATCGAGTGCCAGGTGGTGGAGGCGTACCCGATCGGGGATCACATCCTGTTCGCCGGCCTCGTGACCTCGGTGCAGGTGGACCCTCGATCATTTGACGACCGTTGGCTGCTGGGTGAGACGGACACACGTCCGCTCCATTTCATCGCGGGGAACCGCTACTCCACGCTCGGCAGCGTGATGGAGGCGCGCATCCCGCAGGCGTCCGAAGCGCCCGAGCGCGTCCTGCGCGAACGCATCGAGGAAGAACTCGAACTCACGCGCGAGGCGCGCGAGCGGCGCGAGGAGGCGGTGGGTGAGCTGCGCGAGGAGGTCCGGCGCGGCCACGCCATCGACCCCGGCACCCTCGACGACCTCGCCAAGAGCGGGATCGAGCTGAGCGCGGACGACCTGATCGATCTGTCGCGCGGCACGATGCTGGGGGAGCCACCTCGCGAGTAGCGAGGTGGGCTACAGCGGTGCGACCCGGCGAAGGCTAGACGCGGCGCTTCAGGACACGGTGTCCGTCGACTTCGTACGGGAGATATTCGCGACCGCACTGGTGGCAGACGAAGCCCATGGCCTTGCTGTCGTCTTCCATGACCTGCGGTCCGCGCCAGCGTGGCATGAGCGGCTTGCCGAAGCAGCACGACTCAGGCTGGGTCGCGACGCCCTTGTAGGTTGCCTTGGGAGAGCCGAAGACCTTCGAAAGCAGGGACATCGCGGCCTCCTTCATCGTGCGTGGCGCGCGGGGAGCGTAGCGCGCGGGGTGTGGTTCGCGGAAGGCGGGGGCCGGGCGCGAGGGGTGCTCTAAGCGTCGCGCTCCACGGGCAACTGCGGCAGGCGCGACCACTCGGCCCAGGAGCCGTCGTAGTTGCGGGCGGCCTGCCAGCCGAGGACCTCGTGCATCGCGAACCAGGAGGCGGCGGAGCGGATGCCGCCGCCGCAGTAGGGGTAAACCGCGCGGGTGCCATCGATACCGGCGACGGCGTAGAGCGAGCGCAGGCGGTCCGGCGGCAGGAAGCGGCCGTCGTCGTCGACGAGGAGTTCCCAGTTGAGGTGCTGCGCGCGCGGGATGCGGCCATAGCGGGGTGCTTCGTGGCCCGCGCCTGCGACGCCGTGGAACTCGTCATCCGTGCGGCAGTCGAGGATCGTCGCGTCGCCCTTGCCTTCGGCGGCGGCGAGGACCTCCTCCCATGAGGAGTAGACCGCCGGGTCGCCCTCGCCGAGATGGGGCGTGGTCGCGGCGAAACGCGGTTCGTCCTTGGTCAACGTGATGCCGTCGCGCGTGAGGGCAGCGGTGGAGCGGTCGGCGATGTGGACGTTGGGGAAGCGGTAGTACTTCAGCACCCAGTACGCGCGATGCGGCCACATCGACTTGCCTGCCGCGACGCAGACGACGGTGTGCGACTCGTCAATGCCGAGGCGGGCAAGGGTGGCCTCGACCTCTTCGCGGTACGGGACGAGGGCGCGGATGCCGCCGCGCTCGACGGTGGTGTCGTCATAGCCATGCACCCAGATCGCGCCGGGCAGGTGGCCACCCTCGTACTCCTTCGCGCGGTCAAGGCCGACGTGGAGAATGCGCAGAGACGGGTCATCGAGGTGAGCGCGCAGCCACTCGGCGCTGACAACGGCATCTCGCTTCGGCTGGTCGGGCATTCGAGGCTCCTCGCATCACCGCTGGGACGGTCGCTACTCGTCGGTGCCTGACTCGGGCGCGCTGCCGGTGTCCGCACCATCTGAGGTGCCACGGCCTCGGCCACCACGGCGGCCACGACGGCGACGGCGGCGCTGTTCCTCGGACTCACCGGGGGCATCGGTACCAGGGGTGCCGTCCGAGGGCGGGCGGGGCGTTTCGCTACGGGGATCGGCGCGCGGTGGGCGCGGAGCCGTATCGCGAGGGGCCGAGTCCCGAGGCGGGCGCGGCGTCGCGCTGCCGGCGGCGTCGGCGGGACGGGCGGCGCGGCGCGTGACGCGGATGCCACCGATGGTGGTGCGCTCGGTGCGGGGGGCGTCGTCGCGCGGCGGGCGCTCACGGCCAGCATCGCGCGGTGCCCCGTCGCGAGCCGGGCGGGCATCGTCGTCACGGCGGCTGCGCGTGCCGCCTGAGGGTGGCGCGTCGCGACGCGGACGGGCGGTGTCATTCGAGGCGGCGGGTCGCTGACGCACGGGACGTGGCGCGCGAGGCTCGTCGGTGCGGTCGTCCGGGATGGCGGCGGCATCGAGGTCCCGCAGCGGGCGCTCGTCGCGCACCTCGCGGCCGGGGGCGTCGAAGGCGGCGCGGCTAGAGCGGCGGGGGGCTCGGCGGTCGATCGGTTCGAGGGCGGCAAGGAAGAGCACGCGGCGCTCTTCGTCCTCGCGGCGGAAGTTCTCCTCGACGTCGGCGTCGAGTTCCTCGGGACGGATCGCGGTACCCAT
>CANFFZ010000155.1 GCA_947446155.1 Chloroflexota bacterium | reverse complement strand
GTGGTGGTTGTCGGTTGCCCCGTCCTCGTCCCATAGGCTTCGGACTCACCTCAGTCGAGGCGAGTCAAGACCTCCGGTCCGTCTGCGGTGATGGCGACCGTTTCTTCCCAATGAGCCGAGAGGCTGCCGTCAGCCATCACGACCGTCCACTCGTCTGCGACTTCTTCCGTCGCCGCGCCGCCTGCGCTGAACATCGGCTCCAACGCCAGCACCAAGCCAGGCTGGAGGAGGAGTCCGGTGCCGGGCCGGCCGTAGTTCGGGACGTGCGGCTCCATGTGCATCTTGCGGCCGACGCCGTGCCCGCCGTAGCCGGTCACGATGCCGTACTTGCTGCCTGCGACCGCGCCGATGGCGCTGGAGACGTCGCCGAGGCGGTTGCCCGCCTTCATCTGATCGATGCCTGCCCAGAGGGCGCGCCGGGTCGTTTCGACCAGCGCGAGGGCCTCGTCGCTCACTTCACCGACAGGAGCGGTGAAGGCAGCATCCGAGACCCAGCCCTTGTAGGTGACTCCGAGATCGATCGTGACGATGTCCCCTTCTTGCAGAGCCCGGTCCGGGCCGGTGGTCCCTGGGCGGCAACGCCGTCCGGGGGCCGGAATCCCGTGCACCAGTTCCTCGTTGACCGAGTAACAGATGGCACCCGGGTAGGGCGGCTTCCCCATCGGCGCGTAGCCGACGAAGGTGGGTTCCGCCCCGTGCTCCTCGATCGCCTTCTTGGCCAGTTGGTCGAGTTCCAGTCCGGTGACCCCGGGACGGATGGCGTCCCAGAGCAATCGACGCACACGAGCGTTTATACGGCCCGATTGCCGCATCCCCTCGAGTTCCACCGCCGACTTTAACTCGACAGACATATCAGTGTAGCGTCCTAACGCCTTATGCCGCACCTGAAACCCGGGAAATAGATTCGATCAACCGTTCGGTAATCGCGTCCATCGCCCCGGTGCCATCGATTTCGTGCAGTTTGCCTTGCTTGCCGTAGAACTCCGCCAGCGCCTCAGTCCAGGCGCGGTTGGTGTCCAGACGGGTCTTCACGGTGGCGGGCTGGTCGTCCGCGCGCTGGGTGAGGGCAGCCGAGCATTCGTCGCACTTGCCCGCAGCCTTCGGGGGCTTGGTCTGGTTGTGGTAGATGGCGCCGCAGTTGGGGCAGGACCAGCGGCCGGTCAGGCGCTCCATCAGGTCGCCCTCGGGCACCTGGATGTAGAGGACGGCGTCGATCTGCTGGCCACGGCCAGCGAGGGCACGGTCGAGCGCCTCGGCCTGGGGGATGGTGCGCGGGAAGCCATCGAGCATGAGGCCGACCTGGGCGTCCGGCTTCGCGATGCGCTCGAGCAGCATGCCGATGGTGACCTCGTCCGGGACAAGTTCGCCCTTCGACATGAAGTCCTGCGCGCGCTTGCCGAGTTCGGTGCCAGCGGCGGCAGCCTCGCGGAACATGTCGCCCGTGGAGATGTGCAGCAGCCCCTTACGCGTGGCGAGGTTCTTCGCCTGCGTGCCCTTACCGGCGCCGGGGAGACCAAGGAGGATGAGCCGCATTATCGGATGAACCCCTCGTAGTTACGCATCGTCATCTGCGCCTCGATCTGCCGCATGGTGTCGATGACGACGCCTACGACGATCAGGAGGCCGGTCGCGCTGATCTGGAGTGCCTGCACGTTGGTGAGGCGGGTCGCGAGGAAGGGCAGCACGGCGACGAAGCCGAGGAACAGCGCGCCACCCCAGGTGATCCGCACAAGCACTCGAGTGATGTAGTCAGCCGTCGGACGGCCGGGCCGGATGCCGGGGATGAAGCCGCCCTGGCGCTGCAAGTTCGTGGGGAGATCCTGCTGCTGGAAGACGACCATCGTGTAGAAGAAGGTCATCACCATGACGAGGATGAACGTGCCGATCCAGTAGATCGGCGCCGTCGGCGAGAGCCAACTCGACAGGTGACCGGCGACGTTCGCGATCCAGCCGACGTCCGCGGTGTTCGCGACGAACTGCGCGAAGGCGGGCGGGAAGATCATGAACGAGGTGGCGAAGATCAGCGGGATCATCCCCGCGCCGTTGACCTTCAGCGGGATGTGCGTCTGCCCCTGCTGCCGGTAGAGACGGCCACCCTTGAACTGGGAGCGCGCGTACTGCACGGGGATGCGTCGCTGACCTTCGTTGAAGACGACGATCATCATGATGACCGCGATCGCGACCACCGACAGGAGGAACAGCCCGCCGAGGGCCGCGCCGGTGCCGGTGAGGACGCCCTGGCCGATGAGCGAGGGCAGCCCGGCGACAATGCCGGCAAGGATGATCATCGAGACCCCGTTGCCGAGGCCCTTCTCCGAGATCAGTTCGCCCATCCAGACGAGCAGCATGGTGCCGGCAACCATCGAGACCAACGTCGCGAGGGTCACGAGGCCCTGCGAGTTGAAGCCGAGGCCAATCGAGGTGATGCCGCCGAGGCGCTGGATGAGGAGCAGCTGCGCGTAACCCTGGAACGCTGCGAGCGGCAGGGTGAGCCAGTGGGTGTAGGTCTGGATCTTCTGACGGCCGGCCTCGCCGCCCTCCTGGCTCAGGGCACGCAGGCGCGGCATGAGCGGGGTGGCCAGCTGCATCACGATCGAGGCGGTGATGTACGGGTACACACCGAGCGCGGCGATCGAGAGGTTCTGCAGCGCACCGCCGGAGAAGATGTTGAGGAAGCCGAGGATCGCGTTGCTCTCGAACGTCTGCCGCAACTGCTCGCGGTCAACGCCCGGAACCGGAACGTGCGCGATCAGACGGAAGATGAGCAGCAGCCCGAGGATGAAGAACAGCTTCGCGCGGATCTCCGGCTGCTTGAACGCGTCGATCCCCGCCTGGAGCAGGCGGGGTCGGCTGTTCGTCGGTGCTCCGGAGGAGAACGCCATCGAGGCTAGCCCTTCGCCTGGTCGCGGCGGTGCTTGCGGTCGCGCGGCGTGCGGTCAGCGGGTGCGAACTCGTCCGCCGTGCCACCGGCGGCCGCAATGGCCTCCTTGGCGGTGGTGGAGATGCGAGGCGCACGCACGGTGAGGGCGAACGGCAACTCGCCGCGGCCGAGCACCTTGAACGGCTCGTCCGCCCGACCGAGGATGCCGGCTGCATGCAGCGCGGGGCCATCGATCGTCGCGCCAGCGGTGAACCGCTCGGCGAGGACGTCAATGTTCACGGCACGGAACTCCGTGCGGAACGGGTTCTTGAAGCCGCGCAACTTCGGGGCGCGGCGGACGACGGAGATCTGGCCACCCTCGAAGCCGGGGCGGACGCCGCCGCGTGCGTTCTGGCCCTTACGGCCGCGCGTCGCGTAGGTGCCGTGGCCGGAGGCGTTACCGCGACCGACACGCTTCGACGGTCGCTTCGCGCCGACGGCCTGACTGAGGTTGTGCTGGTCCATGGCTACTGGATCTCCTGAACGGTGACTAGGTGGCGCACCTTGCGCACCATCCCGCGGATGGTGCGGTTGTCATCGTGTTCCACGGTCTGCCACATCTTGCGGAGGCCGAGGGCGCGCACGGTGGCCTTCTGGTCCCACGCGTAGCCGATCGACGACTTCGTGTATGTGACGCTGATCTTCGCCATCACCGGCTCCTTAGACGCCTGCCAGCGCCAGGCGGCGCTCGCGTGCGGCCTTCGGGTCGCGCAAGCTGCGCAGGCCCTTCACGGTCGCGTTGACGACGTTGATCGGGTTCGTCGAGCCCTGCGTCTTGGTGAGGACGTCGGTCACCCCGGCGGCCTCCATCACGGCTCGGACGGCGCCACCGGCGATGAGGCCAGTACCGGCGCGTGCCGGGTGCATGATGACGCGGGTCGCCTTGAACTCGGCGATCAGGTCGTGCGAGAGCGTGCCCTCGCGCATTTGGACTTTGAACATCGTGCGGCGGGCGATGACGCCACCCTTACGGATGGCCTCCGGCACCTCGGCGGCACGGCCCATGCCGAAGCCGACGCGGCC
>CANFFZ010000154.1 GCA_947446155.1 Chloroflexota bacterium | reverse complement strand
CCGGTGTCAGGCCAATCGGCGCCGTGCGGCGGCTGGTTGTGGATAACTCGAACGCCCGTCTGGCGGAGGCGGAGCGTAGCGCCCGGGAGAGTGCCACTCAATTGCGGGCGAGGACGGAACGCGATGGGCGCACCCGGCGGTGCCGCCTCGGGCTCCGACTAGAATGCGCAAGCCAGCCGCTTCTCGCCGTGCCTCCTGGCGACTGCCCATTTGAAGGAGCCGTGATGACCACGCCACCTCGATCGAGATTCGCCGAACTGAAGGTCAAGGCCGAGGAGTTCCTCAAGGCCCACTCGCTCGGAGTCCTCGCCACGGGCAAGCGAGACGGCTCGCCCCAGCAGTAGATTCTAGCATACCGCTTCGGCGGCTCCGAGATCACCATCAATACCGGCAACGTCGCCGCCAAGGTGAAAAACATCCGCAAGAACCCACGCGTTTCACTCGCCGTCATCGAGGGGCCAACCTGCGTGGTCGTCTACGGGGAGGCGCGACTGCTCCAGGGCGCCGAAGCGGAGGCGCACGTCGGCGGGACGGTCGAGAGCGGCCGCCAGGGTGGCACGCCCACGCTCATCGTCTTCCGCCCGGACACCTACCGCTGGGCACGCCTCGAGGGGTAGTCGCAACCTGAGGGCCGGACGAGGCCGGCTACCCCGCCTGCCTCGTGATATCCGCCCCCAGCGCCCTCAGGCGGGGCTCCAGGTCGGCGTAACCACGGTCGAGGTGTCCGACATCCCCCACGACCGTCTCGCCCGCTGCCGCGAGTCCTGCGACCACCACAGCAGCACCCGCGCGGATATCGAGGGCACGGACGGGCGCGCCGGTCAGCGGAGCGCCGCCGTGGATGGTCGCGATGCCGTTCGCGCCGACCTCGATCTGTGCGCCGAGCAGGTGGAGTTGCTGGATGTAGTCGAAGCGGCGCTCGTAGACGCGCTCGTGCACGGTGGAGGTGCCGGCGGCGCGAAGGAGCGCGGCGGTCAGCGGCGCCTGGAGGTCAGTGGGGAAGCCGGGGTACGGGACGGCCTGAACCTGCGTCACGCGCAGCGGGCCGAGGCAGCGCGCACGAATGCCGCCGGCCGTGCCAGTCCCCTCTTCCACCTCCATGCCGATCTCGCGCAACTTGGCGGTCAGCGAATCCATGTGCTCCGGGCGCGCGTTCGTCACGCGCACATCGCCGCCGGTTGCCGTGCCAGCGAGGAGGTAGGTCCCCGCCTCGAGCCGGTCGGGGATGATCGCGAAGTCGGTGCCGCCGAGGCGGTCGACGCCGTCCACCTCGATGGTGGCGGTGCCGTGTCCGGAGATGCGCGCGCCCATCCCAACGAGCATCGAGGCCACCATCTCGACCTCAGGCTCGGCGGCGGCGTTGATGATCGTCGTGCGCCCGGCAGCGCGGACGGTTGCAAACAGCACGTTCACGGTGCCAAGGACGCTGGGGTAGTCGAAGAAGATGCGAGCGCCCGTCAGCTGCTTCGCGCGCACGACGTGCTCGCGACCGTGCTCTTCGACCGTCGCGCCGAGGGCCTTGAAGCCGGTGAAGTGGACATCGAGCGGACGGCTGCCGATCACGTCACCACCGGGGCTGACGCACGTGGCCTCGCCGGTGCGTGCGAGAAGCGCCCCCACGACGAGGAAGGACGCACGCAGTTTCGCGACGAGTTCTGGCGGGGCGACCGTGGTGGTGAACTCCGAGGCGCGCAGGGTGACCGTCTCGCCCTCGACCGTGACCGCCGCACCGAGGGCGCGCAGGACGGCCGCCATCTCCTCGATGTCGGCGATGCGCGGGACGTTGCGCAGGGTGACCGTGTCAGGCGTCAGCAGCGCAGCGGCGAGGGCGTAGAGGGCGGCGTTCTTGGAGCCGGAGACGGTGACCTCCCCATGCAGGGGACGGCCTCCGTGGATGACGTACCGGTCGCGGTCGGCGGGCATGCGACTCCTCGAGGCGGGGTGGCCTCAGCGACAGGATACGCGGGGGAAGGGAAGCAGTCGCGGTCGAGCGCTAGCGCTGCCCGCTCGGGACGCCCGTGCCACGACGGCGGCGGACGATGTTGATGCGCGTGATCGAGCGCTGAAGCGCCGACTGGGCGCGCAGGACGTCGAGGCCACCCTGCAGGACGCCCGGGTCACGGCCGGTCAGGCGGGCTTCGGCGCGGGCGCGGGCGGCCTCTGCGCGGTCGAGGTCGATCTGGGCGACGTGCTCGGCAGCGTCCGCGAGGACGGAGACCTGGTCGTGCACGATCTGGAGGAAACCGCCGTGGATGGCGATGGCCTCCACACCGCTCGGGGACGTGGCGATCATCTCGCCCGTACCTAGGGCCGTCATGAGGGCGGCGTGGCTCGGGAGGAGGGTGATCTGGCCTTCGAGTGCCGGCACGACCAACTTCGTCACATCGCCTCGTTCGAGGACGGTGCGCTGCGCGGTGACGATGGAGAGTGTGAGCGGCATCGGGTCTCCCTCAGCGGACGGAAGCGGCGGAGGCTAGCCCTCGACCGCTGCCATCTGCTTCGCCTTCTCCACGGCCATGTCGATGGTGCCGACCATGTAGAAGGCCTGCTCCGGCAGGTCGTCGTGCATGCCGGCGAGGATTTCCTTGAAGCCACGCACGGTCTCCGCGATGGAGACGTACTGCCCCGGGGTGCCGGTGAACTGCTCCGCCACGAACATGGGCTGCGAGAAGAAGCGCTGGATGCGGCGGGCACGCGCGACGACGCGCTTGTCCTCGTCCGACAATTCTTCGACACCCAGGATGGCGATGATGTCTTGGAGGTCCTTGTAGCGCTGGAGCGTTCGCACCACGCCTCGGGCGGTGTCGTAGTGCTCCTGACCCACGACCAGCGGGTCGAGGATGCGGGAGTTCGAGGTCAGCGGGTTGATGGCGGGGAACAGACCCTGTTCCACGAGCCCTCGGTCCAGGGTGACGGTGGCGTCCAGGTGGCCGAAGGTCGTCGCCACACCGGGGTCGGTGTAGTCGTCAGCCGGCACGTAGATGGCCTGGAAGGAGGTGATGGACCCCTTCTTCGTGGAGGTGATCCGCTCTTCGAGTGCGCCGATCTCGGTGGCCAGCGTCGGCTGGTAACCGACGGCGGACGGCATGCGGCCAAGGAGGGCTGACACTTCCATGCCAGCCAGGGTGTAGCGGTAGATGTTGTCCAGGAAGAGCAGCACGTCGCGGCCCTCGGCGTCGCGGAAGTACTCGGCCATGGTCAGGCCGGTCAGGGCGACGCGGAGGCGGACTCCCGGGGGCTCGTTCATCTGGCCGTAGACGAGGGCGGTCTTGTCCAGCACGCCGGACTCACGCATCTCGTGCCAGAGGTCGTTGCCCTCGCGCGAGCGCTCACCGACGCCAGCGAAGACGGACAGACCGCCGTGCTCGGCAGCGAGGTTTCGGATCAACTCGGTGTTCGTGACGGTCTTGCCGGTACCGGCGCCGCCGAACAGGCCGACCTTGCCACCTCGGGGTAGCGGTGCGACGAGGTCGATGACCTTGATGCCCGTCTCCAGCATGTTCGCGGAGGTTTCCTGGTCAGCGTAGGACGGGGCGGGGCGGTGGATCGGCCAGCGCTCGATGTCCGCGGGGATCGGCTCACCCGGGTCGAGGGGCTCACCGATGACGTTGAAGATACGGCCGAGGGTCTTCGGGCCGACCGGCACGGAGATCGCGCGGCCGGTGTCTTCCACCTTCGCGCCGCGCGCGAGGCCGTCAGTCGAGTCCAGCGTCAGGGCGCGCACCCAGTTGTTGCCCAGGTGCTGCTGCACTTCGGCGACCAGGACCTTGCCGTTGAGGTCGATGTTCACAGCGTTGTAGAGCTCCGGCAGGGCACCCTGCGGGAACTCGATGTCCACAACGGTTCCGATGACCTGACGGATCGTTCCGGTTGCCATGACAGCCTCCTGCGTGGGGCCCTGCGGCCCCTACTTCGCTTCCAACGCGGCCACGCCGCCGACGATGTCCAGCAGTTCGCCCGTGATCGATTCTTGACGGGCTTTGTTGTAGACGAGTGTGAGT
>CANFFZ010000153.1 GCA_947446155.1 Chloroflexota bacterium | reverse complement strand
CCGCGCCGCTCCGGAGCAGGTCGAACGCTTCGTTGATGCCTTCGAGGGGGAAGCGCTTGGTGACGAGGCCCTCGATGTCGAGTTTGCCCTGCTGGTAGAGGCTGAAGATGCGCGGCATGTCCACGTTGAAGCGCGCGGAACCGTAGTACGAGCCCTTCAGCGTCTTCTCCTGCACCCAGATCAGCCCGGAGATCGAGATCTGGTCGGTCGGTGGGACCATCCCGACGATGACCGCCGTACCGCCTCGGCCGGCCATGGCATAGGCCTGCTCGGCGGTCACCTTGAGGCCGATCGCCTCGAAGGTGTAATCGGCGCCGCCGCCCGTGAGCTCCTGGACCTTCTTCACCGGATCGGTGTCGCCCGCGTTCACGACGTCCGTCGCACCGAACTGCTTCGCGACCGCCAACTTCGCCTCGACCATGTCGACGGCGATGATGCGCGACGCGCCCGCGAGGCGTGCCGACTGAATGATGTTGAGGCCTACGCCGCCAGCGCCGATCACCGCGACCGTCGAGCCCGGCTCGACTTTCGCGGTGTTCACCACCGCGCCGTACCCCGTCATCACGGAGCAGCCGACGAGCGCCGCGACATCGAGGCCGATGCCGTCTGGCACCTTCATCAGGCCCGTGGCGGGTGTGACTGAGTACTGCGCGAAGCCGGCGGTGCCCGCCATGCCGCTCACGGCCTGGTCGCCGCGCTTCAGGATCGGGCGGTCGGCGGCGCGCGCCGTCGTCTTGGTCTGGCAGAGGTTCGGGTGACCGCCATCGCAGTACTTGCAGTGTCCGCACGGCTGCACGAAGCCCATGATCACGCGGTCGCCCGCCTGCACGTGCGTGACGCCCGGCCCGATCTTTTCGACGACGCCCGCGACCTCATGCCCGAGCACCATCGGCAGGCGGCCGGGGTAGGTGCCTTCGATGAAATGGAGGTCGGAGTGGCACACGCCAGCCGCGACGACGCGGACGAGGGCTTCCCCGGCGATCGGTTCGTCGATGGTCAGGTCTTCGATGGTCAGCGGTGTCTTCGGAGCGTTGAGAACGGCAGCCTTCACGTCGGAACCCCCTCGCGTTCGGTCGGTAGCGGTCCACAACGCCGTGCATACAGGCGGTATGGGACGCGGCGCAGTGTAGCGCGCCCCGCTCGACCTCGGCGTCCGGGGGGCTCAGCGCGCGGCGGCCATCGCAGCGAGCCTGGCGACGGTGTTCATGTTGCGCGCGGTGCCCGCGGCGGCGGCGCGGACGTTGAGTTTGGTGGCCGCCTGTCCGTACGGGTAGCGGATGTAGATCTCGCGCTTGCCCAACCGGACTTCCTCGTCTGCCTGACCGGTGACCGAGGTGAGCGTGTCGGCGGGCGGTGATGTGTCCAGGAATACCGCCATCGTCAGGTTCGCCGGTGTATCTGGGAACGGGTTGGCGGCCAGGACGGCCGCCATCTCCGAAGCAGTACGGACAAAGACATCGACGGCTTTGCCGGCATACGCCTGCAGCCGAGACTCCAGCCGTGTCTTCACGATGCCCTCGGCACCCCGCGCGTCGAAGACCACGTTTCCGCTCGCGATGTAGGTCTCGACGTCGGTGAACCCTGCGGCCTCGCACATCGCCTTCAGGTCAGCCATCGGCAGTTTGCCCGTGCCGCCGACGTTCACCGCGCGCCCACCTCGACGCCCGTGAGGGACTCGAGGGCGCGCACGAGCGCCTGCGTGCCGACGTCGCCGCCGTGGCGCCCTTCGACGACGCCGAGCAGTTGGTGTACGAGCGAGACGCCCGCCAGCGGCGCGTGGACCGCCTCGGCGGCTTCGAGGGCGAGTCGGAGGTCCTTCTGCTGGAGCGAGACCTTGAAGCCGGGGGCGAAGTCGCGTGCGACGATCTTCGAGGCGAGGTTACTGATCTGCCACGAGCCAGCGGCACCCGCGCTGATCGCCTCGATCATTACGGCGGGGTCGACGCCGCTCTGCTGGCAGAACACGAGGGCTTCCGCCATCGCGAGGTTGTTCAGGCAGACTGCGATCTGGTTGCAGAGTTTCACCGTCTGGCCTGCGCCTACCGGCCCGCACAGCGTGATGCGCTGCCCCATCGCCTCGAACACCGGCCGTGCGCGCTCCAGTGTCGAGGCCTCTCCGCCCACCATGATCGAGATCGTGCCGTTGATCGCGCCCTGCTCGCCACCCGAGACCGGGGCATCGAGGTAGTCGCCACCGTGCTCGCGGATGCGGGTCGCGAGCCGCTTCGTGACGTCCGGCGAGATCGTGCTCATGTCGATGACGATGGCATTCGGCCGCAGACCCTCGAGGACGCCCGCGCTGCCCTCAATCACCGCTTCGACGTCGGCGCTGGCCGTCACGCACACGACGACGATATCCGCGCGCGCTGCGACATCCGCCGGCGACGCAGCCGCCTGGGCGCCCTCGGCGAGCGCCACCTTGGAGGTGGTGCGGTTCCACGCGACGACCGGGAACCCGGCGCGCAGCAGATTGCGCACCATCGGCAGCCCCATGATCCCGAGCCCGATGAAGCCGACCGTCTCTGCCATCAGAATCTCCCCGCCCGCGAGCCCCCGCTGCATGCAGGGTGCCTGCCAGGGACGATAGCGCCCGCGAGGCACCTCGACCGGCGGTCGTGCCTCGCCGGGTGGCGAGGTGTCCGTGACGCTGCCATAGTGGAACCCACGCCCCCTCCGCCGAGGGCGCCCGTCGAGAGGATTCCCCCGATGATGCGTCTGCTCCGTCGCCTGTTCTTCGTCGCCGTGATCGCCGGCGCCGTCGCGGCCGCCCTCCGTCGCTTCGGTATCCTCGGCAAGTCCGAGTGCACCCCCGCCTGCTCCTGCTCGATGGGCCAGCAGGACTGCACCTGCGGCCACACGACCTGCCTGTCGCCCGCAGCGGCGTAGCCGAACCCTTCGGTGGCGGTCGAGTCACTGGATGGCAGACGGTCGGCCCGTTGCGGCCGCAGGTGCTCGCCCGACTGGATTAGAGACCAGGCTGCTAAGTGGCGATACTTCGCAGGGCCGTGAATGTGGGCTTTTCGGCCAAGAACGAGAGCAATTTCGTCAGGTCACCGGCTTGAATGCGCCACGCCATGTACGCTTGCTGAGCCTCTTTGGATTCCCATACTTCGTAAAACAAAACTGAATTCAGAGTAGCTTCGTCAATCAGGATGTCGAACTCAACGTTGCCGGCGTACGCTCTGCTTACTTTGAGGTTCTCGACGGTGTAATCGAGAAATTCGTCGAGCTTCTCTGGCTTGATCGTCAGGGTGGCGAGCATCACCAACTTATCGACGAATTCGTGTTTTATTCGTGCCTCCGTGCTGCGTAGAAGCAATCTACCGCCCTACGAACACAACGGTGTCAGTAGGCGATAGGCCTCGTTGACCTGAACCGAACAAAAGAGGCCCCCGGCATTGCCGGGGGCCTCTTGTCTGCGTCTCGCGGCGCCCTCGATGTGAGGGCGCCGAGGGCGGCTAGCCGCGCGGGAGGCCGAGGCCTCGCGTGGCGATGATGTTGCGCTGGATCTCCGAGGTGCCGGCGGCGATCGTCGAGGAGACGGACCGCAGGTAGTTCGTGCTCATCGACGCACCGAGCGGGGCGCGCTCGTCCTTGCCGTCGTAGATGTTGGCGTAGAGGCCGAACACCCGAGTGCCGGTGAGGGCGATCTTCTGGTTCATCTCCGAGTTGAACAGCTTCGACACGGAGGCCTCGTAGTTCGGGACCATCCCGCGGTTCTGCATCGAGATGATGCGGAACGAGAAGTTGAACATGACGTCGACCTCGATGTAACGGTCGGCGACGGCGAGGCGGTTGGCCTTCGCACCCGGTGACTTTGCCTTGCCCTCAGCCGTCTTCAGGAAGGCGGTGAGGCGGTCCAGCGTGCGCTTGCCGTTGACGGCGCCGGTGATGTTCGACCGCTCGAAGTCGAGCAGCGTCATGCCGACGTACCAGCCACGGTTCTCCTCGCCCACGCGGTTGCGGACGGGGACCCGGACGTCCTCGAAGAACGTCTCGTTGAAGTGGTGG
>CANFFZ010000152.1 GCA_947446155.1 Chloroflexota bacterium | reverse complement strand
GTTTCGACGTGGAGGCTTCGTAGTTCGGGATGAGGCCGCGGTTCTGCATCGAGATGATGCGGAAGGAGAAGTTGAAGAGGACTTCAGACTCCACGTGAGCCTGGGCGATTTCGTGACGCAAGACGGGCTCGCGTTCGAGTTGCGACTTGGCTTTGCCGGCGTCGGACTTCACGTAGGAGATCAGTTCGCCGATGGTGCGGCGGGCGGCCATGGCCCCCTGGATGTTGGAGCGCTCGAAGTCGAGGAGGGACGCGCCGACGTACCAGCCTCGGTTGATCTCGCCGACGGTGTTCTTCGCGGGGATGCGGACGTCTTCGAAGAAGGTCTCGTTGAAGCCGTGCGTCCAGCCCATGTTGATGAGCGGGCGGAGAGAGATGCCGGGGGTCTTGCGGTCCATGATGACGAAGGAGATGCCTCGATGTTTCGGGGCGTCCGGGTCAGTGCGGACGAGGGCGAACATCCAGTCGGCGGTATGCGCACCAGAGGTCCAGATCTTCTGGCCGTTGATGACCCAGTCGTCACCGTCGCGGACGGCGCGGGTCTGGAGCGAGGCGAGGTCGGAGCCGGAGCCGGGCTCGGAGTAGCCCTGACACCACGCGACTTCGCCGGACAGGATCCTCGGGAGGTGCTCGGCCTTCTGTTCGGGCGAGCCGTGGACGATGAGGGTGGGGCCGAGCATCTGGACGCCCATGCCGCCGACGGCTGGTGCGCCGGATGCCGTCATCTCCTGCTTGAAGATGAACTGCTCCATCGGAGAGAGCCCGGCTCCGCCGTATTCCTTCGGCCACTGTGGGGCGACCCAGCCGTGCTCGGCGAGCGCGTTGGCCCAGTCGATGGCGGACTGACGGGTGGCGGTGTCTTCGGACTTGCGGTCGGCCTGCCATCCGCCCTCTTCGCCTTCGTCGCCCATCTGGCGGTAGCGCTGGGGGAGTTTGTTCTGGATCACGGAGCGGACTTCCTGTCGGAAGACTGCTTGGTCGGGGCTGTCGTTCCAGTCCATCGCTGTTCTCCCAATCTCCGGTGTGGTGCTACCGGAGTGACGCGGGTGGCACCTCGCAAGTACGAGGCGTGGCGAGAACACTATCACGATCGTGGTGCCCGCTCGTCAAGCAGTGGGCGCTAGTGGTGCCGCTGCAGAATCTCCCTCAGTGCCCCCTCGATCTCTGCGTGCTTGTACTCGAACCCTGCGGCCAGCAGACGCTCGGGGAGCACTCGCTGGCCGGAGAGGAGGAGGTCTTCGGCGGCGGGGCCGAGGGCCAGCCGAAGGGCCGGCGCGGGGACTCGGAGGAACGCGGGGCGGTGGAGGGTGCGGGCGAGGACGCGTGTGAAGTCGCGCTGGGTGACCGGGTTGGGAGTGGTGGCGTTGTGGGGGCCCTCGATGGGGGTGGTGAGGGCGAGTTCGATGACGCGGGTGAGGTCGTCGATGTGGATCCAGGAGAGGTACTGGGTGCCGTTGCCGAAGGTGGCGCCGAGGCCGAGTCGGGTCGTGGGGAGGAGGCGGGCGAGCAGGCCGCCCCGCCTCGAGAGGACGTGGCCGAAGCGGAGGATGACGGTACGCATGCCATGGTCGGCCGCGCGCCCCGATTCGTGTTCCCAGTCGCGCGCGAGGGTGGCGAGGGCGCCGTCGCCGGGTGGTGAGGCCTCGGTGAGTGGGGCGGCACCGCCGTCGCCATAGATGCCGACGGCGGAGGCGGCGACGAAGGTCTTCGGTGGGTGGGGGAGCGCCGCAAGGTGGTCGACGAGGAGGCGGGTGGCGTCGACTCGCGAGATGCGGATGCGTTCGAGGTGGGCGCGGGGCCAGCGGAGGTCGCGCAGGCTGGTGCCAGCGATCGGCGCGCCTGCGAGGTGGACGACCGCGTCGACGCCATCGAGCGCACCGACGCGGATCCAGCCGACGGCAGGGTTCCAGTCGGCGAGACGGTCGTCCGAGGTGGCGCGTCGGACGCGGTAGACCTCGTGCCCCGCGCCTTCGAGGTGGGTGGCGAGCGCGGTGCCGACGAGGCCGGTTGCGCCGGTGATGGCGACGCGCATGCGGGTGGCCTTTCGGGCTCCGGTGGCGGGGTGGCCTCGACGGTATGATCGCACAGGTCGTTCGCCTACCGGCGATCAGGGGAACCCGCCTACCGGGCATCCGGCGGCGGGGCGCGCGAGGGGCTCTGCCCCTCCAGAGGGAGCACTTCAATGTTGGACTTCAAGATGCAGCGGATCGACGGGACTCATCAGTCGCTCGCCGACTATCAGGGCAAGGTCGTGATGCTGGTGAACGTGGCGAGCAAGTGCGGGCATACCCCGCAATACGAGGTGCTGGAGCGGGTGTACGAGCAGTACAAGGACCAGGGGTTCGAGATCCTGGGGTTCCCGGCGAACAACTTCAAGGGCCAGGAGCCGGGGACGGACGCGGAGATCGCGGAATTCTGCGCGCTGACGTACGGCGTGAAGTTCCCGATGTTCTCCAAGATTTCCGTGCAGGGTGACGACATCCACCCGCTGTACCAGTACCTGACGACGCTGCCCGAGCCGATCGGCGGCGACGTGAAGTGGAACTTCCAGAAGTACCTCGTGGACAAGCAGGGCAACGTCGCGTCGCGCATCGAGTTCCGCACGCGCGCCGATGAGCCCGAGGTGATCGAGCAGATCGAGTCATTGCTGAAGGCGTAGCCGGTGCACGTGTCGCGCTGGTTGAACGATCTGGCGAGGCGTCCCCGTGGACGCCTCGTTCTGCGTGCGGGCGTGGGCGTACTCGTGGCGGCGGCCGCCCTCGTGGGGTGGGGCGCCGAGGCGAGCGCACAGGTGGGGCGGGAGCAGATCCGGTCGTACGTGGTCGACATCGTCATCGAGCGAGACGGGGACATCCTCGTCGTCGAGCAGATCGATTACGACTTCGGTAGCGCGGAGCGCCACGGAATCTTCCGCGCTATCCCGACGCGGCTGCGGTACGACGACCGATACGACCGCGTGTATCGCCTCGATGACCTCAAGGTCACGGGCAGCCCCAACACGCCGACGAAGCATGAGACCGAGGACCTCGCGGGCGGGCTGACGCGGATCAAGATCGGCGACGCGGACCAGACGATCAGCGGGCGCCACACCTATCGCATCGAGTACCGCGTCGAGAGCGCGCTGAACGGGTTCGCCGACCACGACGAGTTGTTCTGGAACGCCATTGGCCAGGACTGGGAGGCGCCAATCGCGACGACGACGGTGGCGGTGCAGTTCGAGAACGGTGGCAACCTCGAACAAGCCCAACTCGCGTGCTACGCCGGGCCTCGAGGGTCGCAGCTAGCGTGCAGCACGAGCCGCGTCGAGGGCGGGCGCGCGGTGTTCGAGGGTGGCGCCCTCGACGACCTCGAAGGGATGACGGTGGTGGTCGGGTTCCCGAAGGGTGTGGTACCGGAGCCCTCGCCGATCCTCGATGAACGGTGGTCGTTCCGCCGGGCGTTCACGGTCGACCCGTTGCGCCTCGCGCTGGCAGGGGTGGTGCTGGTGGCAGCGGTGGGCAGCGTGGCGCGGCTGTACTGGCTCAACGGGCGCGACTGGCGATGGCGCGGGTCGGCGACGGAGGTGGTCTTCGGCAGCACGGCGGGGACGCAGCGGGTGCCGTGGGGCGACGGGCGCGTGTTTGCCGCGGAGTACACGCCGGTAGACGACCTGCGGCCCGGGCAGATCGGGACGCTGATGGACGAGACGGCGCATCCCCTCGATGTGTCGGCGACGATCGTGGACCTCGCGGCGCGGGGGCACCTCATGATCGAAGAGGTGCCGAAGGAGGGGTGGTTCGGGTCGGCGGACTGGCGGCTCAGGAAGCAGGCGGCCAACACCGACAAGCGGACGCTGCTCGACTACGAGCAGTTGCTCCTCGATGGGCTGTTCGAGGACGGCGACGAAGTGCTGCTCAGCGACCTGAAGACAAAGTTCGCGACGCGGCTGAAGCAGGTGCAGGACGCGCTGTACGCCGACACGATCGCGCGTGGCTGGTTCGTCGGGAGCCCCTCAGCCGTACGGGCTCGATGGGTGGGGACGGGCATCGGCGCGCTCGTG
>CANFFZ010000151.1 GCA_947446155.1 Chloroflexota bacterium | reverse complement strand
GTCCGCTGGATCAAGGCACACGACGGCTCGCTCTGGAACGAGTACGCCGACTCGCTCGCCACGGCCTACATGCGCAACGAGGTCTAGTCCGGCAGCCGAGTCGTCTGCAGCGCGGCCAGCAGCCACCCACCGGGCGCCGGCACCACCGTCGTCGTGAAGCGCAGGTTGAGGATGCTCGGCGCGTCGACCTTGCCGACGGTCAGTGCGGCTGTCCCCGTCAGGATCCGGCACCCCTCGTACGAGCGCTCGGCGAGTTCGCGGATCTCCCAGCCGTGGTAACGGCGTCCGCCGTTGAAGGCGTCGATCACCTGCTCCTTCGTCTCGAAGTTCGCGCTGCTGTGGACGTACGTGAACTCGTCGGTGACGAGTGTGTCCCACGTCGCCATGTCAGCAGCCACGTTCGCCTTCGCCCACGCGCGGAATGTCGCCTCGGGTGTCGCGCCAGCCATCGATGTCCTCCTACGCCTGCTCGGTGAAGCCGCCCACACCAAAGATGGAGAAGCCCGGGCGCACCGGCCCGGCCAGCGTGTCGGGCGTTAGGCCGGGGATCCCCTCGTCGGCGGTCATCGCCTTGGCGATCGCCCATTTCGAGAGTCCCTGTACGCCGGGGATCTCTTCCATCTCCTCGAGGCTGAAGAAGCCGGCGCCCATCACCTCGGAGTCCTCGTCGGAGGGCTCGCCGGAGACGTAGTCGAGGCGGAAGACCAGGTAGATGTTCGTCGCTGGTCCGCCGATAGAGCCTCCGACGGAGTGACGGAAGCCGACGACGTCCCGCACCTTCGCGATGACCCCGGACTCCTCGCGCACCTCGCGCTCGACGGCCTCGAGGATCGGCTCGTCCGCCTCGGCGTAGCCACCAGGGATCTGCCACGAGCCGCGGAATGGCTCGATGCCGCGCTGCACGATGAGCGCCTTGCCGTCACGGATGACGACGCCCGCACAGCCGATCGAGAAGTTGCCGAAGTGGATGAACCCACAACTGTCGTCCGGACAGGCGATCCGGTCGCGCCCGCCGTCCATCTTCGTGGTCAGCGGCATCGAGCAGTTCGGGCAGTAGCGCCATGGTCCCGGCATCGATGACCCCTTCCGCTGCGGGCTACAGGCGTCCCGCGTTGAACTCGATGATTCCGCGCGCGACGTTCAGTCGCAGGATGTCACTCGCGCCACCGGTGAGGCGCATCGAACGCACGCGGCGGTACAGCCGTTCGAGCGGATGCCCAACGATCAGCGCCTGCCCCCCCACTAGTTGTACGGCGCCGTCCACGATTCGCCCCGCGGCCTCCGTGCAGAACACCTTGGTCGCGGCCGCTTCGTTGATTGCGTCGTCACCGGAGTCCAGCAGGCGCGCCGTGCGGTAGAGCATTGCCCGCGCGATGTAGGTCTCGATGCGCAGGTCGCTGTATCGGAGGCGCACACCTTCGCGGTCGCTGAGACGCCCCCCCGCGCGGTGTCCGCCGGTGATGTGTTGCGTGAGGTACTCGACCGTCCACATCGCGATACCGCACGCGGAGGCGGCGACCTCGACACGCTCTTCGTTGATGTTCCCCATCGCGCGAGGCATACCCTCGCCGACCTTGCCAAGCATGTTCGCCTTCGAGATGCGCGCACCATCGAAGCGGAGCTCGACGTGCCCGCCACCTTCCATGCTGACGAATTCGCGGTCGATGCTGACGCCGGGCGTGCCTCGGTCGATCAGAAGCACCGCCGTACCACCAGGGCCGCTGGCGTCCTCGTCGACGTTCACGATGACCTGGTAGAAGTCCGCGGTGGCGCCGCCGCTCACGAACCCCTTCTTCCCCGTGACCACGAAGTCATCCCCGTCGCGTTTGGCCCAGGTCGGGCGGTCGGGCGCGCCGGGACCGCTCGGCTCGGTGAACGCGAACGCGCCGACAGACTCGCCGCGCAACACGGGATCGAGGTATCGAGTACGCAGGTCGCCTTCGGCGCGCGCGAGCATGCCCGGCCCGGGGCCGAACACCGCGCGCGTGAGACTGCTGTTGCCTGCGGCCAATGTCTCGCGCGCGACGACCATCGCGAGCGGGCCCGCCTCGGTGCCGCCCACGGACTTCGGCTGTGTCATTCCGAAGAGGCCGAGGGCTTTCGAGCGCTCACGGACGCGAGCGCGCACCTCGGCCGGGATCGGTCCGTCGACGTCGAGGCCAGCCTCAAGCGGGCGCAGATCCTCGTCGACGAAAGTGCGGATGCGGTCGCGCAGGGCGACGAGGTCAGGGGGCAGGCTCTCGGGCACGCGTACTCCTCGCACGGACTTGATGTTGGGCGCGAGGCTACACCACCCGGAGCCTTCGGGGCGTGCGCTCGTCAGTTCTGCTGGTGGTGGGCCTCGTCGTCGGTCGGGTGGACGTGGTGCTGCGGCTTCATCTCGGGCGGGCCGGCCTCGTCGTGCTTCGAACGGAGCCAGGGATGACGACACTGAATACGACCGGGAGCAGAGCGACGCGGTGCCTCGTCTTCGAGCGGGGTGCCCCCGGCTCGACCCGTGCGCGTGAACGGGAGCAGCCGTGCGGTGTCGTTGATCCGTTTGACGATGCTGACGCCTATCCAGTTGATGCTCATGCGGCCTCCAGTTCGTCCGAGGCCAGAAGGATCCGGACACAACCACCATATGCCTATTGAGCACCGGTGCTGGTCGCCTCCGGCGGGCGGGACATCGAGGTCTAAACGGCCTCGGGACGCCTCGGGCGGGGCGTATCCGTAGGCGCCCCCTCCTCGCTGCCCGGGTTCAGCGGCACCTTCAGGCGGAGAAACTGCGGCTGGGTGACGCAGACCAGGAGGATCACCCCCATCGCCGCGCCGGACATGATGTGGATGGCGGTCGGGGCGCCGAAGTGAGTCGCGAGGATGCCCGCGATCGCGGCGCCGAGCGGGACTGTGCCACGACTGAGCAGGTAGATGCTCATCACGCGGCCTCGGATGCGCCGGGGCGCCAGCACCTGAAGCAGGGTCTGGTTCTGGGTGGTGTAGCTCACGTTGAACGAGCCGATCACCACGCCCAGGACGCAACTGACCCACAGCACATGCGACGAGGCGAACGCGAACACGCCACCGCTGAACAGCAGTGCCCCGAGCACCATCGGGAACCCGTATCCGTACGACCGCCGCATCGAGGCGACGACGAGCGCGCCGATGAGCGAACCTGCGCCCACGCACGACAGGATCAGACCCTGCGTCCGCGCGTTGCCGTTCAACACCGTGCGGGCCATCACCGGCATCAGGCTCGTGTAGGACATCGCGAACGTGAGCGGGCCGAGCGCCAGCATCATGAGCGAGCGGATGTTTCGCTCCTTCGCGACGAACGCGAAGCCCTCCTTGATGCTGGAGAAGAATGGTTCGCTGGCCCGTCCAGCGCGATCGGTGTGCGGCTGCGGCACCACCATCTGGAACGTCCATACCGTCGCCACGGCGTACATCGCGGCCTGGGTGTAGTACGAGCCGGATACGCCGATCACGGCGATGAGCGCCCCGGCGATCGACGGTCCGAGGACGCGCGAACCGTTGAGTGCAGCCGAGTTCAGCGCGAGCGCGTTCATCAGGCGGTCGTTGCCCACGATGTCGCTCACGAGCGTCTGGCGGGCCGGCTGCTGGAACGCCTGCACCGTCCCTGCGAGGAAGGCGGTGACATACAAGTGCCACGGTTGCACCTGGCCCGTCAGCACGAGCGTGCGCGAGCACCAGGTTGAGCGCGGCGTTCGTGACCTGCGCGACGACCAACTGGACTTTGCGTCCGGATCGGTCGGCGAGCGCCCCGGCGATCACGCCGAAGAACAGCAGCGGAAGACCTCGGGCGGCGGTCACGAACCCGAGGTCGGCGGCGGAGCCGGTTAACTCGTACATGAGCCAGCCGCGGGTGACCTGATCCATCCATTGGCCCATGCTGGTGCAGACCTGCCCCAGCCAGAGCAACCGGTAGTTCCGGAGCCCCAGGTGACCTGACCCCCTGAAACAGATCCACCGCGAGCGAGAGAATCGCGGTGGACAGGAAGGGGTCTTGGGATGGTTGCGAAGCGGAAGCGGTACGGGGCCGAGGAGATCATTGGCAAGCTGCGCGAGGCGGAGGTCGGCCTCGCGCAGGGC
>CANFFZ010000150.1 GCA_947446155.1 Chloroflexota bacterium | reverse complement strand
CTCATTCTCCCCCCCCCCCCCCCACGACTCGGCCTCGATCACGCCTCAGTGTCGCGTTCGCGCTGCTGATGGCAGTGCTCGCACTCACCCTGACTCAGTCGACCGCGCAGCCGGTACACGCTGCTGCGCCGCCTGTCACGCAGTGCAACAACGACACCGCGAGCAACGTGGGTGGTCAGGGCATCGCGTGTACGGTCACGGTCACGAACTTTGTGACGGGGACCGGCACGATCGACACCTCGACGCCGTCGACGGTGACGGTGACGCGGTGCGTGGGTGCGGCAGGGCCGGTCGGCGCCGGCGCTGGCACGTGCGCGACGACTACCTCGACTTCGACTGACGTCGTGACGACCGTGCAGCAGTGCAACGGATCGGCGAACGGCGGCGGTGGGGTGGTGATCTGCTCGGTCACGGTGACCACGACGTACACGAGCGCCCCTGCGGTGCTTCCGGCTGGTGCGACTGTGTACCAGTGCATCGGCTCGGTCATCACGGGGACCGGCGCGCCCGGCACGTGTACTCCGGCGAATACGCCCGGTGTCACCTCGGTGACGGCTGCGACCGTAGGCCAGTGCAACGGCTCCGGGAACGGCGGGACGAGTGTGGGCTTTATCTGCTCCGTAGGCGCGGGCTCCACGACGACGACCACCTCTGCTCTGGCGGTGCATGTCGACCAGTGCAACGGATCGGCGAACGGTGGCGGGGCGTTGACGCGGTGCTCGGCGACGGTCACGACGAACGTGCAGGTCGCTACTCCGACGCCGACACCGACGCCAACTGCGACCCCAACCGCGACGCCGACCGTCACACCAACCGCCACACCGACGGCGACCCCGACCGCTTCGCCGACCGCGACACCGACGCCGGTGGGGGCGCCTGTCCCGGTAATCGGCGTGCCGCCGACTGGCGGGCCACCCAGCGTGATCCCGCCGGGTACACCACTGATCACGCCTCAGCCGCCACGCACCGGTAATGCCGGGCTGACGGACCGTGACCCAACCTCTCCGCTGGCGGTCTGGGCGCTAGTCGCCGCTGCCCTCGGAATCTCGCTCGGCGGTCGTGCCTTCGCGACCCGCAGACGGGGCTGAGCCGGGCCCCGGTTGCCGGGGTTGCGGAGGTAAGCGAAGATAAGCGGGTCATTCAGACGATTTTCGCCGCGCACGCGGCTGCTCGGGAGGCATCGATGAACCTCACCGTCACTTCAATTGCACAGGAGCGGCTCGCGACGCTGATCGGCGAGCGCGAAGCCGACCAGGGGATCCGGGTGTTCATGCAGAGCTCCGGTGGCGGATGCGGTGGTGGAGGCGGTGCCTGCGGTTGTGGCGGCGGCGCCCCCCGCTTCGGCATGGGCCTGGACACCGCGACTCCGGACGACGCCGTGATCACGGTGGGGACGCTGCGCTTCCTCGTCGACCCGGCCTCGGCGCTGACGCTGAACCAGGCGTCCATCGACTACGTCGAGGACGTGATGCAGCAGGGCTTCTCGATCACGGCGCCGAACGCGATGGGCGCTCCGGCTGCTGGCGACTCGTGTGGCGCCGGTGGGTGCGCCTGCGGCGACCACTAGACTCTGCCTCGAGGGTGCGTAGCCCCTCTGATGGTTGGTGAACGAAGAGACGCCGGTCGCGAGGCCGGCGTCTCTGTGTCCCAGGCCCACAGGAAGGGGACGCGGGATGGGCGAAACGTGGGTCACCACTGGCGACGGCGCCCGGCTCTGGGCGGAGTCGAGTAGCCACGGGCCAGCACTGGTGCTGTGTCACGGCGGGCCGGGTTACTGGGACACGCTCGGCCCGGTCGCCGCAATGCTCGACGACGCGTTCTCGGTGGTGCGATGGGATCAACGAGGGTGCGGGCGATCGGCTGACGGCGGCGGTCCTTACAGCATCGCTCAGTCGGTCGCGGATCTGGACGCCGTGCGAGCGCATTTCGGAGCGGAGCGGATCGTCCTCGGCGGGCACTCATGGGGGGCATCCCTCGCGTTGCACTACGCGCTCGCGCATCCCGAGCGGGTGGAGACGCTGCTCTATTCGTGCGGCACCGGTCTCGAGTGGGCACATGGGCCTCGGCAGGCGTACGGCGTCGAGCGGTCCGCACGGCTGGGTGACGACCTCGCGCGGGTGACCGAGTTGGACGACCGCCCGCGGACGGCAGATGAGGAACACGAACTGCGCCTGCTGATGGATGCGACGAACTACGCCGACCGCAGCCGAGCGCGTGCGCTCGCCGAGGCGCATCTGGACGAGCGGTTCGCAGTCAACTGGGCTGCGAACGCCTCGATCAACGCGGAGACGAAGGCCGTCGATCCGGCGGTCCTGGCGAGCGCGTGCGCGGGGCTCGACGTGCCGGTCCTGGTGTTGCAGGGTGCGGGTGACCCTCGACCGCTTGCCTCGTGCGACACGCTGGTCGCGGCGCTTCCGCGAGTGACACGGGTGATCCTCCCCGACGCGGGGCACGAACCGTGGCACGAAGCGCCGATGGCCATGCGGATCGCGTTGCGCGGGTTCCTCGGGCTTTCCGCAGGGGTATAGCGGACGCGCGCCGGCTCGCGGCCTACTTCGCGGGGCGCAGGCTGATCACCAGCGTGCCGACGACGATGGCGGGGAGGGCGAACTCCGCGAGGGCGCTCGCCTGGCTGTGGACGAGGGCGGCGGCCAGCGCGAGGGCTCCGGCACCGCCGATGGCGAGGGCCATTGAGTCACCGACGATGAAGTCGTACCAGAAACGGCCGAAGGCTACGAGGTACTTCATGCGGCGCCTCCCGATCCGGCGAGGGCGCTCTGCGGCCTCGCAGCGTTGCGGCGGAGGATGGTGACGGCCGCCCAGGCGATAAGGGTGTAGAGGGCGGTGAGCACGAGGATGGTCCAGTCGCCGAGCGACCATTCGACGCCGATGCCCTCGCCGCCCCAGAAGGTGCCGAACGCGACGAGCATCAGCCCGACGGTGAACTTGATCGAGTTCTCCGGGACGCGCGTGAGCGGCTTGTGCACGGCTGCCCCGACGAGCGAGACGAGCACGACGGCCAGCACGGCGCCGAGCGCGCTTGCGCCGAGGGAGTTCTGGCGTTTCGCGGCGATGGTCAGGACGATGAAGGCGACCTCGAGGCCTTCGAGGAAGACGCCCTTGAAGGAGACGACGAAGCCGGTCCAGTCGATGTCGCTGCAGCTGGGGGTGTGTGCCGCCTCGTTCAGCGCGGCCAACTCCTCGCGGAAGATCTTCTCTTCGTCGTGGAGCGCTTTGAGGCCGGAGGCGCGCAGGATCGCTTTGCGCAGCCACTGCAGGCCGAAGATCAGCAGCAGCGTGCCGATGAGGACCTGCAGGTCCTCGATGGGGATGATGCGGACGAGTGCGGGGCCGAGGGCGATGATCACCACCGTGAGGGCCACCAGCGCAAGTCCCGCGCCGAGGAGTGCGGTGCGCCAGCCGTTGGTGAGTCCGACGGCGAGCACGATCGTGAGCGCCTCGACCGATTCGACGACGGTGGCGAGGAAGACGGCGGAGACGACGAGCGCGAGTTCGTGGTTCATTCGTGCGACTCCGTGTTGCTGCGATTCTCGCGGTCGTGACAGTAGGCATTTTCGAGGTAGGTCTGTAGGCGTGTCGCGGCCTGCTCGATGGCGGTGGTGGCCTCGGCCTGGTTGGCCGGCGGGCCGACGTCACGCATGACGACGAGCGCGAGTTGGCGGCGCACTTTTTGCAGTTCTTCTTCGAGGCTTTCGACCTCGGCGAAACGGTAGTCGCGGTCCTCGTCCTCCTGGGTGATGTGCTCGCGTAACTTGCGCGCACTCTTGACGACCTGGAGGTACTCCTCGCGGCGCGCGGCGGCGAAGGTGTCGGCGATGGTGCGTTCGTCGGCTTCGCTGAGGGCTGTCGCGCGGAAGGAGATGGCGCTGCCGCCGCCCTGGGTGACGCACTCGGTGAGTTGTTCGACGACCTCGATGTAGGTGTTGACCTGACCCCCTGAAACAGATCCACCGCGAGCGAGAGAATCGCGGTGGACAGGAAGGGGTCTTGGGATGGTTGCGAAGCGGAAGCGGTACGGGGCCGAGGAGATCATTGGCAAGCTGCGCGAGGCGGAGGTCGGCCTCGCGCAGGG
>CANFFZ010000149.1 GCA_947446155.1 Chloroflexota bacterium | reverse complement strand
GTCCGCCTGACCGTCTACTCGCGGGGGAGTAACTCGTCCAGGATGCGCGTCGGCGTCACGGGCGTGTGGTAGAAGTTCACGCCGATGGCGTCCCGCAGCGCGTTCCGGATCGCAGCCATCGGCGGCACGATCGGGGCCTCGCCCACGCCTCGCACGCCGTAGGGGTGGCCGGGGTTCGGCACCTCCACCAGGATCACCTCGATCGGCGGCAGGTCGTTCGCCACCGGCATCCGGTAGTCCAGGAACGAGCCGTTTCGCAGGCGGCCCTGATCGTCGTACCAGTACTCCTCCTGCAACGCCATGCCGATGCCCTGAACCGCGCCGCCCTGGATCTGGCCCTCCACGTACGCGGGGTGGATCGCCGTGCCCACGTCCTGCACCGCCGTGTAGCGCAGCACCGTCACCTTCCCTGTGTCGCGGTCCACCTTCACGTCCGCGATGTGCCCCGCGTACGCCGGCCCCGTCGTGTTCTTTCGCGACGACACTGTGACCGCCACGTGGCCGCCCGTCGTCGGGAACCGCTTGCAGATCTCGTCGAAGGTGAACTGCTGCGCTTTGCCGTCCTTGTCAGTGCCCGTGATCACGGCGTCGTCGCTGTACGTGACCGTCGAGGCGTCCACACCCCAGATCCGCGCCGCGCGCTCCACGAGGCGCTTGCGGATCTCCTGGCCCAGTTCGTACGCCACCCAACCGCCCGCGAATGTCGTCCGGCTGCCGCCTGTCACGGCCGTGTAGCCGACAGAATCCGTGTCGGTGACCTGCGGCTTGATCTGTTCGTACGGCACGCCCAGCGACTCTGCCAGTTGCATCGCCAGCGACGCCCGCGTCCCGCCGATGTCGACCGACCCGAGGATCAGCGAGACCGAGCCGTCTGGGTTCACCGTGGCACTCGAGGTCGACTCCATGCCGCCGTTGAACCAGAAGCCGAGTGCTACGCCCCGCCCGGTGTCCTCGCCCTGTAGTTCTGAGTTGTAGTGGGCGCTCTCTCGGATTGCCGTGATCACCGCTTTCGCACCGATGCGCGGCAACGGTGCGCCCGCACTGTTCGTCGTGCCTTCCTCAGGCGCGTTCTTCTCTCGGATCACCATCGGATCGATATCGAGCGCCCGGGCGATCTCGTCCACTACCGACTCGACCGCGTACTCCGAGGCCGGCGCACCCGGGGCGCGGTAGGCGGCGGTCTTCGGCGTGTTCGTCACCACGTCGAAGCCGTCGATGCGCTGGTTCGCGAGGTTGTACGGGGCGAGCGCGCACATGACGCCCGCGCCGACCGCCGAGCCGGGGTAGGCGCCCGCGGCGTAGCAGAGCTCGACGTCCGCTGCGACGAGCGTGCCGTCCTTCTTCGCACCGATCTTCACGCGGTTCCACGTCGCCGCCGTCGGCCCGGTCGCCTGGAAGACCGCCTCGCGCGGCATCCACATTTTCACCGGCCGCCCGGTCTGCTTCGACAGCAGCGCTGCGACGGGTTCGAGGTAGACCGGGATCTTCCCGCCGAAGCCGCCACCGATCTCCATCGGCACGACCTTGATCCTGGCGACGGGCTGCTGCAGCAGCGTGGCGACCTGTTCGCGTACGGCGAAGGAGCCCTGTGTCGACGTCCAGACCGTGATCTGCCCGTCCTGGTTCCAGTACGCCGTGCCGTTCTGCGGCTCGATGTAGCCTTGGTGAAACTGGCTCGTCGTGAACTCACGCTCGATGACGATGTCCGCCTCGGCGAAGCCGGCGGCGATGTCACCCTTCTCGACGCGCATGTGCATCGCGATGTTCGTCTCGCGGTCCGTTGGCGTGTCCACGCCGCGCGCGCGCACGTTCGTGCGCAGGTCGCTGTGCAGGATCGGCGCTGTGCCGAGCATCGCCTCCTTCACGTCGATGACGAAGGGCAGCACCTCGTACTCGACCTCGATCAGCGCGAGGGCTTCCTCAGCGATGTGCCAGTCGATGGCAGCGACCGCCGCCACGGCGTGGCCGTGGTACAGCGTCTTGTCGCCCGCGAGGACGTTGTCCACGAGCCATTTCGGGTTCGCGGTCCCCTCACCGAGGTCGAGCGTGCCCGACTCCTGCCGCGGGAAGTCCGCGTTCGTCACGATCGCCTTCACGCCCGGCAGCGCGAGCGCCTTCGAGCTGTCGATGCGCACGATCCGAGCGTGGGCGTGCGGTGCGCGCAGGATCGATCCGAACAGCATCCCTTCGAGGACGATGTCTGCGCCGTAGGCAGCGCGTCCCGTCACCTTGTCCACGCCGTCCGGGCGGATGGGGCGGGTGCCGATGACCTTGTAGACGGGCTTCTCCGGTGTGGCGACCATGGCGACCTCCTCGTGGCCCGACCGGGCGCGGGCTACTTCTTCAGGGTGCGCATCTGCTCCGCGGCGGCCTGCACCGCCAGGATGATCTTGTCGTAGCCCGTGCAGCGGCAGAGGTTGCCGGCGAGCCAGAACCGCACTTCGTCGTCCGTCGGCGCGGGGTTCTCTGCGAGCAGGGCCGTCGATGACATCAAGAAGCCCGGCGTGCAGATGCCGCATTGCAGGGCGGCCTCCTCCAGGAAGCACTGCTGCAACGGTGCTAGCCCCTCCGGGGTCGCGAGGCCCTCGACGGTCCGCACGGTCGAGCCTTCGATCTCCGCCGCCATCACGCAGCACGAGTTCACCAGGCGGCCATCGAGGATCACGGCGCAGGCGCCGCAGTTGCCGTTGTTGCAGCCCTCTTTGACGCCCTTGAGGTTCAGCCGCTCGCGCAGTGCCTCGAGCAGGGAGTCCCGCGAGTCCGCGAGGAATGTGCGTTCCTCGCCGTTGATCGTGGAGGTAATGACCAGTCGTTCGCTTGTCGCCATGTCGGACTCCTCGTGCCTAGTTCGCCCGCGCGTGCTCGACGGCGGCGCGGATCACGCGCTGCACGAGCACATCGGCGAGGTGCTTGCGCTGCTTCACCGTGCCCCGCATGTCATCGATCGGTGTGGCCGTCTCCTTCGCTGCAGCGCCCGCTGCCGCGATCGTCTCGTCCGTCAGCCGGCGTCCCACCAGCGCTTCGGCTGCCAGAGGCACCATCAGCGGCGTCGCGGCGACTGCCCCGAGGCTGAAACGGGCCGCTGTGACCACGTCGCCCTCGATCGTGAGCGCGCACGCGGCGTTGACGACGGCGATGTCCATCTCGTTGCGCGGGATGAACCGCTCCCAAGCGTTCCCGCTATGCGCCGCCGGCTGCGCGAAGTGCAGCGAGACGATGAACTCGCCCGGCTGCAGGACGCTTCGTCCGGGTGCCGTGCAGAATGCGTCCACGCGCACCTCGCGACGCCCGTTCGGGCCGGCGACCTGCGCGACGCCGTCCAGGACCATCATCGCCGGGATCGAGTCGGCCGCCGGAGAGGCGTTGCCGAGGTTCCCGCCGAGCGAGGCGCGCCCCTGAATTGCCTTCCCGCCAATGACGTGGGCTGCCGCGCGCAGGGCGGGGTAGACCCGCTGCACATTCGCGTCGCCGTAAATCTGGTACAGCGGCACCGCCGCCCCCACCGTCAGGCCGCGCTGCGCGTCGTACTCCATGGTCATGACGTCAGAAATGTGCTTGATATCGACAAAGAGGTCGATGACCCGCCGACGCTCCCGCGCCTGCACGATCACGTCCGTCCCGCCGGCGAGTATGCGAGACGTCTCGCCGCCCTCTCGGAGCATTCGCACTGCCTCGTCGATAGAGGTGGCGCGCGCGTATCTGAGTGCCTGCATCCGACTCCCTCTGTCCCGCTACGTGAATCTGCCAGTCTGGCCCGGGAATCGGGCTGGCAGGAATTATCCCACCCCATCCCAAATGTCTCGCGCGCGTCGGTGATCACGCGTGCCGAGGATAGCGTCACGCTTGGCGGTGCCGACCGGTGATCAATGGTGATCAATGTGGCGGGGACATGGCACTTTTTGTCGACGAGAGAGTTGTGTGTGCCTGTTCGCACAATCACGAATGTAGTTGCTGGGAGGAGTACACAGGGCTTGTCATCGTCGATTCGCGGACCCAGTCCGAAGGGATTTCAGCGACAACGCGCCAGAGATTACGTACCCGGAGGGACGCACGTGGACTCGAACTATTGGAAGAGCCCGGTCAGCCGGCGCACCGCACTTCGCGGTACCGGTCTGGGCCTCGCGGG
>CANFFZ010000148.1 GCA_947446155.1 Chloroflexota bacterium | reverse complement strand
GTCGTGGCACCGCCGAGGATCAACTGCCGACCACGACCCGTACCGGAGCAGCCTACGTCCGCGTCCACCCCGCGAAGATCGCCTCGTGGGACAACACCAAGACATAGCAACACTCACGCAGACTCCCGTTCAACAAGCGCCGCGTGAGCGGCAGAAGGAACCGAGCGTGACCGCCACCGACATCATTCGCGAAGTGACCACCGCCTCTGACGCGTGGCTCGCCGCCCTCGTCACCGGTGACGCCGATGTCCTCGACCGCCTCACGACGCCCGACTTCACCTACGTCCACTCCAGCGCCACGCTGGATACGCGCGAGTTCTTCCTCGACTCCTTCCGCTCCGGACGTCGCAAGTACACGAACTACTCGGTCGAGAGTGTCGAGGTACGCCCGTACCCGGGCACCGTCGTGATGGGCGGCCTCGCGCACATTCGCCTCAACCCGCGTGGCGAGGAAATGAAGATTGAGGCTCGCTTCATCAGCGTCTGGGTGGAGCAGGCCGGCGCATGGAAGATGGCCGCATGGCACTCCACGCGCATCCCGGACGCGCCAGCCGCCTAGGCCGTACTTCACTCGATGATCGTTCGAAGGGATAACGGATGGATTTCGGTCTCACGGGCAAAGTCGCACTCATCACGGGCGGCAGTGATGGCATCGGCAAAGCAGCGGCGCTCTCCCTAGTGCGCGAAGGCGCCCGTGTCGCCATCGTCGCTCGTCGTCAGGACAAGCTCGACGCGGCCGAGGCCGAGATCCGCGCCGCTGGCGGTGATGTCATCGGGATCTCGTGCGATGTGATGGACGAGGCGCAGGTGAAGGCCGCCGTCGCCCAAGTTGCCGCGAAATGGGGCGGGATCGACATCCTCGTGAACAACGCGGGCACCTCGGCGGCTCGCAAGTTCGAGGACGTCACTGACGAGGTATGGGAGACCGACCTGGGGATCAAAGTCTTCGGCGCGATCAACTGCTCACGCGCTGCCATCCCGTTCATGAAGGCCGCTGGCAGCGGCCGCATCATCAACATCACCACGGGCGGCGGCAAAGCGCCGGGCGCGGGCTCCCTGCCCACATCGATGGCGCGGGCGGCTGGCATCGCCCTCACGAAGGCGATGTCCCGCGACTACGCCGGAGACAACATCTTGGTGAACACCGTCTGCATCGGCGTGATCAAGAGCGGCCAGCACGAACGCCGCTACGAGGCCATGCAAGAGCGCGACCCCACGCGCACCCTCGACGAGTTCTACGCCGGCATGGGCGAGCGCGTCCCGCTCGGCCGCGTCGGCGAGGCTGTCGAGGCTGGCGACGTGATCTGCTTCCTCGCCTCCGCGCGCGCCTCGTACATCACCGGGACCGCGATCAACATCGACGGCGGCTCGTCCCCCGTCGTCTAGCGACTAGCCCCAGAGGCGGGCCTGAACCGCAGCAGCGTGACCTCGCTCCCGGTGACATCGTCGAAGACCGCGCGCACACGCATCCCGATGCGGATCGCATCGGGTGCCACGCCCACGAGTTCCGTTGTCATCTTCGGCCCCTCATCGAGTTCCACGACGGCGATCAGTTGCGGCGAGGCACCCTGCCAGGCCGGCGCCGTCGGTCGGTCAGCGATCGTGAACGTGTAGACGACGCCAGTGCCTGTCACTTCGCGCCATTCGAGGTCGTCCGCGAGCGTCCCGGGCGCCAGATTCCTCGGGTAGTACACCCACTGCCCGGTGCTCGGTGAATACTACAACACGAGCCGGTGCTGTCGCAGCGCGTCCCAGTACGGTTGCGAGGTGGGTGTCGGGATGGGGAGCGGTCGGTCGGGCATCGTCTATTCCCCCCGCAGGATCAACGCGACCTGCTCGCTCATGATCCCGCCGTTGCCGGAAACGAACGCCGTGTTGCAGTCGGCTACCTGAGCCGGTGCCCGCCGCATGATCTGCCGCGCACCATCGAGGACGTGTGACATCCCGCCCGCGAGCCCCGCCTGCCCGAACGACAGTTGTCCGCCATGCGTGTTCGTTGGGAAGTCTCCGCGATAGGTCAGATCGTGCGACCGAATGAATCGAGCAGCCTCGCCCTTCGCGCAAAAGCCCGAGTCTTCCAGCGTCATCAGCACCGTGATCGTGTAGCAGTCGTACACCGAGATCATGTCGACCTCGCGTCGCGCGATCCCCGCTATCGCGAACGCCTGGCCCGAGGCGAGCCCGATCGGCGTCTGCATTAGATCTTCCGCGCACGTCGGCGTCTTGAACGCGACGTGCTCACCAAACCCAGTGATCCATACCGGTCGGTGCTTCGCCCGCCTCGCGACGTCCGCGCTCGCGACAACGACGGCCGCGCCGCCGGCGACCGGCATCACGATCTCGAGCAAGTGGATCGGGTCAGCGATCATCGGGGAGTTCAGCACGTCCTCCGTCGTGATCGGCTGCCCGTAGAAGATCGCGTCGGGCGTCGCGCAGGCGTTCGTTTGCTGGTCGACCGCGATCTTCGCGAGGGCCAGTGGGTCGTAGCCGTAGGTATGCGCGTACCGCTGCGC
Organism: Chloroflexota bacterium; assembly: GCA_947446155.1. The sequence goes on along the minus strand of CANFFZ010000148.1, from coordinate 1,615 downwards.
GATGAGCGCGTAGCCGCAGTTCTGCGCCACGTTCCCGTACGGGATGTCGAACTCCGCCTGCGGCGACCCGAACCGATCGCTCGACGCTCCATACCCAAGGTTCACCGGTGGCTGCACTCCCGGTGCGATCGGCCCCGGACTCGATGGCGTCACACACAGCACCACATTCGCGATGCCGAGTTCGATCGCCGCGGCTGCGCGCCACACCATCCCCGCCGCCGTCGCACTGCCGAGGTCGACGAACTCCGCGAAGTTCACCGCCATCCCGAGGTACTCCGCCACCGTCGACGGCACGAACGACGCCGACTCCCGGATCCCGGCCGTGCAGATCCCGTCCACCTCGCGCGGGTCGATCCCCGCGTCCGCCAGCGCCGCCTTCGCGAGCGCTCTCCACTGGTCGATGCTCAACCCTCGATGGCCGGGTGGCCGCCGCTCCGGCTTCCACTCCACCATCCCCACGATCGCCGCTGTGCCGCTGAGCCCCATCGCGCACCGCCCTCCGCGTCCCGACCTCGCGACGCGAGCGCAGGGTACGCGCCACGCGCTATCGTCGCGCCGCTTGCGCCGAGGAGGCCGCTCATCCCCCGCATCGATGCCCACGTACACACTTTCCCGGAGCGCCTCGCGCTCGCGGTTCGTGCGCGTCTCGATGCGACCGGACGCCTCACGAGCAGCCCGCTCCTCCCCGACATCGCGCGCGAAGTGCAGGCGGCCAAGTTCGACCGCGCGTGGATCCTCCCGTACGCCCACCGTGCGGGTGTAGCGGAGAGCCTCAACGAATGGGTGGCCGCCGAGGTCTCACGCTACCCCTGGCTCGCCCCCGGCGCTTCCTTCCACCCGGATGACGAGGTGTTCCCTGCGCTCGTGGAACACGCCCTCGTCGACCTCAGGCTGCGCGTCGTGAATCTCCACTGCTCGGTTGGCGCATTCCCGCCCTCAGACCGTCGCCTCGTGCCGCTATGGGAGATCGCGGCTACGGAGGGCGTCCCGATCCTCATTCATGTCGGCCAGAACTCACCCGGCAACACCGCCGCGAGCGAACTCGAGGCTCTCGGCCCCGTGCTCAGGTCGTATCCACGCCTGAACCTCGTCCTCGCCCACACCGGACACCCTTCGAAGCCCGCCGCCCTCGGGCTCATGGCCCAGCACGACAATCTCTACGCCGATATCACTCCCGTCTGGCTCCGGGAGAACGAGGCCGCGCCCGCCGACCTCGAGCGCTTCGCAGGCTGCTTCCTCTTCGGCAGCGCCGCGCCCAACAGTCCAGTGTCGGTGGCCGATCAGGTCGCGCGCTTCGAAGCCACGGGGCTTTCCGACCACGCCTTCGACATGCTGATGGGCGGGACAGCCGAGCGGCTGATCCCGGGGGACGGGTAACCGTTTACGGTCGGTGGGTGGCCGAGTCGAGGACGGCCCGCAGCGCCGCCTCGTCCCGGGGGCCAAATCGCCGTTCGACCACCTGCGAGCCGCCAGCACCCACCACCGCGTACGCCGGATGTGCTCGGACACCCAGACGCTGAGCCAGACGGCTGTCCGCGTCCCGGTCGTAGTCGAGGATCACGAAGTTCACCCGGTCTTGATATTCGTATCGAAGCCCGTGCACGACGGGTCGCGC
>CANFFZ010000147.1 GCA_947446155.1 Chloroflexota bacterium | reverse complement strand
TCGAGGACATCGACGACGCCGGTGGCCGACTCGGAGAGGCCACCGAGGTTGCCTCGGCTGGCCATGGAGCGGAGGAAGACGCCTCCGTCCGCGGTGAGGTCCTGCATGCGGATGCGGTCGCCGAGGATGGCGCCGTGCGAGAACGGCGAGGACGGGTCGATGGCGACGATGCCGACGGTGCGGCCTCGCTTCCGCTCCTCGCGCGCTAGCGCACCGACGAGCGTGGACTTGCCGGCGCCCGCGGAGCCGGTGATGCCGACAGTCTGAGCGCGCCCCGTGCGCGGGTAGATGCGCGCGAGCACCTCGCGGCCGATGGCGCTGTCCGCCTCAACGTGGGTGATCGCGCGGGCCAGCGCGCGGCGATTGCCAGCGAGGACGCCTTCGACGAGGTCGGATGCGGTATTAACGCCGCCAGACGGCGGGGTCACGCGCGTACGGGAGCGTGCTCGCGCACGAAGGCGATGATGTCGTTCGTGTCCGTGCCGGGACCGAAGACGCCCTTGAACCCGATCTTGTTGACGGCCGGAATGTCGACCTGCGGGATGATCCCGCCGGCGAAGAGCAGGACATCGTCCACACCGCGCGAGCGGAGTTCCTCGACGACGCGGGGGAAGAGTTCGAGGTGGGCGCCGGAGAGGATGGAGAGGCCCACGACCTGGACATCCTCCTGCAGCGCTGCCTCGGCGATCATCTGGGGCGTCTGGCGGATGCCGGTGTAGATGACCTCCATGCCGGCGTCGCGGAGGGCGCGGGCGACGACCTTCGCGCCCCGGTCGTGGCCATCGAGGCCCGGCTTGGCGATCAGTACGCGGATGGGGCGTTCCTGGGTCATCTGACGCTCCGAGTCTCCAACCGAGGCCGTCGAGGGGCCTCGGTGGGATCAGTCTCGCCGAGTCCGGCTCGCGGCGCTACCGGTCGAACTGGATGAGTTGGATCGCGAGGCCGAAGGCCTGCTCGGGGGAGATCGTGCTCGTACGACTGTTCGGGAGGGCGCCGGAAGCGGGGTCGGGGATCGCGAGGCCCTTCGCGCGGTACTTCGCGACCTCAACATCGATGTCCTTGACCTCGATGGCGACCATCGAGGAGGCGCGCTCGCCCTGCTCGGCGATGCGCTGGGCCAACGGCGAGTCCGGAGAGGTGGCGGCGAGCAGTTCGACGACGGCCTGGCCGGAGTGCATCTGGCCGATGACCATGCCTCGGCCCTCCGGGCGCACCTCGCCCGTGACCTTGAGGCCGACGAGGCGCTCCCACGTCGCCTGAGCAGCGGCGTAGTCGGCGACCGTGACCGCGAGGTGGTCGAAGCCCTTGGCGTGCGAAGTGTGCGCACCCGCGGGCGGCGTCGCGAGTTCGATGAGGACGCCGTGGGCCGCCTTCGGGTGGATGAACGCGATCCGTCCCGCGAGGCCGTCGCGCGGCTCCTGGTCGATCAGGTCGACACCGAGGCCCTTGAGGCGGGTGAGTTCGGCGTCCACGTTGTCCGTGTTAAAGCAGATGTGGTGCATCGTCTGGCCGCGCGTCGCGAGGAAGCGTGCGACGCCGGTGTCGTCTCGCGTCGGTTCGAGGAGTTCGATCTCGTTCTCACCGACGCCCAGGAGCACGCCTCGGACACCCTGTTCATCGATGACGCGGTCCTCCGTGACCGGGAGGCCGAGGGTGTCGCGGAAGAAGCCGAGGGCCGTGTCGGCGCTGTGGACGACGATGCCAACGTGGTGAATGCGGTCGATCATGCTCGGTACCCCCTGCTGCCTCGCCATTCGAGGATGGCGTCGATGTGCTCGCGGTCGTGGTTGCCGGCGTCGGCCAGGCGGCGGGCGGTGCGCCCTTCGGTGAAGCGGTCGGCATCGAGCGTGTCCGGGAGGCGGTTCAGGACGGCCTCGTGCCGTTCGCGCGCGACGCGGAGGGCGCCGAGGAGCGCCTCCCACGACTGGCCCAGGCTGCGCTCGGCCGCGGCGGCGTTAAACCGGTCGGTCGCGTCGCCGTCCTCGATGCTCGGGTCGAAGCCGGGGATGACCGGGCGTTCGCCAGCCAGCATCTGTTCGAGGGCAATGGCGAAGCCATCTTGCCAGGCGGCGATATGCGCGACGATCTCGTGCAGCGACCAGGTGCCGAACCAGACCTCGCGCCGCTGCTCGGTCGCCAGCGCGTCGACGGCGCCGAGGAGTTCCGCACGGGTGACGCGGTTCGCCTCAAGGACCGCATCGACCTGTACACGAAGGCTGTCGGGCATCTATATCGTCATGACTTCCTGGTACTCGCCCCACTCTTCGCGCAGGACGGTGCAAATCTCGCCGACGGTCGCGTACGCCTCGACTGCCTCGATGAAGAGCGGCATCGTGTTCTCGTCGCCGCGAGCGGCCTCGCGGATGCGGCCGAGGATGCGTTCGACGTTGGCATTGTCTCGGCGCTTGCGGAGCGCGGCCAACTGCTGAGCACGGCGCTTCCCGAGCGTCGGGTCGACGCGCATCAGGTCCGGCTCGACCATCGAGTCGGTGACGAAGTCGTTGACGCCGACGACGATGCGGTCCTTCGTCTCCGTCATCTTCTGGAGGCGGTAGGCGCTCTCCTGGATCTCACGCTGCTGGAAGCCCTGCTCGATGCCGACGAGCGCACCACCGATGTCCTCGATGCGGCTGAGGTAGGCCCACGCCTCCGCCTCGACACGGTCGGTGAGCGCCTCGATGTAGTAGGAGCCGGCGAGCGGGTCGATGGTGTCGGCGACGCCGCTCTCGAAGGCGATGATCTGCTGGGTGCGGAGGGCGAGTTCCACGGACTCCTCGGTCGGGAGGGCGAGCGCCTCGTCGTAGGAGTTGGTGTGGAGCGACTGGGTGCCGCCGAGGACCGCGGACATGGCCTGGAGCGTGGTGCGCACGAGGTTGTTGAGCGGCTGCTGCGCCGTGAGCGTGGCGCCGCCTGTCTGGGTGTGGAAGCGCACCATCTGCGCTCGCGGATCCTTCGACTGGTAGCGCTCCTTCGCGATCTTCGCCCAGATGCGGCGGGACGCGCGAAACTTCGCGACCTCCTCGAGGAAGTTCGAGTGGCACGCCCAGAAGAAGGCGAGCCGTCCACCGAACTCGTCGAACTGCATGCCAACCTTCAGCGCCGCGTCGACGTACTCGATCGCGTCGGCGAACGTGAAGGCGAGTTCCTGGGCGGCGGTGCAGCCCGCCTCGCGCATGTGATAGCCGGAGATGGAGATGGTGTTCCACTCCGGCAGGTTGTCCTTGCACCACGCGAAGGTGTCCGTGATGAGGCGGAGCGAGGGCCGCGGCGGATAGATGTAGGTCCCGCGCGCGATGTACTCCTTGAGGATGTCGTTCTGGATCGTGCCGCCGATCTTGGAGAGGTCGGCGCCCTGCTTCTTCGCGGCCGCAACGTAGAGCGCAAGGAGGATGGGCCCCGTCGCGTTGATCGTCATCGAGGTGGTGATCTTCTCCATGGGGATGCCGTTGGTCAGCGTCTCCATGTCCTCCAGCGAGGAGATGGCCACGCCGACCTTCCCGACTTCGCCTTCAGCCTCGGGCGAGTCGGAGTCGTAGCCAATCTGCGTCGGGAGGTCGAAGGCGACGGAGAGGCCGGTCTGGCCTTGCTCCAGCAGGAACTTGTAGCGGCGGTTGGATTCCTCGGCGTCCGCGAAGCCGGCGTACTGGCGCATGGTCCAGAGGCGGCCGCGGTACATCGTGGGCTGGACGCCTCGGGTGAAGGGGAACTCACCCGGGAAGCCGAGCTTCTCGTGATAGTTCCACTCGGCGAGGGCTTCCGGACCGTAGAGCGGGTCAACGTCAGCGCCGGAGGACGACTCGAACTTCGGGCGCCGCTGCGGGAAGCGAGCAGTCGCCTTTCCCCACGTCGTCTCCAGCCACTCCTGAGTGCTCTTGCTCACGGGTCACCTGCTCATCGAGGGCCACCGGCGGCCCGTGCGTCCGGTGCGAAGGTCGCTCCCGGCGGATTCAGTGATTCCAAGGCACCCGAGTGTACGGAGCGCCTCGGAGCACCCGCAAACCCTTGGTGGCACCTGCGAGTCTCGGGCTACTGGCGGGCTGCGGCGCCGGGGAACTCGACGGGATCGAGGCAATGGTGGGCGATGAGGGGCTCGAACCCCCGACCTTCCGGGTGTAAACCGGGCGCTCTACCGCTGAGCTAATCGCCCCCGCCGCACTCCGCCTCGAACTTCGCGATCTTCG
>CANFFZ010000146.1 GCA_947446155.1 Chloroflexota bacterium | reverse complement strand
GGCCCTCGACGTCTGCTCCCGTGTCCGCGACGACGACCTTGGCGCCTTGCTCGGCGAACACGCGGCTGACGTGACTGCCCATGCCGCCCGCGCCGCCGGTGACGATCGCGACCCGACCTTCAAGATGTTTCGTTGCCATGATGTGCTCCGTCCATCCGCGCCGCTGAGGATCGATCGGTGTTGGCTACGGGCTCTGGGGCGGCGCCATGGAGAAGCCGCCGGCACCCAGCGTCTCCGGCATGAGCTCGAAGAGCGTGTCGATATCCCAGTAGGGTTCTTCGTTGTAGAGCGTTCGTGTCCACGCAGGCTCTCGCCAGATCGTGATCTTGTGTCCCGTCGCCCCGACCACACGTCCGGTGATTTCGCGGCCCGCGTCGGAGGCGAGATAGACGATGGCCGGCACGACATTCTTGGGGTCGCCGGGGGTGCCCTCGGCAGTCAGGCTCGGGGCCTGACCCGCATCGACCGCCCGCCCTCGGTCGGTCATACGTGTTGACGCGAGAGGTGAAATGCAGTTCGCGGTGACTCCGTAGCGTCCGAGTTCCTTCGCGACGGCCAGCATCAGCCCGACCTTGCCCTGCTGCGCTGCGGAGTAGTTCGGCTGACCCGCCGAACCGCGGACGCCGGCGACGGACGTGAAATAGATCGCTCGTCCGCCCTGTCGAGTGGAGCGCCAATGGATCGCCGCATACTTCGTCACCGCGAAACAGCCCCGCAGGTGGGCGCGGATGACGCCGTCCCAATCGTCCTCGGTCATGTTGAAAATCATCCGTTCGCGCAGGATGCCCTGGGCGCACACGAGGATGTCCATCGTCCCGTAGGTGTCGAGGGTGAGGCGGAGCAGGTCCTCGGCTACGGCCAGGTCGGCGATGTCACCGATGTGCGAGACGGCCTCGCCGCCCTTGTCGCGAATCTCTTTCACGACCGCGTCGACGCGAGTGGGGTCTACGCCCAGCCGGCCCTCGACGTCCGCACCGGTGTCCGCCACGACCACTTTCGCGCCCTGCTCCGCGAAAATGCGGGAGATCCAACTCCCCATGCCTCCCGCACCGCCCACGACGACTGCAACTTTCCCTTCGAGGTGCTTGGTGGCCATGTCGTGCTCTCCAGGTTCATGACTGAGGATGGATCCGTCTGCCGCAGAGTCGGCTTGCGATCGACGGCCGAGGCCTCCCGGCTGACGGATTGTATTCGCTGTATGGCGTGCGATGAGTGCCTCGGCCCACATCCTAATGTGTGAACCAGCGCACTAACGGAGCGAGGGTTACGCCTGCTGTGCTTGGGTGCGCTGTTCCAGGATCACCTCGGGCGTGTTCTCGATGACGCCGGCCGCGTGGAGCGCCGCAATCTCCTCGTCGCTCTTGCCGAGGACTTCCCGCAGGACGTACTCCGTGTGCTCGCCCAATGCTGGTGCCGCGGCGTAGATGGCGGCCGGAGTGCGGCTGTAATTCCATGCCTCGCCGGCGATGATGTGAGGCCCGACGGAGGAATGCTGCACCTCTGGCCAGAAGCCACGCGCGTTCAGGTGTGGGTCGTTGACGACTCGCCGGTTGTCCGCGCAGACGCCTGCGGCGACGCCATGCTGCTGCAGCGTCGTCATCGCCTCGTCCGCGTCGCGTGATGCCGTCCAGGCGCCGATCGCGGCATCGATGGCGTCATGGTGCTCTGCACGCAGATCGTGTGTCGGATATTGCGTGAGCAGGTCGGCCCGCGCGATGGCGGTGCATAAGCCTCGCCACTCCGTGTCAGAGCCAACCGCGAGTGCGATCCATGCGTCGTCGCCCGCGCACCGGTAGGTGCCCGAGGGGGCCATGTAGGCATCGCGGTTCCCGATCCACTCGGGATCTTGCCCGGTCATCTGGTAGGCGAGGACGGACTCGCCGGTCCAGTTGATCGTTGCCTCGCGCTGGGAGAGGTCGATGTACTGGCCGCGCCCTGACTTCCGGCGGTGCATCAGGGCGGTCATGATGTAGCTCGCGGTGTGCATCCCTGCGATGGGGTCGCCGTAGTTGATACCCGTCTTCATGGGTGTGTCATCGCCGCGATAGCCCGTACGCGCGACGATCCCTCCGAGCTGCTCGATGGCGACGCCGTAGCCGACGTATTTCGCCTCTGGCCCACCGTTCCCGGACGGAGGCATGGAGACGAAGATCACATCCTCGTTAACACCGCGGATGACGTCGTAGCCGTAGCCCATGCGCTCGAAGACGCCGCCACCGAAGTTCTCCACGACGACGTCGGCGATCGCGGCAAGTTCCATGAAGACGGCACGCCCCTCGGGCATGAGAATGTTCATGCAGACGCCGAGTTTGTTCCGGTTGTACTTGTTGAAGTAGCCGTTGCGGTTCCACGGATCGATCCCGGGATCGTTGCCCGCATAGAGGCTGAGCGGGGAGGACGACGGCGGCGGAATCGCCGCTCCTCGGATCGAGTCGAGCTGGCGGTTCGCTTCGATCTTGATGATCGTGGCGCCGAGGTCGCCCAGCAGCTTGGTGCAGTATGGCCCGGCCCAGACCATCGAGCAGTCGAGTACGACGAGCCCGGTCAGCGGGCCTTGCTGCCCTGGCCGGAGTGGCATCTGTTCGGTAGTCATCGGGTTCCGCCCTTCGGGATGCGGGCGTCTGACGCACCGCCGAACGCGCCTGCGGCGGAGAGTCGTGCGCGCGAGACCGCATCGTGGCCGAGTGACTCGACAACCTCGTCCGTGTGTTCACCTAGAAGCGGCGCGCGGTGGGACTCCCAGAGGCCATCTGAGAAGTGCGCCGCGACGGAGGGGTAACGAAGTGTCCCGGCGACGGGGTGCTCCACCGTGTGGAAGAACTCGCGGTACTCGAGTTGCTCGTTCTTGAAGAGGTCTGCGGGGGTGGCGACATACCCGAACGGCAGACCTAGTGCCTGCGCGCGCTGGTAGATCTCTTCCTTGTTGTGCGTGATCAGCCATGGCAGCATGAGCGCGTCGATCTCGTCGCGCAGTTCGCTCTGGGAGCCGGCCTGCTGGTAGCGGCTGTCGCTGAGGATCGGCTCCTCCATCAGCGTCGCGACGTTCGCCCAGCGACGGAGCGGTCCGGACACCACGCCCACGAAGCCGTCCGCGCAGGGATAGATGCCCCAGGCGGCTCGCGACCCGTTGCCCGTGCGCGGATACACCTGACCCGCGTAGATGTACGCCATGTCGGTCATCTCGAGCAGAGAGGTCGCGTGCTCGAACACCGAGACGTCGACGTGCTGGCCGAGGCCGGACGCTGCGCGCTCCCAGAGCCCTGCCAGCGTCGCGATGTAGGCGTTCTGGCCAGCGCCGTACTGTCCGAGGTAGCCGCCATTCTTCAGTGGTTCGCGGTCCGGCTCGCCGGTGATGTACATCAGCCCGCTGAGTGCATACGTCGTGATCTCCCACGCGTGGAACTGCGCGTACGGCCCGGTCTGCCCGAACGGCGTGACCGAGACGTAAAGCAGTCCCGGGAACTCGTCCTTCAGTTGGTCGTAGCCGAAACCGAGATCGGCGAGCGCGCCGGGGCGGTCACTCTCGATCAGCACATCGGCGGTCGCGAGCAACTCACGCAGCACGGCGCGCCCGTCCTCAGTGTGGAGGTCGATGGCGACTGAGCGCTTCCCCTGGTTGAGGTAGAGATGGAGGGCGCCGGTCTCGGGATTCGGGGTGGCCTCGGTGAACGGCCCCCACCGCCGCACGGGATCGCCATCGGGCGGCTCGACCTTGATCACATCTGCGCCAAACCCGGCGAGGACTCGGCCGCAATACGGGCCGGCGATGTATTGCGACAGGTCGACCACACGAGTGCCCGTCAGTGGTCCCTCCATGGCACGTTCCCCTCGTTGCTGACTCACCGGGCTCGCGGGTGCCGGCTCGACGGACTGTAGTGACCGTCGCCGTCATTGGCGAGGAACCGGATGTTGCCCGCGTGCTCGGAGTCGCAGGCGGGCATCAATGTCGGGGCAACCCGCTCGGACTTCGCCTGGTCGGGATCGTTTGCCATCGCCCCCAGGCTTCTGGGACCACTACCTCGCAGACGTCTCGGCAAATTCGTAGTCACCGGGATCCGGCTCGCGGGTCTGCGTCCAGAACTCCCGAAGCGTGAACGGCCAGTTCTGTGTGACGTGGCCGTCCGCGTTCTTGTACCAGGACGTGACACCCGAGGTGCCCCACGCCATGAGCGCGTTCCCGCGGTCGATCCGCTCGTTGTAGGCGTCGTGCGC
>CANFFZ010000145.1 GCA_947446155.1 Chloroflexota bacterium | reverse complement strand
TACGGAACTGGCGCGCGTGATGCAGGCCAACTTCACGTCGCAGTACTTCATCGTCCGCCACGCCGCCGAGGAGTTCCGCCGCCTGAAGCAGCCCGGGCGCATCGTCCTCACGACGAGCGTCCTCGGCGAGCGCGGGCTGCCGAACACCACCGCCTACGCAGCGGCTGCGGGCGCTGTCATCAACCTCGTGCGCTCGGCTGCCGTCGAGGTCGCACCGGACGGCATCCAGGTGAACGGGATCGCGCTCGGCTGGATGGACTGGATGACCGACCGCCTCTCCCCGAATGACGAGGAGGCCCAGCGCGCCGTGCGCTTCACGGCGCTCCGCCGTCAGGGCCGCGCGGACGAGGTCGGCCCGCTGGCCGTCTACCTCTCGAGTGAACGCGCCACGCGATACATCACGGGCCAGATCTTCCCGGTTGACGGGGGACTGCTCCAGCACCTGTAGGACGAGATCGAGTTCAAGACGCGAGCCGCGAGGCAACCGTCGCAATGGAGGAGGGACGCCATGGGCATCCTCGACCAGTTCAACCTCAGCGGGCAGTGCGCGATCATCACCGGCGCCGGGACCGGCCTCGGCCGCGAGATGGCACTGTCGCTGGCTGATGCGGGCTGCGACATCGTCGGTGTGGGACGCCGCGCCGGCCCGATCGAAGAGGTGGGCGAACTCATCAAGGCGAAGGGCCGCCGCTACCTCGGCATCACCGAATGCGACGTCACGATCTCCGCGAACGTGAACGACATGGTGCAGCAGGCCGCCGCCGGCATGGGGCGCGTGAGCGTCCTGATCAACAACGCCGGCCTCGGCGGCTCGGGACGCGGCAAGACCCTGCCCGAACTGACGGACGAGGACTGGCTGTCCGGCATCGATTCCAACCTGAACTCGGCGTTCTACTGCACCCGCGCCATCGTGCCGCACATGCTGGAGAACGGTGGCGGCCGCATCATTAACGTCACTTCCGGCTGGGGCTTCCGAGCCGGGCGGAACAACTGGATGTACCCCATCGCCAAGGGCGGCGTGATCCAGCTCACGAGGGCCACCGCGATGACCTACGCGCGCGACAATATCCGTGCCTCCTGCATTGCCCCCGGCCTGTTCCCGAAGACCGAGGACACCTCGATCCTGGAGAACATCGGGCCCAAGCAGCCCGCTGGGCGCATCGGGTTCTTGCGGGAGATGGGCCCGCTCGCCGTGTTCCTCGCAAGCCCGGCCGCCGACTACCTCAGCGGCACCACGGTGCTGATGGACGGTGGCGCGATCGCCGCAGGCCTGCTGCCCGCCGGCATCGTCCCGAACGCAGCGGGCTAGCCCCACCTTCGAGGTTCATCGACTCACCAAGTCGTCAGGAGTCACTGCATGAGCGTCTTCGATCTCACCGGCAAGCACGCACTCGTCACCGGCGCCACGGGCGCCCTCGGCCGCGCCCTCGCGGTCGGCCTCGCCGAAGCGGGTGCCACCGTCTCCGTCACCACCGTCACCACCGACCGCGCTGAGGAGGTCGAGTCCAACTCGATCCTCAACGAGTGCTGGGCGGCGGGCGGCAAGAACGGCCAGCAGAAGACGCTGGACCTCACTGACCCGGTGGCAGTGGAGGCGGCAGTAGCCGCGCTGGAGAAGGATGTCGCGCCGATCGACATTTTGGTGAACGCCTCGCACGGTGCGAACATCAAGCCCGTCCTGGACTCCTCGCTGGCTGACTGGTCGCGTGAGATCGGCCGCAACGCGACCGCTGTGTTCGTCGCGAGTCAGAGCGTCGGCAAGCGCATGGTGCCGCGCGGCAAGGGCCGCATCATCAACATTGTCTCCGACATCCACGACCGAGGTGTCCCGAACTGCGCGCTCTTCGGCGCGTCGCAGGGCGCAGTCCTTGGCTTCACGAAGTCCCTCGCCATCGAATGGGGCCGCGGCGAGCCGCTGGTCGCGGAACGTGTCACCGTGAACGCCATCGGCATCGGCTTCATGGAGGGTGTCCCAGGGCCGCAAGCGGACCCCGCCGTCGCTGAGGTACTGCACCACTACCTGCCGCTGCGCCGCCTCGGTTCTCCCAAGGACCTGCAGGGCGCCGTGGTCTTCCTCGCCGCCGAGGGCTCGAATTACGTCAACGGTGAACTCGTCGTGATCGACGGCGCGATCGCGAACCACGCATAGCCCTCGACGACCGCGAGGCGCCGATGTCGTCCGACCAGCCGTCCAGTGCCGGGCCCGGCCCGCGCTGGACGGGCGATGGATCGCTCACCCCTCGTGTGCCAGCACCCGAAGACCATCCGGCGAGCCCGGCCCACCGGGCATTCCGCGACGCGGCCGTCCCGACGAAGGTCTCGGGCGTCCGCACCCTCGAAGTGGGCGGGGTGCCGAGGGTGCTGGCGAAGCCGGCGCGACGCTTCGCCGCGGCGCTGATCGACTTCCTCATCCGGTACATGACGCTGTTGATCGTCCTCGGCTTCGCGGGCACATCACCGAGCACGCTCTCCATCGAGGTGCTGCTTCCCGCGCAGATCCTGGCGCGCGGATGGGACGTGATCTTTTTCACCCAGGGGTGGACGCCCGGATCTCGGCTCCTGCGTATGCGCATCGTCCGGCTGGATGGCACGGCCCCGGGGCTGCGCTGGGGCGTCATGCGCGCGGCTGGCGCGGTGCTCAGCGAGACACCGCTGTGGCTGGGTCACGTGTGGGCGTTCTGGGATCCGAAATACCAGACTTGGCACGACCGGATCGCCGGGACCGTCGTCGTCGAGGTGCCTCGAGAGCCTCGCGGCTAGCGCGGCGCATCGATCGTTAGGCCGGGCGGGTCCATCTCGGTCACGTGCATGTCGAGTAGGAACGCCTCGGCCTGTGTGGCCGTGTCGGCGCTCACGCGCAGCGCGACGAGGACATTGCGCGACTGGTCGATCCAGACGTCGATGCGGATGACTGGCACGCTCCGCAGCACGGCGAACGGGTTGATCTGCGGATCCGCAATGACCATTGCGACCTGGTCCGGGCGGAGGGTGTACCGCCGGGCTGGGCCAGTCGTGATCGTTTCCTCCCGGTACGGCATGTTCCCCAACTGCTGACGGAGTCCCGCCGCCATGGATGACTCAGCGGGTTCCAGGATCGCCCTGGCGGAGAGGTCGACGGTGCCGCCGAGGTACGCCCGTGCCGCCGGGAAGGCCTCTCCGCCCTGACGCCACGGCGCTGCGCCGAGGCGGTTCCAGCGCTTATCGCCTATCCTGATCGTCTCGCGTGGTTCGGTGGCGACCGGGCTGACCGTGGTGACCACGCGTTCGCGGTCGGGCGTCACCCGGTCACCTTTTGCGTGCGCTCGGAGGACAACTGGCGCACCGCGCAGGGCCTCCGGTGCCTGACTCTGGTCGAACAACGAGGACTCCGCGCGCAGGTCCGTTGTCCAGCGGTAGGACGTCAGCGTGCGCACTCCCAGCGGTTCGTTCGGTGACTTCGCGGTCTGCTGTCCCCAACACCCGACGAGCGAGAGGGCAAGCGTCGAGCACAGCGCCACGAGGCCAAGCGCGTGGCGAAGCCTCGAGCGAGCCGCGGTCATCGCTGCTGCTCCCACGGCAGCGTCCGAGGCTGCAGCACCTGGCGCACCTGGCCGTCCGCCACGACCACAATCAGGTCAAGCAGCCCGTACGCCGCAGGGTTCATCCCTTTGAGCGAGGTCGTCACGAGCTCCGCTGACATGTGCGCGAGTGCGGCGACTACCACGAGCACGCTGAGGTCGCCGGGGCGCGCCTCGCGCTGCGCGACGGCGCGGGCGACGTGCGCGCGCAGCCCTCGACGGACGGCGACGCCGTCGATCGGGTCGAACGCCTCCGGCGCGGTTAGCACGGTCACGCCCGAGGGAGCGCCCTCGGGAAGGCGGGAGACCGTCCACGTGTCATCGATCTCCACGTCGGACACCTCGAACGGCTCGAGGATGGCGGCGCGGTCCCGGACACGCGTCAGGATGAGGTCGAGTTCGGCGCGCTCGGACGGCGTCCGGTGGATCGCGCGGGCGTCGAGGTGGAACGCCCCGCGTACGCCCTCGGAGAGTGCGAGCCACTCGGTGGACAGGCCGCCCGTCACAGAGACGTACGCGCCTTCGGCGTCGATCTTCGCGAGTTTCACCGTCGCGGGCAGCCGCACCTCGCGCCGCTCGCCGGGAGCGAGCCCGCCGAGGCCGCTGGCCAGCAGGACGCGGAGCCGCGAACGATGCGGCTCTCCCTCCGGCAGCGCCACTCGAGGCGGCACCCAGACGACGTAGCCCCCCGGCTCGACGTGCGGATCGCCCTCGATGTCGG
>CANFFZ010000144.1 GCA_947446155.1 Chloroflexota bacterium | reverse complement strand
GCGGCCAGGAGCGGGTCGAGGCGCAGCACGCACGCGGCAAAATGACCGCCCGCGAGCGCATCGCCACCCTCGTCGACCCCGGCACCTTCGAGGAGATCGACGCCCTCGCGGCCGACTGGGACGACGAAGACGGTGAGCGCTTCTATGGCGACGCCGTCGTCACCGGCTGGGGCAAGATCGACGGCCGCACAGCGTGCGTCTTCGCGCAGGACTTCACCGTCTACGGCGGATCGCTCGGCGAAGTCGTCGGCATGAAGATCGCGAAGTTGATGGACGTGGCGCTGAAGTCCGGCGTCCCCATCGTGGGACTGAACGACTCGGGCGGCGCACGCATCCAAGAGGGTGTCTCCTCGCTGGGTGGCTACGGCGAGATCTTCTTCCGCAACGTGCAGGCCTCTGGAGTGATCCCGCAGATCAGCGTGATCCTCGGACCGTGTGCTGGTGGTGCCGTGTACTCACCGGCGCTGACGGACTTCATCTTCATGGTGGAGAAGACGAGCCAAATGTTCCTCACGGGCCCGGACGTGATCCTCTCCGTCACTGGCGAGCAGACGACTGTCGAGGAACTCGGCGGCGCGGCCTCGCACGTCTCGAAGTCAGGCGTGGCGCATTTCGCCTTCAAGGACGAGCAGGAGTGCCTCGAAGAGGTGCGCCGGCTGCTGTCCTACCTCCCCCAGAACAACATGGACGACGCCCCGTACCAGGACACCGGCGACCCGATCGACCGGCGGCTGGACGACATCATGACCATCGTCCCCGGCGCTTCCGACAAGCAGTACGACGTCCGCGATGTCATCGAGCGCCTCGTGGACAACGGCGAACTGATGGAAGTACACGAGTACTTCGCGCCGAACATCGTGTGCGGGCTGGGGCGGATCGGTGGCGCACCCGTCGGGATCGTCGCGAACCAGCCACTCTACCTCGGTGGCGTGCTGGACATCGACTCCTCGCGGAAGGCTGCGCGGTTCGTGCGCTTCTGCGACTCGTTCAACATCCCGATCGTGACGCTGGTGGATGTGCCGGGGTTCCTCCCGGGCGTATCTCAGGAGTACGGCGGGATCATCGCGCACGGCGCGAAGCTGGTGTACGCCTACGCGGCGGCGACGGTACCGAAGGTCACGGTGATCCTGCGCAAGGCGTTCGGTGGCGCCTACGACGCGATGGGCTCGAAGCACCTCGGCGCGGACGTGAACTACGCCTGGCCGACAGCAGCCATCGCGGTCATGGCCGGCAGCCAGGCCGTGAACATCGTGAGCCGCCGCGAGATCGCCTCGGCCGCTGACCCGGATGCCGAGCGCAAGCGCCTGATCGAGGAGTATGCGCAGCGCCTCGAGCACCCCTACATCGCGGCCGCCAAGGGCTACATCGACGACGTGATCGACCCGCGGGACACCCGCCTGAAGATCGCCCACGCCCTCGAAATGCTGCGGACGAAGTCCGTGCAGGTGCCGGGCAAAAAGCACGGGAACATCCCGCTGTAGGCGCATTTCGGGGTTCGTTCCGCACTCCAAAACTGCATGCCACTAGGGACAACCGGCGGTATACTTCTGCCGCCGCACGGCATGCCCCATTCCCGGGCCCAACGGGCCGCCTCACGTGACGTCGTGAGGTGGCAGTCGCGGGAAGGGGGCCGCGGACGCTCCTCGGCATGGGTCAGGGTGAGCGTGCGCGGCGACCAGAGGGCCGCTTCAGCCTCGTCGGAGGAGCGCCCGCAATGGCCAAGATCCCTGTCAAGAACGCAGTCGCCGAACTCGATGGCGACGAAATGACCCGCATCATCTGGGGGTTCATCAAGGATCGCCTGATCCTTCCCTACCTCGACCTCAAACTCGAGTACTACGACCTCAGCATCCAGCACCGCGACGAGACCAACGACCAGGTCACGATCGACTCCGCGAACGCGATCAAGCGGCTGGGCGTCGGCGTGAAGTGCGCCACGATCACCGCTGACGAGGTGCGCGTGAAGGAGTTCGGCCTGAAGGAGATGTGGAAGTCCCCCAACGGGACGATCCGCAACATCCTCGGCGGCACCGTCTTCCGCGAGCCGATCATCTGCACCAACATCCCGAAACTCGTCCCCGGGTGGACCGAGCCGATCGTCATCGGCCGCCACGCCTACGGCGACCAGTACCGCGCGACCGACGTCAAATTGAAGGGCGCCGGCACGTTGACGATGTCGTTCACACCGGCTGATGGCAGTCCCGCGAAGACGTGGGAAGTCATGAAGTTCGAGGACGACGCCATCGCGATGGCGATGTACAACACGGACGAATCGATCCGTGGCTTCGCACAGGCCTGCTTCAACTACTCGCTGCAGCGCAAGTACCCGATGTACCTCTCCACGAAGAACACGATCCTGAAGGCCTACGACGGCCGCTTCAAGGACATCTTCGAAGAGGTCTACAACGCTGAGTTCAAGACCCGGATGGACGCGGCGAAACTCACGTACGAGCACCGTCTGATCGACGACATGGTCGCTTCCGTCCTCAAGTGGAGCGGTGGCATCGTCTGGGCCTGCAAGAACTACGACGGCGATGTCCAGTCGGACATCGTCGCGCAGGGCTTCGGTTCGCTCGGCATGATGTCGTCTGTCCTGCTGACGCCGGACGGTGCGACCGTGGAGGCCGAGGCCGCCCACGGCACGGTGACGCGGCACTACCGCGAGCACCAGGCCGGCCGTGCCACCTCCACCAACCCAATCGCCTCGATCTTCGCGTGGACGCGCGGCCTCCAGCACCGCGCGAAACTCGACAACAACGGCGACCTCGCGACCTTCGCCTCGGCGCTGGAGAAGGTCTGCATCGCCACGGTCGAGGGTGGGCAGATGACGAAGGACCTCGCGATCCTCGTCGGGCCCGACCAGCCGTGGCTCACGACTCAGGACTTCCTGGCGGCGCTGGACACCAACCTCCAGACCGCGATGAAGGCATAGCCCTCGAGGCACGCGACACAGACAGCAGCGCGGGCTCGGCGGAGTGTTTCCGACGCGAGGCCCGCGGAGAAGGGATTCCCATCATGCGCCAGAAGGTCACAATCGTCGGCGCCGGCAACACCGGTGCCACGATGGGCCAGATCCTCGCAGCCCGCGGTTACGCGGACGTCGTGCTGATCGACATCGTCGAGGGACTGCCGCAGGGCAAGGCGCTCGACATCGCGGAGGCCGCCCCGTGGTCACGGACGTCGTCCTCGATCCGTGGGACGAACGACTGGGCCGAAACCGCAAACTCAGAGATCGTCGTCATCACCTCGGGCGTCGCCCGCAAGCCGGGGATGACGCGTGAGGACCTGCTCAGCGTGAACGCCGGCATCGTGCGCTCGGTCGTCGGCCAGGCCGCGAAGCACTCGCCGAACGCCACACTGGTGATCTTCGCCAACCCGATGGACGCGATGTGCCACGTGGCCATCGAGGCCTCCGGCTTCCCGAAGGAGCGCGTCGTCGGCCAGGGCGGCATGCTGGACACCGCCCGCTACCGCACCTTCATCGCGATGGAGACAAAGGCGTCCGTGAAGGACGTATCCGCGTGGGTCCTCGGCGGCCACACCGAAGCGACGATGGTGCCCCTGATCTCGAATGCAACGGTCGGCGGCGTGCCCCTCAGCCAGTTGTTGTCGGCCGCACAGGTCGAGGCTGTCGCCAACCGCGCGAAGCGAGGCGGCGCGGAGATCGTCGACCTGCTCAAGACCGGCTCGGCGTTTGTCGCTCCGGCCGTCGCGACCATCGACATGGTGGACTCGATCCTGCTGGACGAGCAGCGGATCATCCCCTGCTGCACGCTGCTGGACGGCCAGTGGGGTGTGAAGGACGCCTTCGTCGGCGCCCCGGTGCGCCTCGGCAAGGGCGGCATCCAGCAGGTGTTCGAAATCCCGGTGTCCGCCGCGGAGCGCGAAGCGATCGTGGCCGCGGGCGTCGCCGTGTTGGAACTAGTCGCAGCGACCCCGAAGGGCTAGCACGAATGCCGATGCGTACCGAGTCCGACACGTTCGGCCCGATCGAGGTCCCGTCTGAGAAGTACTGGGGGGCGCAGACCCAGCGCTCCCTGGAGAATTTCAAGATCGGCATCGAGCGAATGCCCCGCCCGCTGATCCGCGGGATGGGCATCGTGAAGTACTGCTCCGCCGAAGTGAACGAAGACCTCGGCAAGATCGACGCGGCACGCGCAGACGCGATGAAGCGCGCGGCTCAGGAGGTGATCGAGGGCGTCCTCGACGACCACTTCCCGCTTGTCGTCTGGCAGACCGGTTCTGGTACGCAGAGCAATATGAACGTGAACGAGGTCATCTCG
>CANFFZ010000143.1 GCA_947446155.1 Chloroflexota bacterium | reverse complement strand
CGCTGGAGTTCCATCTCCGCATCGAACCCGGCGCGGTCGACCTCGTACCCGTGCGACTGGGCGACCTCGACGGTGAGCTCGAGGGGAAGCCCGTGGGTGTCGTACAGCGTGAAGGCGTCACGGCCGGGGATCCGCTTCGTGCCGGCCTCGCGCACGATCACCTCGTCGAGGAGCGTGAGCCCTCGGTCGAGCGTCTGGAGGAAGCGGGCCTCCTCCACGCGCGCGAGGCGCTTGATGAACTCGCGCTGCTCCAGCATCTGCGGGTTGATCTGGTGCGACAGGTCGATGGCGGCGTCCACCATCTGCTCCAGGAACGGCTCCCGGATCCCGATCTTGTATCCGAAGTAGATCGCGCGTCGCAGCAGCCGCCGGAGCACGTACCCGCGCCCCTCGTTGCTCGGCAGCACACCGTCCGTCGCGAGGAACGCGAGGGCCCGCGAGTGCTCCGTCATCGCGCGCAGGGCGAAGGCGATCTCGGGCGACTCCTCGGCGTCGTATTTCCGGCCCGAGACGCGCTCCGCGACGGCCACCAGCCGATGCAGTTCGTCCGTCTCGTAGAGCGTGCGCGCGCCCTGCGTCACGGAGGCGAGCCGCTCGAGGCCCGCGCCGGTGTCGATGTTCGCCGCCGGGAGGTCGGTCTGGCTGCCGTCCTCCTCCCGGTAATAGGTCATGAAGACGAGGTTCCAGATCTCCAGGAACCGCCCGCAGCCGATGTCCGGGTGGCAGGTGTCCGCCTCGCAGTGGCGGCAGCCGGGGGTCTTGCCCCAGTCGTAGTGCATCTCGGAGCACGGGCCCATCGGCCCGGTATCGCCCGGCGGTCCCCACCAGTTCCCCTGCTCGGCGGTGTACCGAAGGATGCGGTCGGCGGGGAGGCCTTGTTCCGCCCAGAGGGCGGCAGCCTCGTCGTCCGTGGTGAAGACCGTGGCCCAGAGGCGGGAGGCGTCGATCTTCAGGACACCAGTCAGGAACTCCCACGCCCAGCCGATGGCTTCTGGCTTGAAGTAGTCCCCGACGGAGAAATTCCCCAGCATCTCGAACGCCGTCAGGTGTGTCGCGTCCCCCACCGATTCGACGTCCGTCGTGCGGAAGCACCGCTGGATCGAGGTCAGGCGGCGTGCTGGCGGCTCCGCCAGGCCCATGAAGTACGGCTTGAACTGCACCATCCCGGCCGTGGTGAACAGCAGCGTGGGATCGCCATGCGGGATGAGCGAGGAGGACGGAATGCGTCGGTGCCCGCGCTCCTCGAAGTAGGCGAGGAACGCGCGTCGGAGTTCGTCGACGGTCACGAGCGGCGTCTCCGAGTTCGAGCGGTCGCGGCGGCCGAATCTGGTCGCCGAATCTCGCTGACGTCTGAAGATTGGAGGTCGACGGCTGCGCGAGTGTAGGATGGCCCTCGCAGGCCGGTCAATTTCCGCTGCCTGCTCAAGGGTTGAGGACGATGACGCCCCGCCAGGCCGCCGCCCCCGCACTCGCAACACCGATGACCAGCGCAGCGTCCTCGCTCGTCGGCTGGACTGCCGTCGTCCTCGCGGGCGGCCGCAGCACCCGGATGCGCTCCACCCTGCCGAAGGCGCTGCACCCCGTCGCCGGCGTCCCCATGATTCGCCTCGTCTGCGACCTGCTCCGCTCCGTCGGCTGCCCTCGGATCGTCGTCGTCGCCGGCGAATCCGCTGAGGCGATCCGTGGCGTCGTTGGCCCGGGTGCGGAGGTCGTAGAACAGTCCGCGCCGCTCGGTACCGCCGATGCCGCCCGCGCGGCCCGTGAAAGCGTCGGCGACAGTGGCCCCGTGCTCCTCGTGCATGGCGACATGCCCCTGCTGACCGCGCGCACGCTGCTGGAGATGGCTGGCCGTCACGTCAGTGCTCCAGCGGCGCTGACCTTCCTCACCGCCTACGTCCCCGACCCAAAGGGCTACAACCGCGTCGAGCGCCGCAATGGCAAGGTCCACGGCGTCGTTTCCGAGGCGGACCTGTCACCCGCGATGCGCGGCGCACCCGAGGTGAACGCGGGCATGTACGCCGTGGAGGCGGACTGGCTGTGGGGCGCCCTCCCGTCCGTCACCCCGAACACCGTCGGCGAAATGCCGCTTGGCGACCTCATCGGCCTCGCTGTGCGCGGCGACGGCGTCGAGGCGTACCAGGTCGCCGAGGCCGCCGAGGTGCAGCCGGTCAAGGACCGCATCGACCTCGCCCGCGCCGAACGGATCCTGCGCGACCGCGTGCGTGAGCGCCTGATGCTCGACGGCGTCACGCTCGTCGACCCCGCCACCACCTACGTCGACGCGAGCGTCGAGGTAGGCCCGGACACCACCCTCCTCCCTGGCACCACCCTGAGCGGCCGCACGAAGATCGCCTCCGGATGTCGCATCGGCCCCAACGCCGTCCTCGTGGACACGACCGTGGGCGCGGGCACCTCGATCGGCGCGAGCACGATCGAACAGGCCACGATCGGGCAGCACGTCTGGATCGGGCCCTACTGTCACCTGCGCCACGGCGCCGTGATCGGCGACGACGCTGAACTCGGCAACTACGTCGAGGTGAAAGAGTCCACCATCGGCGCGCGCACGAAGGTCAACCACTTCTGCTATATCGGTGACACTACGATTGGCGCGGACGTGAACATCGGCGCGGGCACCATCACCGCAAACTACGACGGCGTGGACAAGCACCGCACTGTCATCGGCGCTGGTGCCTTCATCGGCTCTGACACCGTCCTGGTGGCACCCGTCGAAGTCGGCGCGGGCGCCCATACTGCCGCTGGCGCCGTCGTCACGCACGATGTCGCCCCCGGCGTCACCGTGAAGGGTGTGCCGGCACGCCTGCACACCCCTGCGAGCGAAGGAGGCCGTCAGGCGTAGGCCACCCGGCCGATCGCCTGCCTGTGGATACCAGCCCTCCCGCCCTCATCGCGTTGGCCGCTGCCGCCCTGTTCCTCTTGGCCCTCACCTCGGCCATCGAGGCCGCTGCCGTCCCGCTTGCCCGCCGTCGGATGATCGACGGCAAGGTCTCGCCGTCGCTCGCCCACCTGCTGCGCGACTACGTCCGCGTCCGCCAGCGACTGCTCCGCGCGATGCGCGCTGGCGTCACGCTCGCCACCTCGCTCCTCGTGGCCGCGCTTGCCGTGATGGCGACGCCAGGGGGCCACTGGTCCATCGTCCGCCTGCTGTTCGTCGCCCTCGTCGGTCTCGTCCTCGTCTCGCTCGTACGCACTGCCATGCGCGTCCTCGTGCTTTCGGCGCCGGGCGTCTGGGGGCGACGCCTCGAGGGGCCGGCGCGCGTCGCTGAGGTGTTCCTCGCGCCCGCGGCCGGACTGCTCCGCGCCCCCGTCCACATCCCCATGCGCACCCTCGGCCTCCGCGGCACCAGCGAGGACGTCGACCCGGCCGAAGAACTCGTGCGCCTCCTCGAGGCCGTCGAGGGCGAGGACGCCGCCCTCGTGGAGGAGCGGCGCATGCTGCGCGGCCTGCTGGAGATGTCCGGACAGACCGTGCGCGAACTGATGACGCCTCGGCTGGACGTGACCGCACTTTCCGCGGACGCGACCGCACGCGAGGCCACCGATGTGATTTCTCGCACCGGCTATTCGCGCATCCCGATCTACGAGGAGTCCCTCGATCGCGTCGTCGGCGTGGTCTACGCGAAGGACCTGCTCGCCTACCTCGCCCAGGGACAGGTCATGCCCCGCCTGCGCGAGGTCGCCCGCCCGCCATACCTCGTCCCCGACTCGAAGCGCGCGGACGAACTGCTGGCGGATATGCGCCGCGACCAGGTTCACCTCGCAATCGCCGTCGACGAGTACGGCGGCACTGCTGGTGTCGTCACGGTCGAGGACCTGCTCGAGGAGATCGTGGGGGCCATCGTCGATGAGTACGACGCGCCCGAGGTGCCGTTCGAGCGGGTCTCAGACGACGTGGTGATCGTGGACGCCTCGGTCACCATCGGGGAACTCAACGAACTCTTCGGCACCGCCATCGAATCTGACGACTTCGACACCGTCGGCGGTCTGATCGCCACCGAACTCGGGCGCTTGGCTGTCCCCGGCGACCAGGTCATCGTCCCGGACGAGGCGGCGCGCGAGGCTGGCGAGCGCGCCGTGACGCTGCGAGTGCTCTCAATCCTCGGCCGCCGCACCAAGCAGGTGCGCGCCCAGCGCTGGACCGCAGGCGACGAGGACGGCGCCACCGCCTGAGGCATCGGTGCCATTTGGTGACCGCGAAACGTTGACCCGCTCCCTACCCTACCTGCCATGAACCACCCCGCCCCCGAGGCGCCTGCCGACCTCCCGTACCGGATCGCGCTCCAT
>CANFFZ010000142.1 GCA_947446155.1 Chloroflexota bacterium | reverse complement strand
TGTGTCAGTTCACCCTTGGCGATCGTCATCAGCGTCTTAGCGAAGACGCGGACGACCTGTGTGTTGTCCGTCTGAGCGATGAAGTCCGCCGCGTGCGCGAACATGTAGTCGCCGAGCATCACCGAGGCAGCGTTGCCGAACAGCGCGTTCGGCGTCGGCTCACCCCGCCGCTCCTCCGCGCGGTCGATCACGTCGTCGTGGACCAGCGTGGCCGTGTGCAACAGTTCGACGCTCGCCGCCAGGGGCACGAGGTGGGCGAGGTCGTACGCGCCGAGGCGTCCCGCGAGCAGCGCGATCGCCGGGCGCATCATCTTGCCAGTGCCGGCGAGCGCCGTCTCCAGCATCCGCTGGAGGAACTCGAAGCCGACGTTCTGCGCGATCGATTGGATCTGCGTGCTGACGAGGTGGAGATCGCCAGCGACGGGCCCGTACAGCCGCTGCGCGTCGATCGAGGCGGGGGGCGTGCTGCTGTTGGTCATGCCGTCCCTGCCACTGCCTCGAACGCGGCCTCGAAGCCGAAGAAGCGCGCTGCGTTCATCGAGGTCGTCCGGGCGACCTCTTCGGGGCTGATGCCTCGGAGCGCGGCGACGAAACGGGCCGTCTCCACCACGTACGCCGGCTCGTTCCGCAGCCCTCGATGGGGCGCAGGAGTCAGGTACGGGCAGTCCGTTTCTACCAGCATAGAGGTCAGCGGGATATCGCTCGCCACCGCCTGGCCACGCTCGTTCCCCTTGAATGTCACCGTCCCCGGTACCGAGATCACGAACCCGATATCGATGTACCGCTGGGCGAGTTCGAGGTCGCCCGAGAAGCAGTGCATCATCCCAACCGGACGTCCTGACTCCAATACCGATCCGGCACGCTCCGCCCAGCCCGCGAGGATGGCGAAGCACTCCTCGTCTGCCTCGCGCGCGTGGATCATCACCGGTAACTTCACGTCGAGGGCGAGGTCGAGCTGCCACGCGAGCGCCTCGTACTGCTCCTCAGGCGTCGAGTGCTTGTGGAAGAAGTCGAGACCGATCTCGCCGATCGCCGCGTAGCCGCCCGCCTCGATCGCGGCGCGGAACGCGGCACCGTCGCGGGTCAGTTGGTTCGCCTCGTGCGGGTGGATGCCACCGACGGCGATGAAGCGCGAGTCGGCCTCGGCCATCGCTTTGCATGCGAGCGTGGTCCGCAGGCTGACGCCGACCTCGACGATGCGCGTCAGGCCGGCGGCCCAGGCACGGTCGAGGACGGCAGCACGGTCGTCGTCGAACTCACGCGACCACGAGGTGTGCGCGTGGGAATCGACGATGCCGGGGAGCGGTTCGGGCGGCTCGCCGCGCTTGGGAGGCATCGAGTCGCGCCGGGCTACAGCCCGAGGCGCGCCTCTTCCTCAGCGACCACCGAGTCATCGAGTTTGCGATAGAGCGGCCCCGGTTCGGGGAGCACGGTGCCGGAAGCGACGGGCGTGCGCTGCCAGCCGGCCGCGCCGACCTCGCCGGTGTGGCCGAGGTACTCCCAGGCGCGCTGCGTGGTGAACGGCAGCACCGGGTTCAGCAGCGTCACGATCCCCGAGATCGCATTCAGGGCGACGTACAACGTCTCCGCCGCATGGTCGCGGTCCGTCTTTACGGCCTGCCATGGCGCGCGGGCATCGAGGTACTGGTTCGCCCCCTGCGCGACCTCCATTGCCCCCGAGAGGGCGCGGCGCATCTGTACGCGGTCGTAGTCGGCCCCGACAGAGTCGAAGGCCGCGTCCACACGGTCGAAGAGTGCCTGCGACTCCGGCGCCAGCGTCGAGGGCGCCTCAGGCACGCGCTCGTCGAAGTTGCGGCGGGTGATCGTCAGTACGCGGTTCACGAGGTTGCCCCAGCGCGCGACGAGTTCGTCATTGTTTCGGCGCACGTACTCCGCCCACGTGAAGTCGGCGTCGTTCGTCTCCGGCATCGCGGCCGCAAGCGAGTAGCGCAGCGGGTCGGGCTCGTACCGCTCGAGGTAGTCGGGGAGCCAGACGACGCCACCGCGGCTCTTCGAGGCCTTCGAGCCGGACATCGTGAGGTACTGGTTGGCGGGGACGTCAGTGGGCAGGTTCAGGCCGCCGTCCGCCATCAGCATCGCCGGCCAGATCACGGTGTGGAATGGCACGTTGTCCTTGCCGATGAAGTAGACCGTGCGTGCCTTCGGGTCGGTCCACCAGTCCCGCCATGCCTCGGGCGTGCCGTTCGTGGCGTTCCATTCCTTCGTCGCGGATAGGTAGCCGATCACCGCCTCGAACCAGACGTAGATCCGCTTCGACTCGTACCCCTCGAGGGGGATCGGGACACCCCAGGTGATGTCGCGCGTGATCGAGCGGTCGATGAGCCCCTCGCGCAGCATGCCGAGCGTGAAGTTCCGGACGTGCGGGCGCCAGTCGGCGTGTTCGGGCTGCTCGATCCACTGGGTGAGGCGCTCCGTGAACGCCGTCAGGCGCAGGAAGAAGTGCCGGGACTTCCGTCGCTCCGGCGTCGCGTCCGACAATTTCGAGCGCGGGTTGATCAGTTCGAGCGCATCGAGGGTGGAGCCGCAGTTGTCGCACTGGTCGCCACGCGCGCCGTCGAAGGCGCACTTCGGACAGATGCCTTCGACGTAGCGGTCGGGGAGGAAACGTCCGGCGGTGGCGTCGTAGAGCAGTTCCTGGTCGGCCTCGTACAGGTCGCCTTGCGCCAGCAGGCGGCGGAAGAGGTCCTGGGTGACCTCGATATGGTTCGCCGTATCAGTTGACGTAAAAAGGTCGAACGAAATGCCGAAGCCTTTGAACGTGTCGAGGAAGGACTGGTGGTAGCGGTGGAAGACGGCCTCGGGGGTGGTGCCTTCTTGCTCGGCGCGGACGGTCACTGGCGTGCCGTGCGAATCCGAGCCGGACACCATGAGCACGCGCGCACCGCGCATGCGCTGGTAGCGGGCGAAGATGTCAGCGGGCAGATATGCGCCTGCGAGGTGTCCCGCGTGCAGGTGGTTGTTGGCGTACGGCCACCCCACGGCGACAAGAATCGCGTCGCCGGAGGTGTCAGATGGGCTGATCGGGCGGTTCGGGGACATCGGCGGAATCGTACCGCGCGCCTTCACCAAGCAGCAGTGGCCCAAACTGTTCACGTATCCGAGCGGTAGAGGTTGACCGAGGCGCGACGCGCGGAGTAGGTTGTTTGGAACCCTTCAAGCGACCTCGATTCCCTGGGCGGGGAGCCACGAGATGCGGGTACACAGTTTCTGGAAGCGTCGGTCGCGCACCTCGCGGCTCTGCGTGCGCGCATGCACAACCCCCTCGGAGACGAGGGGGTTGTGCGTAGTTGGGGAGTGTCACAGATGGTCACAAGCGAGCGTACCCAGATCGATCTTTCGACGACAACGCTGCGTCCGAAGACCCTTGAACATGCATACGGCTTCGACGATGTCGCCATCGTCCCCGGTGCCGTCACCACGAATCCCGAGATGGTGACTCCCGAGTTCACCCTCGGCGATCACACCTTCGCCATCCCGGTGATCGCCTCCGCGATGGACGGGGTCGTCGACCCCGCCTTCGCGGTCCGTATCAGCAAGCACGGTGGCATGGGTGTCCTCAACCTCGATGGTGTGTGGACACGCTACGAGGACGCGGACGCCATCCTGCAGGAGATCGCCGCCGCCGACCTCGAGACCTCCACGAAGATCATCCAGCGCGTGTACCAGGAGCCCGTGAAGGACTATCTCGTCGGTCAGCGCGTCGAAGAGATCAAGCGAGCCGGTGGCATCGCCGCCGTCTCCTGCACCCCCCAGAACACGAAGAAGTTCGCCCCGATCACCAAGGACGCCGGCGTCGACTGCTTCGTCGTCGCCTCCACCGTCACCACGGCCCGCCACGTCTCGCGCTCGCTAAAGGGCCTGCGCCTCGACGAGTTGGTCGCGAGCATGAAGGGCGTGCCGATCCTCGTCGGCAACACCGTCGACTTCACCGCGACCATCGAGTTGATGGAGACCGGCATCCACGCCGTGCTGATCGGCGTCGGCCCAGGCGCTGCCTGCACCTCGCGCGAGGTCCTCGGCATCGGCATGCCTCAGGTGTCCGCCACCATCGAGACCGCGTACGCGCGTGATGTCTATTTCGAGAAGACCGGCCGCTACGTCCCGATCATCACCGACGGCGGCATCCGCACCGGCGGTGACGTGTCGAAGTCGATCTGTGCCGGCGCTGACGCCGTCATGATCGGCTCACCGTTCGCTGGTACCATCGGTTCACCGGGCCGCGGCTACCACTGGGGCATGGCGACGCCAAACCAGGAGTTGCCGCGAGGCGTCCGCGTCCACGTCGGCCAGGTGCACTCACTGGAGACCCTGCTCTTCGGCCCCACGTCGAAGACGGACGGCACGGAGAACCTCGTAGGCGCCCTGCGCACCTCGATGTCCACGTGTGG
>CANFFZ010000141.1 GCA_947446155.1 Chloroflexota bacterium | reverse complement strand
TCTGGCTGGCGGACACGCTCTGGCGGATCGGCGCGATCCAGTTCGGTGACTTCAGCTTGGGCCGGACTGTGCGGAACTCGCCGGTATACGTGAACGCGAAGCTATTGATCTCGCGGCCGGACGCGCTGAAGCGCACGGCGCGGTTAATCCAGGACGAACTGGAACTGGAGATGCTGAAGCGGCAGCGCACCGTCGACCCGTTCGACGCGATCGCGGGGGTGCCGATCGGCGGGCTGCACGTGGCGACGGCACTCGCGCTGCAGATGGAGAAGCCGCTGCTGTACATCCGTCCGCCGCAGAGCGCGGAGGAAGCGGCGACCCCACAGATCGAGGGGATCTACCGGCCCGGCCAGCGCGTGCTGATCGTGGACGACCTCGCGGCCGGTGGTGGCTCGCTGGTGACGACAGCGGAGGGCCTGCGCAACGCGGGCCTGATGGTGACGGACGCGGTGGTGCTGCTCGACCGTGAGCAGGGCGCCGCTCGGCGGCTGGAGGCCACGGGCGTGCGGATGCACACGATCTTGTCGCTGGCGGTAGTGCTGACGTACCTCGACTCTGCGAAGTTGCTGCGCGAGGGCGAGTTCGACCGCGCGATGGCGTATCTGCGCCGCGAGGGTGAGCCGCGCTCCGAGTTCGATTAGCAGCCGGCTAGTGCCGTCCCGCCTGCCGCCTCGTAAACCGCGCCATCGCGCGCGGGTTCAACAGCACACGGAGCCACCAAGGCCCCCGCGCGGGAGGTCTCGCTGCGAGCACGCGCACGAGGTCGCCGAAGCCGCCGATGACGGGGTCGCCGTGGCCGGGGGCGCCGTTGAGGCCGCAGCGGGCGGCGAGGGCTTGGAGGGCGCGCTCCTGCGCTGGGGTGTCTTCGTTCATCGGGGGGAGGGGACGGCTCATGCGGTCGCCGGTGTGGAGGGCGATGTCGCCGATGCACCAGAGGTCGAGCGAGGGGACGAGGTAGACGGTGGAGCCGGCGGTGTGGCCGGGCAGCGGGATCGCGAGGATGCCGGGGACCGGTTCGCATTCCTCGAACGGGAGGGCGAGGTCGGCGGGTGAGGGGGCGAAGGGCATGCGGCGCTCGCCTCGGACGAGGCCATCGCGGACGTCGCCCGCGCCCGCGATGACGCGAGCGCCTAACGCTTCGCGCAGTCGGGCGGCGCTGCCAGCGTGGTCGGGATGACGGTGCGTGAGCAGGATCGCATCAACGTGTGTAATACCGAGGGCAGTCAGGCGCTCGATGATCGCGCGGTCCGATCCGGGCATGCCGGTGTCGATCAGGACGTATGCGCCGGAAGGCAGGCGCAGGAGATAGACGTTCGCGCCTCGAATGCCGGAGAACCACCACGCACCGTCGAGGATGGGGTGGACTCCGGAGGCGACTTCGGGGAATGGCGGCATCGCGCGATCGTCAGGGTGCGAGGCACGAGTGGCAAGCGGAGGCGTTGACGACCTGCGTCCGATCCCCGAGGGTGGACGTGCGCGGCCCACCCGCGCGCGGAGGATCCATGACTCGTCGCATCGCACCTCGAATCGCCCTTGCGGGCGTGCTGCTGCTGGCCGTTGCGCTGGTGGGTTGCAACGCCGGATCGCCGAAGGCTTCGGCGACACCCGCGGCGTTCAAGGTCATCTCGCTGGACGCGCTGAAGTCGTACCGGTTCGCCTCGGACATCCTCGTGTCGTCAGAAGCGCTCGACCCGCAGATGGCGCAGACGCTGCTGCAGGGCGGGACGTTCCGGATCAAGGCGAGCGGAGCACGCGTGAACCCGGACCGCCAGCAGTCCAACCTGGACGCGGACCTCGGGTTTCTCAAGGTGAACCTCGAAACGATCAGCATCGGCAACGAGCAGTGGAGCAAGGAGCCGCAGGGTCAGTGGCGGAAGGGCGTCGCCGGCGCCGCCGCGCTGCTCGCGACATCGGACTTCAGCCCGCAAGGGCTGTTCTCCGGCACGACAGGCCCCACCTCTGAGCAACTGACACAACGCCTCGAGGGCCGCGCCTTCACGAAGGACACCGCGGCCGGGGTCGGCGCTCGGCACTACGTCCTCGACCGCAAGGCCTTCGAGGAGGTGTTCGGGACGCAGAGCGCGGTGCCGGAGTCGGCCGCGGACGTGCAGACGCAAGCGGACGTATGGTTCGCGGAGCAGCAGGGCGTACTGCTTCGCGTGTTGATCACGGGGAAGAACGCGCAGCAGAAGGAAGTCCTGAAGATGGACGTGCAGGTCTCCGACATCGATTCGGGCGGGGAGATCAAGGCGCCGATCTAGGGCCGATGCGACATGGAGGATCCGACGTGGCCGGCACGGGTGCTGACCTCTTCAGGCCGCTCGACGAGGCGAGGCGCTCGCTGTACGAGCGGCTGCGCGCGGCGCCTCCGGAGGCGTTGACGCAACGGCCCGCCTCCGGCGACTGGTCAGTACTCGAGAACGTCCGCCACCTCCTCTATGCGGAACGACGGCACTTCGGTCGGTTGCTGCCGAAGGGCTTTGTCTGGAACCCCATCGGTTTGCCGACCGGCGGCGTGCCTCGAAGTACCGGTGCTGGCACGGCCTCGACTGACGACCTGGAGGAGGTACTGGCCGCGTGGGACGAGGTCCACGGGGCGATCCGCCTCGACGCGGTAGAGCACGATCAGGCGGTGCGGGCGGTGGAGCGGAACCTGCTCCACCTGCGCATCCACGTCCGCTACATCGATCGCACGCTCGGGTAGCCGAGACGCACGAAGGCCGCTCGATGAGCGGCCTCGTTGTTGGTGCGTGCGTCGGTATGTCGAGGGTTAGAGGAGGCGACGGATCGGCTTACGGCCAGGGCGCGGGTCATAGGAGGACTTGAACATGTCCAGCTTGTCGCGCTCGATCAAATATTTGCCTGCGAAGAGGGTCGCGGGGACGCGGCCCTGCTTGATCAGGCGGCGGAGACTTTGCGGGTGGATGCCCAGTTCACGGGCGGCTTCCACAAGGTCGCGGTATTCGTCAAACGGGGAGTCTGGCACCGTTGCGTCCATATCGTCGGCGGGAATGGATCAACTGTGTACACGCTACCCCGGCAAGGTCGCTATGTAAAGCATCCTCGATCATCGGCGTAGACGGATTGGATAACCCTCCGGCACCGTGCCGGTATTGCGATGCCGGAGTATTCCCGCGTTGTGTGATGCGCCTCGGACCGCCGGTAGCGTCGCCGGTGATGAACCAACCAACTTCGCCCGCCGAGCCGCCCGTGGGGCGTCCGTTGGTTCACCCAACGCTGTACCCGAACTTCGCCACGATTCTGGAGCAGCAGCACGAGTCGCAGGAGCAGTAGCGGGCCGCTTCGCCTTCATCGATCCGCCCGCCAGCACCTCGGCTACCGAGGGGGCGAGTGCTACCGAGGGGCGGGCAGCGCCGCTTCCCGCACTCGATTCACGGCGCCGGGGAGCGTCTGGGCGACGTAGTCGACCTGCTCCGCGGTGGTGCTGGACCAGAGGGACATGCGCAGCGAGCCGATGGCCATCTCCAGCGGGATGTTCATCGCCAGCAGGACGTGCGAGGGCTCCCAGGTCGTCGAGGTGCAGGCGGCGCCGGCGGAGGACTCGATGCCGAGGCGGTCGAGTTCGTCGACGAGTGCTTCGCCCTCAAGACCAGAGAAGCAGACGTGGAGCGCATGGGGGAGCCGCTCGGTGGGGTGGCCGTTCACGAGGGCGGCCGGGCAGGCCTCCAGGACAGCGGCGAGCAGGCGGTCACGCAGGGCGGCGGTGCGGGTGACGAAGGCTTCACGTTCGGCCTGTGCGAGTTCGAGGGCGACGGCGAGGCCGACGTTGCCGGGGACGTTCTCGGTGCCGGAGCGGCGCTGGCGTTCTTGGCCGCCGCCGGAGAGCAGTTCGAGGAAGGGGATGCCTCGGCGCATGAAGAGCAGGCCGGTGCCCTTGGGGCCGCCGAACTTGTGGCCAGAGAGCGAGAGCAGATCGACGCCGAGCGCCTGGACGTCGAGCGGGTGGCTGCTGGCGGCCTGGACGGCATCGGTGTGGAAGGGGATGCGCTTACCCAGCGCACTCGCGCGCGCGGCGACGGCGGCGGCGATGGCAGCGATCGGCTGGACGGTGCCGACCTCGTTGTTGGCGTAGCCAACGGAGACGAGGGCGGTGTCCGGGCGGACGGCGGCGGCGACGTCTTCGGGCGAGACGCGGCCGTATTCGTCGACGGGGAGTTCTTCGACTTCGAAGCCGAAGCGTTCGAGGTACTGCGCGGAGTGCAGGACGGCGTGGTGCTCGACGGTGGTGGTGAGGATGTGGTGGCCGCCGCCGCCGTCGCGCTGCGCGAAGGCGACGCCCTTGATGGCGGCGTTGATGCTTTCGGTGCCGCCGGAGGTAAAGACGACTTCTTCGGGCTCGGCGTTGAAGACACGGGCGATGCGGCCTCGGGCGTCTTCGAGGGCGTCGGAGGCGCGGCGGCCGGCAGTGTGGTGTG
>CANFFZ010000140.1 GCA_947446155.1 Chloroflexota bacterium | reverse complement strand
TGATGTGCGCCGGCACCTTGCGGTTCCGGTCGTACACCAGGTCACCAAAGCCGGGGTACTGACGCTCCAGCGCGTCCAATACCTCGCCCACCGTCGCACCCTCCACGTCCACGTACTCATGCTGAGCCGTGAGCCGTCGAAACGGCGAGGGGATATAGACAGAGACGCCCATCCCAACCTCCTCGCCTTAGATCGCCACACTGAGGTATCGCTCGCCGGTGTCGCACAACATCGTGACCACGCGCTTGCCCGGCCCAAGTTCCTGCGCCACCTTCACCGCCGCCCACACGTTCGCGCCAGACGAGATGCCCAGCAGCATCCCTTCCTCGCGAGCGAGGCGGCGCGTCATCGCCATCGCGTCTTCGTCGCGGACGCTCAGCACCTCGTCGTAGACGTCCCGGTTGAGGACGCCCGGCACGAACGAGGCTCCGATGCCCTGGATGCCGTGGACGCCAGCGCGACCACCCTGCAGCACCGGCGCACGGGCCGGCTCCACTGCCACGATCCGCACCGTGAGGCCCGCGCCGCGCAGCACCTCACCCACACCGGTGATCGTACCCCCCGTACCGACGCCCGCCACGAACGCATCGAGGCGCCGGCCGGTCCCTTCGAGGATCTCCGGGCCGGTCGTCTGGCGGTGCGCTTCCGGGTTCGCCGGGTTGTCGAACTG
Organism: Chloroflexota bacterium; assembly: GCA_947446155.1. The sequence continues at coordinate 3,767 of CANFFZ010000140.1, read as the reverse complement.
CTGAAGCATCACGTAGCCCTTGCGCTTCACCAACTCCTCGGCGGCGTAGACCGCGCCCGTCATCCCCTCAATCGCCGGCGTGAGCACGAGCTCCGCGCCCAGCCGTTCAAGGAGCCGGCGGCGCTCCACGCTGTAGTCCTCGGGCATCGTCAGCACGAGGTGGTAACCCTTGGTGGCGCAGACCATCGCGAGGCCGATGCCGGTGTTGCCGGAGGTCGGCTCGATCAGCGTCGCGCCGGGCTTCAGCGTCCCGTCGCGCTCCGCGGCCTCAACCATTGAGCGCGCGATGCGGTCCTTCACGCTGCCGGCGGGGTTGGCGACCTCCCACTTGCCGAGTACCTCGGCGGCACCGGCGGGCACGACCTTCGTGAGGCGCACGAGCGGCGTCCGCCCGACGAGGTCGAGCACGGAGTCAGCGATCAGCGGACGCTGCAACGCGCTCGCCCCACCATCCTGCCGCGTCTGTTCAGCCACGTTCGTCCACCCTCGATGCCGAAAGCGCGGTGCCGGAAGTTGATCCAGCATCGCGTCCCACCGTTGTCTAGATGTTGTAGGTAATGACCGCCTGGCGCTCGTGTTCGCGCTCGTGCTCCACGAGTTCCGCGAGCGAGACCGCGTCCAGCCGGGCGCGCATCGCGTCGTAGATCTCCTGCCACACCCAGTTCTGCCCGCAGATCGACTCCGCCGCCTCGTCGCCCGCTGCGGGCTCCAGACACCCCAGCGGCGCCAGCGACCCTTCGAGGGCCTCCAGGAGGCCGAGGAGCGTGACGTCATCCGCTGGCTTCGCCAGTTCGTGCCCGCCGCTGGGGCCTCGGGTGCTCCGGATGAATCCGGCGCGCCGCAGCTGGGCCAGCAAATGGTCGAGGTACGACTCGGGAATCTGCCGCCGACGGGCGATCTCGGAGCGCTGCACGGGGCCCTCGCCCACGTGTTTCGCGAGGTCGATCATGGCGCGGACGCCGTAGTCGCCTTTCGTACCCAGCAGCATGTCAGAACCCCGCCCGCAGTCGATCTGAATCTCATCGAACCTCAAAAAGTCCGATACCTGAGTAAATCACTCAACAACATCGCTGGCAAGTCCCCCCGAGGGGACTCGGGGATGGTGGCACCACCTCGGAGCCCCCGCCGAGCGCACTAGCGTGGCGCCGCGATCCCCGGCCCTGAGCCGCTCTCCGCGGACCCGTGCGAGGCGATGGTGCCGCTGATCACGAGCGTGAGGACGGCGACGTAGACTGCCCATGTCCCGCCGAGAATCACCCAGCCGCTGTTGCCCTCGGACTCTCGATTGAGGGCACGGGCCGCCCGGATCGCCGCGACCCAGCCGAGGACGGCGATCGGGAGCCAGAGCGGGGTGAGCGTGTTGAGCAAGAGCATCCAGAACAGGGCGACTGTCGCGCCCCAGGCCAGCAGCGCCACACGCTCCCTCGGACCTCTCGCCCATGCGCCAGCGAGGAAGGTAGCCGCCGCGGACGCGAACGTCGTGGTAATCAGCACCACGCTGACGGTGTCACCCGAGTCGCGCTGCCTCGTCATGATCACGATGTAGAGGATGGTGATCGCGGCAGCGCCGAGGCCTGCAATCAACGGGACGAGGCGTGTCCCGTTCACAGGTAGGTCACCACGGTGACCACGATCACCGCTCCGACCCCGCCAAATGCACCGAGCGTCAGCAGGTTCCATGAGCTCCAGTCCGCCTCGGCGGCGGCGAACGTGATCATGAGCGAAGCGATCGAGGCAGCGAAGGCGGCGGGCGCGAACAGGAAACTCATCACGCTCGGGATCAGCACCGCCGTGAGCAGCATCCCCATCGCGGACGCGCTCGCCAGGATGCGCAGGCGCGGTGGGGAAGCCCAGGCGCCCACGAGCACCTCGACGGTCGCCGCAAGCATCATCAACGAGACGAGCGTGGCCGCCGTGCGGTTGTCCGGCGGCTCAGGGCCCCAGATCACCACCAGGTAGTAGGCCGAGGCGAGACCAGCGAGGATCCCCGCCACTGTGCCCGTCACCGTCCCGGGCTGAAGTCTCGATCGAGCGTCAGTAGTCATCGCTGCCTTACATCGCTCGATCCCAGAGTACCGACGCGCGGGGATCGCGCGGACGAACGCGACGACGGCCGGGATGCCCCCGGCCGTCGCCAATGTCGTTCATCGAGGTGCCGTGAGGTGCTACGCGCCGCCGGCCACGGCGGGCACGATCGAGACCTCGTCACCTGACTTGAGGGGCGTCGCCGTGCCGGAGAGGAAGCGGACGTCCTCGCCGTTCACGTAGATGTTCACGAAGCGACGGATCTCGCCGACCTCGTCTACCAGGCGCTCGCGCATCCCGGGGAACAGGCCCTCGAGAGCGGCGACGCACGCGGTGACGTCGGCGGCCTCCACGGAGGCGGTGTCCTGATTCAGCGTCAAGCCTCGAAGCGGGGTGGGGATCTTCACGGTCACGGCCATCATCGGTTCCTTCGTTGTCGTCAGTGCTGTCGGTCGGTCGGTCGAGGTGCGGGCAGCGCCTACGCGCCGCCCTCCACCACGTCACCCAGTGTCGCCTCGTCCACGCGGACGCCCTGCGAGCGCGCCCAGGCGAGCGCCCGCTCGATCTCGTCGGCGTCGCCCTCGAGGCCGAGGACGACCCAGCCGACGGACTTGTCCACGTCCGCCATGCGGATGCTGGTCACTACTTTGAACTGGTGGCCCAACTGGTACACCAGCGGTTGCTTCACAGATTCCGGGCCGAAGGTCAGCCGGACATGCTTCTCCATCGTCGGGCCTCCCTTATGCCTGTGCGCCAACAAGCACGCCCTTGCGTGCCCGGTTGGCTTCTTCGAACGACGCGATGCGCGGATCCACGTGCAGCGGCTCCTCGACGGCGCCCACGACAGCCTCAAGAGTCTTCAGGCCGCCGCCGGAGATGATCGCGACGGTCTCTTCGCCGCGCTTGATGAAACCGGAGGCGACCATCTTCTTCAGGCAGCCGATGGTGACGCCGCCAGCGGTCTCGGCCCAGATGCCCTCGGTCTCCGCGAGCAACTTGATGCCCTCGATGACCTCGTCGTCGGTGACCATCTCGGCGCCGCCGTTGGTCTCCTGCATCTGCTTGAGGGCGTAGTAGCCGTCCGCGGGGTTCCCGATCGCGAGCGACTTCGCGATGGTGTTCGGCTTCTGCGGCGTGAAGTTCAGCGTGCCCTTCTCGAAGGCCGTCGTGATCGGCGAGCAGCCGGCCGCCTGTGCCCCGGACATGCGCGTCTTCGGCGCGTCGATCAGGCCTGCCTTGTTGAACTCCTGCAGCGCCTTCCAGATCTTCGTGTACATCGACCCGGACGCCATCGGCGCGACGATGTGATCCGGCGTGCGCCAGCCGAGTTGCTCTGCGATCTCGAAGCCAATCGTACGGGAGCCCTCGGCGTAGTACGGACGGACGTTGATGTTCACGAACGCCCACGGGTACTGCATCGACAGTTCGGTGCAGAGGCGGTTCACGTCGTCGTACGACCCACGCACCTTCACGACGGTGGGGTTGTAGATGCCGGAGCCGACGACCTTGCCCTGCTCCAGGTCATCCGGGATGAAGACGAAGCATTCCATCCCCGCCCCAGCCGCGTGCGCCGCAACGGAGTTGGCGAGGTTGCCCGTGGACGCGCAGGCGATCGCGGTGAAGCCGAACTCCCGAGCGCGCGCGATCGCGATCGACACGACTCGATCCTTGAACGACCAGGTGGGGTTCACGGTGTCGTTCTTGATCCACAGCGTGTCGAGGCCAATCGCCTTCGCGAGGCG
>CANFFZ010000139.1 GCA_947446155.1 Chloroflexota bacterium | reverse complement strand
GTAGTTGATGACGACGTGGGTGTTCGTTTCCTTCAGGATCTTCACGATGTCCGCGGTCTGGCCGGGCGCCTTCGTGATCACCTGCGAGAGGTACTTGCCGATGCCGTCATGCGTCATCCCGCGCTCGACCTTGAGGCCGGTCATCGGGACGTCCGTGAACTTCACCGTGTTGTTCTGGCCCGAGAAGATCGCCTCGGAGAGGTCCTTGCCGACTTTCTCGATGTCCACGTCGAAGGCGGCCGTGAAGTTGATGTCCTTGATGTGGTAGCCGCCGAGCACCGGGTGCATCAGCCCCGGAATCTCGTCGCCCGCCTCAGCGTTCTTGTAGTACTCGACGCCCTGCACCAGGGATGAGGCGCAGTTTCCGACGCCGATGATCGCGACGTTGATCTTCTCGCTCATGAGTTGGGGCCTTTCGTGCCGAAGCCCGGGGAGGGGCGGGTACGGCTTACGGAGTCCAGCGTGCGCCCTCGGCTATCCATCCGTCCAGTCGAAAGATACGATATGATTCATAAGTAAGACAGATGAAATGAGATGGAAGAAGACGCCCTCCCGCTCAACCTCCACCTCCACCACCTCGCCTATCTGCGCGAGGTGGAGCGGAGCGGCACGTTTACCGCCGCCGCACGTCGCCTCCACATCTCCCAGTCCGCGCTCTCCCAGGCCCTCGCCGAATTCGAGCGGCGGCTCGGTGTCCCGCTGTTCGAGCGCGACGGGCGCCGCCGCTCATTGACCGAGGCAGGCCGGGAGGCCGCGCGCTTCGCCTCGGAAGTGCTGGGCCGGGCGACCGAACTGCGCGCCTGGGCGGATGCCAGGCGCGCGGGCGGCGGCGGCTCGCTCGCCATCGGGATGATCGACGCCGCCTCGCTGTACGTGCTGCCCTCGGCGGTGAGCGCGTTCCGGGCGTCGCATCCCGGTGTCGCGTTGCGTGTCGTCGTCGACACGACCGAGGCGCTACTCGAACGTCTGCTTCGCTTCGAGATCGACCTCGCGGTCGTCGTCGGTCCCGTCGCCCCGGGCTTCGAAACGGTGGAGGTCGCACGCGAGCCGCTTCGGCTGTATGGGCCTGTAGGGCAGACGGCGCACGGCCCGGAGGCGGAGTGGATCCTCTATCCCACCGGTTCCCACACGCGCGCGGTGATCGATGCGGCACTCGCGGCACAGCGCATCGTGCCGCGGGTCACGCTGGAGTCCAGCAACCCGCAGGTGCTCCGTCAGTTGGTTGTCCTCGGCTTTGGGTGGAGCGTGCTGCCCGAGCGGGTCGCGGAGGACGGGCCGTCACCACTGAGGCCGTCAGGGGACGTGCTGGGCGAACGGACACTGCTTGGGGTGAGGCGGCCGGGAGCGCCGCCGGATGCGCGTGCGGAGGCATTCCTCGCACTCGCGGTCGCAGCTGGGTCGGCCGCGCGTGAAGGCGCCTAGACCGGCGCCTTCACGAGTTTGGACATCCGCGTGCCGCACACCCCACATGGTGCCTGCATCGCGGTCTTGCCGTTCTTGAGGGTCACCTGCTGAGGGGCCTCAAGGTCCCGCATCGCGCGGCACTTCAGGCAATATGCCTGCATCGGGCCCACCTCCTTATGGCGTTGAGGTTCCGATTGCCCGGTAAGTACGCTTCCCGCCCGCCGCCTGTCAACAGACTCGGGTAAGCGGGCTACGGAGTGGTAGGAGCGACGACGGCCGGTTCCGGAGGGAAGACGCGGTACGGGTGCCATGCCCCCAGGACGTTCGAGGGCTCCAAGAGGGCGAGCAGTACCCCGTCCGGCCCGTATGCCCGCACCCGGCGCTGGCCCTCGATTGCGACATAACCATTCGTGGCGAGTGAGGCATCGAGGCCCTGGCGGACGCGGGCGGTCTGTTCGCCCGTCAGCGTCACAGCGGGCCAGTGACCGATGACGGCGTCGGGTGGCAGCAGCAGCGAGGCGCCCTCGCCGGCATCCAGCCTGGCCACGGCCTCGTCCAGCGGGATGGCCTCGTCCGCCACGAAGGGGCCGACCTGCGTCCGGCGGAGGCCGGAGAGGTGCGCGCCGGTGCCCAGCAACGCGCCGAGGTCGTGCGCGAGCGAGCGGACGTAGAACCCTTTGCCGCAGCGCACATCGAGGTGCAGGACGGGGCGGTCTGCCTCGGAGCGGTCGAGCCCCAGCACGTCGAGGGCATACACGATGACCGGCCGCGCATCGAGGGTGAGCGGGTCGCCGCGTCGCGCCGCGCGGTAGGCGGGGACGCCGTCTCGCTTCACGGCGGAGTACGCCGGCGGTACCTGCATCTGCTCACCTACGAAGCCCTCGAGCGCCGCGCGCAGTCGCGCCTCGTCGAGCCAGGTGGCATCGTGGACCTCCACGGTCTCGCCTTCGACGTCGTAGGTGTCGGTCTCGATGCCAAAGCGGATCTCAGCGGAATAGCGCTTGCGCGCACCGACGAGTTCGTCCACGAGCCGCGTGGCCTCGCCGATCGCGATCGGCAGCACGCCCGTGGCGTTGGGGTCCAAGGTGCCGGCGTGCCCCACCTTCTTGGTGCGGGCGGCGCGGCGGATGCGGCGCACCACCTCGAACGAGGTGATGCCGCGAGGTTTGTCGACGTTGATGAAGCCGCGCATCCGAGTCCGTCCGTTACGGCGTAGGCAGGTCACGCCCGTCGGCCTGGGCGACATCGCGCAGCAGGGTGGTGATCCGGTCCGCCTCGGCCATCGAGCCGTCGCGCGTGAAGTGCAGCCGAGGTACCCGGCGGATGTGCAACTGCTTCCCGAGTTCGCGGTGCAGGAACGGCTCGACGCGTTCGAGCGCGTTCATCGCGGCGGCCGTCTGCTCCTCGTCGCCGAAGACGGACACGCCGACCCGCGCGTGGGCAAGGTCAGGGGTGACCTCCACGGCGGTGAACGAGAGGATCACGCCCTGCAGGTCCGGATGCTTCACGCGGCGGTTGACCAGGTCGGCGATGACCACCTGAATGATGTCCCCGACCTTCTCGGTACGACGGGTCAGCGGACCTGCTCCAGGTGGTACGTCACGATCTCGTCGCCTTCCTCGAAGGAGTCGAAGTTCGAGACAACGATGCCACACTCGAGGCCGGCCGCGACGTCGCGGGCGTCATCACTGATGCGCTTCAGCGACTCGATGGTGCCCTCGTGCAGCACTTCGCCCTTGCGGCGGACGCGACAGCGTGCGCCACGGACGGCGGTGCCTTCGCGCACGTACGAACCGGCGATCGCGTTGCGGCGGCTGACGCGGAAGATCTGGCGCACTTCGATGGTGGCGTCCTGACGCTCCTCGAAGATCGGCTCCAGCAGGCCCTGAACGGCCTTCTCCACGTCCGCGATGATGTCGTAAATGATCCGGTACTCGCGTACCTCGATCTTCTCGGCGTCGGCAAGGCGGCGAGCGCTGGGCTCCACACCCGAGTTGAACGCGATGATCACGGCCTTCGCCGCGACCGAGAGCTGGACGTCCGACTCCGTGACGGAGCCGACGGCGGCGTGGATCACGCGCACACGCACGTCCGGCAGCGTGAGGTCTTCCAGCGTCTTCACCAGCGGCTCGAGTGAACCGTGGACGTCTGCCTTCAACACGAGGTTGAAGTCCGTGATCGAGCCCTTGCGGATCTCACCGAACAGCGAGTCCAAGGTGACGGCTGCGCGCTCCTCGAGGCCGGCGAGGCGGCGGCGCTTGTGCTCCTCCACCTCAGCGCGGGCGATCTTCTCGTCTTTGCGGATCTCGAAGCGCTCGCCGGAAGCCGGGACGTCGTCCAGGCCCAGTACCTCGACGGGTGTCGAGGGGCCGGCGATCTTCAGTTTTTCGCCGTCGGCGGCAGTCATTGCCTTCACGCGGCCGACGGACATCCCGGCGATCACGGTGTCGCCGACGGTTAGCGTGCCGGTCTGCACGAGCAGCGTGGCCACGACACCTCGGTGCCGGTCCGTTTTCGCCTCGAGCACGACGCCACGGGCGGGCTGGTCGACGCGCGCGGTCAGCGTCTGCATGTCCGCGACCAGCAGGACGTTCTCCAGCAGTTCGTCGATGCCCTCGCCCTTGATCGCGGAGGTGGGGACGACGATCTGGTCGCCGCCGTATTCCTCCGGCACCAGGCCGATCTCCATCAACTGCTGCTTGGCACGGTCAGGGTTGGCGTTGTTCGCGTCGATCTTGTTCAGCGCGATCACCAGCGGGACGCCAGCCGCGCGCACGTGGTCGATCGCCTCGCGCGTCTGCTGCATCACGCCGTCGTCCGCTGCCACGACCACGATCGCGACGTCCGTGACGCGAGCGCCGCGCGCCCGCATCTGCGAGAACGCCTCGTGTCCCGGGGTGTCGATGAAGGTGAGGAGCCGTCCGTCCGGTGCCGTCGCCTGGTAGGCGCCGATGTGCTGAGTGATGCCACCGGCTTCCCCTGCGGCGACGTTCGCGCGGCGGATGCGGTCCAGCAGCGTGGTCTTGCCGTGGTCGACGTGGCCCAGGACGGTGAT
>CANFFZ010000138.1 GCA_947446155.1 Chloroflexota bacterium | reverse complement strand
GTGCCGGGTCGCGCACCAGTGCGGTGAGCGCGTCCGCGAGCGCCATCGTGTCCTTCGGTCGCACGAGCACCCCATCCACCCCATGCGTGATGACCGACGCATATCCATCGATGTTCGAGGCGATGACGGGCAGCCCCGCCGCCATCGCTTCCAGGAGGACGTACCCCTGCGACTCGTTGCCGAGCGCGGGAGAGCAGAAGACCTGTGCCGTGCGGTGATACCTCGGTAGTTTGTCGTAGGGCTGCTCCGGGACAAAGATCACGCCGCGCTGGCCGCTGCGCTGCACCATCGCCTCGTACCGCCGGCGTGCGCGCGAGTTCGGCCCCACGACGATCAGCCGCGTGTTGGGCATGCGGGCGTTCACCACGCCGAAGGCGCGCAACAGGGTCCCCAGACCCTTTCGCTTCTCTGCCCGCCCCACGTAGAGGATGTTCATCGTGCCCTCGAACGCGGCGATTGGCTCGTGCCGAGGGTCGGCCCAGTGCTCGACGTCGATGCCGTTCGAGATGATGTTGTAAAACCCTGGGAAGTAGCGGCTGACGTACTGCGCCGCGGGTGGCGAGACCGCGATCTTGCCATCGATCTCCCGGAACCAGCGCTTTAGCAGCCGCTGGCCATACGCATACAACCGGTTCCCGCCGTCCTTGCGTGCGTGGAACGTCCCGACCGTCACCGCTCGAGGGCTCGCCGAGCGCGCATTGCGCAGCACCTGGATCGGGAGCACTGGCATCAGCGGCTCGTGGACGTGGATCACGTCGAACTGCTCGGCTGCCAGCAACTCCTGCACCCGCTTGCCGAGGCGAGGGTTCACGGGGATGCGCACCACGGATCCGGACGCTGCTACCGGGATCGGGCGGCCAATCACGTGGACGAGAGGGTCGTCTACCTTTCGCGAGGCCGGAGCGATCACGTGTACCTCGTGCCCGCGTGAGCGCAACTCGTCAGCGAGGTGCAACACGTGGTTGTTCACGCCGCCGGGCGTGTGCCAGTCGTACGGGGACACGAGCGCGACCTTCATCGCTGCGCCCTGACCCGGTCGCTGACGCGTTGGACGAACCGCCCGAGGGGTGGCCCCAGCACCTTCTTCGGCGTGACGGAGAGCCCTCGCACCTGTTGGAGTGCGAGGCGTCCCGCGCCGATCTGGCGCAGCGGGATGCCGGCACCCTTCCGTCCCGCACTCGCGCGCGCGAGGATCGCCTGCCGGACGTCGTCCGAGGTGCGCCCGGGGAACAGCGTGTACGCGGCGCCGACGGCTTCCGTGAAATGCGCGTCGCTGCCGCCCGTTTCCGCGAGGCCCCAGCGCGCCCGGTTCATCTCGATCGCCCGGATGCCAGTGTCCCAGCCAGCCGAGGTCGGATTCGCGACCTCGATCCCGTCGGGATGCGTCGTGGGGTCGCCGATGGCGAGGACACGCTCGAGCGTGCGCCGCCCGATCGAGCGGGTGAGCAGCGAGAACGGATGCGGCACGACCGCGAGGCCACCCTGTGCGTGGATCGCCGCGACCGTCTCCTCCAGCGAGCGAAACGATCGCACCGGCCGCTCCACCCACAGCGCCAGCAGGTGCCCGTGTTGCGTCGTGACCTCGATGCCGGTGACCAGTTCGAAATGGTACGGCGCCTGCGCGTGTACCTCGCGCGCCTCCAGGGCACCGCCGATGTCGTCGTGGTCGGTGATCGCGATGACGTCGAGTTCGCCGAGGACCTCGACGCGCTCGAAGATCGTGCGTGCGTCCTCCATGCCGTCACCGAACGCGGTGTGGACCTGCAGGTCGGCACGGCCAAAGCGACGGACGGGAGCGGCATCGTGGTGCATCGTGGTCATTGTAGCCCGCGCCAGACGGGCGCCAGCGGGAACCACTGCCCCGGTGTCCGTGCAATCGCGCGTTCGAGGGCGCGCACATACACCGCCTCGGCCGCTTCCACATCGCGGCGCCGGTCGCCACTTGGCTGCGGCAGCATCAACCGCTCGACGGCCGCCGCGTACCGCCCCGGCCTCGTGCGCGTCACCCACCCGACGAGGACCGCCGCGCCCGTGCGGACCGCGATCTCCATCAGCCCGTCCGGCATCGCCGCGCGCTCCTCGAAGAACACCGTCGGCTTCCCCGTCCCGAGCACATCGCGGTCGGCCAGTCCACCGAGGACGCCTCCGCACCGCACGTGAGCAATCGCTGTCCGCAGCCCCGTCGTGTCAGGCGCCAGCATCCGCGCTCCCGCGCGCTCACGGCGCGCCTCGATCAATGCGTGGACGCGAGGGTTTGGCAGTGGCTCGACGAAGATCGCGGACGGCAGGCCGAGGCACGGTAGGAGCGTCGCGATCACCTCGGGGTTGCCGAGGTGGGCGGACATCAGCACGACCCCACGCCCCTCGTCGTACGCATCGAACAGCGCTTCGACGCCCTCGATACGGTCGAGGCGTGCGAATGTCTCCTCCGGTGTCAGCCGTGGCATGAGCGCAAGGTCGATCCAGTACCACGCGGCCGTCCGGATGCAGTCGCGCGCCTTCGCCTCGATGTAACGGCGCGGCGCACCGCTGTCCAGGACGTGGCGCATGTGGTCGGTCGTTGTCTCGCGCAGCCGTCGCGAGGCGTGCCACGCGAGGCCGCCGCCTGCCCACACGAGGGCGGCCAGCACGCGCAGCGGCACGCGCGGGAGCACGAGCAGGAGTGCCCGGAGCAGCCGGTACGGCATCGAGGGCTAGGAGCGCGCCGCGCGCGCGAGGTCTGCGACCCAGAGGCTACGGAAGATGTACCACTGCGCCGGGTCACGCCGGACGAACTGCTCGAGTTGGTGGAAGACCGCCTGCGTGAGGCCTCGGACGTCCGCGTCCTGGTCGCCGGTCGGGGTGAACGCCACCGGTGCCACCTGCACGGTGACCGAGTCCCCCCACGGGTGGATGCGCGGCAAGGCAGCGGCGATCACGGACGATCCGGCCCGCAGCGCGATCCGCGCTGGCCCATCCGGTACCGCGATCCGCTCGCCGAAGAACTCGACCTCGATGCCGTCCGAGGGCTCCGGGATGTCGATCAGCACCGCGACGACATCGTTGCCGCGTAAGGCGCGCAGGATTCCCGGGCCCATCCGCTCCGCCGCGATCACCTTCATCCCGAGGTGCTCACGCGAGCCGAGGACGAGGCGGTTCACCGGGCCGTTCTCGAAGGTGTCCGCGATCACGGAGATCGGGAACCCCTTCTGCGCGAGGATGGCCGCGCCCAGGTCCCAGTTTCCGAAGTGCATCGTCACGAACACGATGCCGTTGCCTCGCCGCTCCGCCTGCAGGCCCGCCCAGCCGTCCCATACCACGCGCCGGTTGATCTCGGTGGCGTCGGTCCGCAGGAAGCGCACGAAGTCGACGAGGTAGACGATGTAGTTCCCGAAGGAGCGCCGCGCCAACTTCCGCGCCGCCTTTGCATCCCCGCCCGTCACCCGCAGCATGTTCGCTACACATCGACGCCGCCCGCCAGGCCACGCGAGGTAGGCGAGCACGCCGAGGCCTCGGGCGACCGCGTACGAGACCCGCAGCGGGATCGCGCGGGTCAGCAGCGCGCCGAACTTGAAGGCGACGTATGTCAGCATGGCGGAAGCGTACCGGCGGCGAGCGTCGGGCGTCTCGCTCACGCGTGCGTGACACGAGACGAGCCCGCCAATGGCGGGCTCGCTCGGGGTGGGGGGAGAGTCTGTTTGGAGGGCTACTCGCCCTTGATGAACGCCTCGACGCCGTCGCGGGCGTCCTCGTCCAGCATCTGGCGCGGGGGCGACTTCATGAAGTACGCCGCCGCTGGGTACAGCGGTCCGCCAATACCACGGTCCAGGCCCAACTTCGCCGCTCGCACCGCGTCGATCACGACGCCAGCCGAGTTCGGCGAGTCCCAGACCTCAAGCTTCAGTTCCACGTTCAGCGGCACATCACCGAAGGTCGTGCCCTCGATGCGGATGTGGCACCACTTGCGGTCCTTCAGCCACGGCACGTAGTCGGAGGGCCCCACGTGGACGTCCGCTGCCGGCAGTTCGTAGGCGATCTGCGAGGTGACTGCGGAAGTCTTCGAGATCTTCTTGGACTCCAGGCGTTCGCGCTCCAGCATGTTCATGAAGTCGGTGTTGCCACCGAAGTTCAACTGGTAGGTGCGGTCGATGCGCACGCCGCGGTCCTGGAACAGCCGGACGAGGTTGCGGTGGATGATGGTCGCGCCGACCTGCGACTTGATGTCGTCGCCGATGATCGGCAGCCCCTTCTCCTTAAACCGGTCAGCCCAGTAGGGCTCTTTGGCGATGAACACCGGGATGCAGTTGATGAACGCACACCCGGCCTGCAGCACCTGCTCCACGTACCACTTCGTCGCCTCTTCCGAGCCGACCGGGAGGTAGTTGATGACGACGTGGGTGTTCGTTTCCTTCAGGATCTTCACGATGTCCGCGGTCTGGCCGGGCGCCTTCGTGATCACCTGCGAGAGGTACTTGCCGATGCCGTCATGCGTCATCCCGCGCTCGAC
>CANFFZ010000137.1 GCA_947446155.1 Chloroflexota bacterium | reverse complement strand
TCTCGCTGGGCATCGGCGACCCGGACGTCCCGACGCCGGAGTACCTGCTGGACGTCCTGCGGAAGGCCACCGCCGACCCCGCGAACCATCGCTACCCGGAGTCAGACGGCCTGCCCCAGTTCCGTCAGGCGATCGCACGCTGGTACCAGTCGCGTCACGGCGTGACCCTCGACCCGGACAAGGAAGTCGTGCCGCTGATCGGCTCCAAGGAGGGCATCGCGCACCTCCCGTTGTGCCTCATCGACCCGGGCGACACCGCGCTGATCACCGACCCTGGCTATCCGGTGTACGAGGTGGCCACGATGTTCGCGGGCGGCATCACCGTGAAGGTCCCGCTGCGTGAGGAAGACGGCTGGCTGCCACGCCTCGACGAGATCCCGGCGGAGACCGCGCGCGCCGCGAAGGTGATCTGGCTCAACTACCCGAACAACCCCACCGGCGCGATCGCCGACCGAGGGTTCTACGAGCGCGCGGTGGCCTGGGCGAAGCAGTACGACGTCGTCATCGCCCACGACCTCGCCTATGCCGACGTCGCCTACGACGGCTACGTCCCGATGAGCATCCTGGAGATCGATGGCGCGAAGGACGTGGCGATCGAGTTCAACTCGCTCTCAAAGTCGTTCAACATGACGGGGTGGCGCCTCGGCATGGCGGTAGGCAACGCGACCCTCGTGAACGCGCTGACCCGCGTGAAGACGAATATGGACTCGGGCATCCCGCAGGCGATCCAGCAGATGGCGATCGCGGCCCTCGATGACCCCCGCGACACCATTACTCGACATAACGACATCTACTCGAAGCGTCGCGACCGCGCGATCGCCGTGCTACGCCAGTTAGGCCTCCGCGTGGAGCCACCGAAGGCGTCCCTCTACATCTGGGCACGGCTGCCCGAGGGCGAACGCTCCTCCGCGGAGTTCGCAGCGCGGCTCATCGACGCGACCGGTGTCGTCGTGACCCCAGGAGCCTCCTACGGGCCGGCGGGGGAGGGGTACATCCGCATCTCCCTCACGACTCCCGACGACCGCCTGGACGAGGCCCTGAGCCGCCTCACAGCGTTCGCGCCGCAGCCCAGGTAGCCTCGCAGTAGGCGTCGAGCACCTGTCGTCGAGGGATACACTGGATCGCAGATCGCACCCAGGAGCAGCCGTATTCCTCGACGACGCCCTCACCTCGACACCGCCTCCAATGGGGCCGCTCGCAACTCCCTCGCACCTCCCGACGACTCCGATGACGAACGTGTCGAGTTCATCGACCTCGCGTTCGAGCCGGCAGATCCGGCGCCACCCGCACGCCGCGCGCCGCGCCTCGCCCATTCGACCGCACCTCGCGAGGAGCGCGCGTACCTCGTCGGCCTCGACTCGGGGCGGCGGACGGCCGGCTTTTCGGCGACGGAGTCGCTGAGGGAGCTCGGGCAGCTGGTGAACACCGCAGGCGGCCGCGTCGTCGGCGCCACGCTTCAGCGGCGGCCGCACCCGGACCCCGGCCACTACATCGGCACCGGCAAACTCGAGGAGATCACGGCGCGCAAGGAGGAAGACGACTACTCGATGGTCGTCTTCGATGACCCACTGTCGCCGTCGCAGCAACTCAACCTGGAGCAGTCGCTCGGCGTGAAGGTGCTGGACCGCTCCGCCCTCATCCTCGACATCTTCGCGTCGCGCGCGAAGACGCGAGAGGCCTCACTTCAGGTCGAACTCGCGCAGCACGAATACCTGTTCCCACGCCTTCGAGGCCAGTGGCAACACCTCGAACGCCTGGAGGGTGCCATCGGTTCGCGCGGCCCGGGTGAGACACAGTTGGAGACAGACCGCCGCCTCATCGGCACGCGGATCACGCGGCTCAAGAAGCAGATCCAGCAGGTGCGACAGCAGCGCGAACTCCAGCGCAGCCGCCGTCGCGCCACTGGCATCCCTGTCGTCGCGCTCATCGGCTACACGAACGCGGGGAAGTCCTCGCTGATGCGCGCGATCGCTGGCGCGGACGTGCTCGCGATGGACGCCGTCTTCGCGACGCTCGACCCGGTCACGAGGCGTGTCGGGTCGCAGAGCGGGGAGTGGTTCCTGCTCACAGACACCGTGGGATTCATGCAGAAACTCCCCACCCAGTTGATGTCCGCGTTCCGCGCCACCCTCGAGGAACTCGACACGGCGGACCTGCTCCTGCACGTCGTGGACGGCACCGCCCGCACGATCGAGGCGCAGATGGCGACAGTGGTGCAGACGGTCGCCGACCTCGGCCTCGCCAACACGCCGATGCTCACCGTGGTGAACAAGGCCGACGGCCTCACGATGCTCGACGGACGTCCCGTAACTTCCGAGGAGGATGTGGCAGCGCTGATCGGCGAGCACGCCCTCCCGATCGAGGGCGAAGCGATCTTCACCAGCGCCACGATGGGACTCGGCATCCAGGCGCTGCGCCAGCGGCTGCTGTGGGAGTTCTACGGAGAGTCCGGCGTCACGCCTCGCTTCACCGGCAGCGCGCTGCCCGAGGACGACGACCTCTAGCGGCTAGCCCTCGTCTCGCTCGCGCTCGCAGACCAGCGCCGTGTGTACGCCATCGACGCGCGTGAGCGCCACCGTCAGCACCTGCCCGTTGGCCGACAGCATCGCGTTCAGCCGCCGCTCGAGAGCGTTCGTATCGACTGGCGATGCGCGGCGCATCACCTCGACACGTGACGCGCCCAGCGCGCGCACGACATCGCGCAAGTGGCGCTCCGCGAATGGCATCGACTCGATCACCCGGAAGCGGCGCGCGAACGGTGAGGCGATGGGCGCGTCGCCGGAGAGGTACGCCGTCCGCTCGTCGAGCCGCCACGCCTCGATCGTGGGGGCGACCACATCGACGAGCGACGCGCGGCCCACGGAGGGATCGAGGTCGTAGAGATAGCGGCCGGGGCCGGCGATCGGGGTCGCGCCGGTGTCGGGCTCGCCGCTGACCGAGACGCCTTGCAGGAGCACCGTCGCACGACGCGGTGCGCTCACCGCCTCGCCCAGCCAGAGCACCGCCTCCACCAGCCCACCGCGGTGCGAGATGAACTCCACCTCACAGCCCTCGGGGGCGTACACGAGATCGATACCGGGCGCCGCCTTGATGCCCGCCCGCGCGACGGTCGAGGCGACACGCAACGCCTCGGACAGTGGCGGCGACCAGGCATCCGGGTCGAGCGTGCGCCCGCCCTCATCGCGGCGCGCGGGGTCGAGCCAGACGGCATCGACCTCGGGCGGCAGGGGATCGAGGGCGTCGCCGACACGCACGTCGAGACGGGCCGTCAGGCCTCGGAGTTCCGCGTTGGCGCGGGCCATCGCGACGCGGCTCGGATCACGGTCAACGGCGAGGACGTGTGCGACGCCTGCAAGCGCCAGGGCGTCACCACCGGCGCCGCAGCCGAGGTCGGCGATGAGCCGCGCGCCCTCGAAGCGACGGGCGGTCCAGCGGGCGACGGGCTCGGCGGTGGCCTGCTCGGCGGCCTCACGGTCGAAGATCAGGCGGTCGGCGTCCTCGAACTTGGCGGAAGCAGAGGTCCGCCCGGCGACGAGCGCGAGCGCGGCGCGTGACTGCGCAGCGCTGTAGGTGCCCCGCAGGCGGTCCGCAATGGTGTGTGCGAGCACGCCGGCATCGAGGTTCGCGCGCGCTTGCTGGGTGGCACGCGCACCCTCCGGCGTGAGCAGCCAGGCAATATCTACTGAGTCCATAAGACGAGGCTAGCGCGGCGCGCGGAGGGCGTAGGCCTCTGGGTCGCGCCACCACGGCCGGCTGCGCCAGCGCTCGCCGACGACGTCGCTCACCTCGGTCAGCGCCTGCTCGCGGCTGGCGACCACGCGGCGGGCAGCGGCGCCGTCACCCGCGACCGCAGCGCCGAGATCGTCCAGCCAGACGCCGAGGCGCTTCCCGATGCGCGTCTCGCGTGCGGCGCGCAGGAGCAGTTCCACGGGCGGGTAGGCGCCTTCCTCCAGTGCGACCGCGAGGCGCGCCACCGCGGCGGCGGCCTCGCCGGCGACCGGCAGCGCGAAGCGTGGGTGTGCCTCGATGGCGTCGAGGCCGGCGGCGGCGGCGTGGAGGTCGAGCCAGAGCGCGCGCACGATCCGCTCGAGCGCATCCTCCGGGAGCATGTTGGCGCGCACGTTGAACTCGTCCAGCCGGTGCAGGCGGTCGACGATCGCCTCGGCGTGACGGACGCGCCAGCGCGCCTCGACAGACGCGCGTGAGGTGCCCTGCAACAGGCGGTGAAGCGAGGCGTCACTCATCGCGACGAGCGTGCCGGGACTTCCCGGGCTCTGCTCGATGATGACCTCTTCGCGGGTCAGCGCGGCGTACTCGTTCGGGAGGGAACGCGCCGCTGGCACATCGATGGTGAGCCAGAGCGTGATCGCGCGGGCGTTGTCGTCGTAGCCCGCGGCGGGCGAGATAGTGAGCAGCGTGACGCGGTCGGGGACGTCCGACCACTGAGGCGCGTCGAGGAGGGCGCGGCCCCACTCGCGCGCCTGCTCACGCAGCGCGGATGTGGGGCCGGTTGTCATTACTCGA
>CANFFZ010000136.1 GCA_947446155.1 Chloroflexota bacterium | reverse complement strand
GGCGTCCCGGCGGCCACGGCATTACGCATCGTGGTCGTGACGGGATCCTGACCAGCCACGTCCGCAAAGCGACGAGGCCGCCATTTCCGGTAGAGGACTTCCTGGGCCACTCGGGGCTCCCGCGAGACGGAGGGGAGTTCCGCACGCTTACTTCGATTGTATCAGCGGGCCTCGGACGGGGCAGACAAGGCGCGGCGCGACAGCGGGCTAGTCCGTATGCGCGGGGCCTCGACGCTGTGGGCCACCGTGGATGTGAGTACCCAGGCGGCGTTCCTCGCGCTCTTCCATGTCGCGGGCCTCCTCGGGCGTCTCGTGGTCGTAGCCGAGGAGGTGGAGGACGCCGTGCAGGACGATGTGCTGCACTTCCTCGTCGAGGGTGATCCGAGCGGCCTTCGCCTGTCGCCCTGCCGTCTCCAGCGAGATCGCGATATCACCGAGGTAGCGGCCCTCTTCGTCCTCGAAACCCTCCGGGACAGGGATGGCCTCGCCCTCGCCGTAGGGGAACGAAAGCACGTCGGTGGGGGCGTCTACACCCCGGTGTTCGAGGTTGAGCGTATGGAGGAACTTGTCACCCGCTACGCGAATCGCGAGGGCCGTGCCGGCGGGCTGCCCCTCATCACGCAGCACCTCGCGCACGAGACGGCGGAGCGCGACGAGGTCGACCTGGCCGCGTTGGGCCGAGGCGACGCGGATATCGAGGGGGTAGCGGGCTGCGGGCATGGCGCTCGTCTACAGCAGCGCGGCGGCGGCGTCCTGCGCGGCATGGAGCAGCGGAGACGGGTCGAGACCGAAGAACAGCACACCGACCGTCGCGGCTGCGAGGACGAACTGGGTGCCGCCCGGTGCACGGATCGGCGTCGTGTCCTTCGGTTCGTCTAGGAGCATCGTGCGCACCCAGCGCAGGTAGTAGAAGGCGGAGATCGCAGTGTTCAGCACGGCGAGGGCGACGAGGGCGACCAACCAGCGCTCGCCAGCCTGCACGGCGGAGTTGAAGATGTAGACCTTCGCGATAAACCCGGCGGTCGGCGGGATGCCCGTCAGGGAAACGAGACAGAGCGAGAGCACAACAGCCGCTACCGGAGACCGCTTGATCAGCCCCGCGAAGTCCTCGATCTGCTCGGAGCCGAGGCGTTCCGTGACGAAACTCACCACCACGAACGCGCCGATGTTCGTCGCGGCATAGGTGCCGAGGAAAAACAGCACCCCGCTCGGGCCGTTGGTGCTGCCGACCGCGACCGCTGCGAGGCCCACGGCGATGTTGCCGGCCTGCGCGATCGAGGAATAGCCAAGCAGCCGTTTCGCGTTCGTCTGCACAAGCGCGCCCGTGTTCCCGACGATCATCGAGATCGCGGCGAGCGCGCCGAACATCATGCCCCAGTCCTGCGAGATGATCGTGTCTCCACCGCCGAGGCCTGTGTAGAAGAGCCGCAGCGCGACCGCGAAGCCCGCCGCCTTCGAGGCGACGGAGAGGAACGTGGCGACAAGCGTCGGCGCGCCTTCGTAGACATCGGGAGCCCAGGCATGCGAAGGCGCCATCGCCATCTTGAAGCCGAGGCCGACAGCCACCAGCACGAACGCAAGCATCAGGGGCAGGCGCTGTGCCTCGGGCCCGGTCGCGACCCAGGCGGCGATGCCCTCAAGCGACGTCGTGCCCGCCATGCCGAAGAGGAAGGCGAAGCCATAGAGCAGGATGGCCGCGGCCACCGCTCCGGTCAGGAGGTACTTGAGGCCCGCCTCGGACGAACGGTCGTTCCGCGTCACTCCCGCGAGGATGAACTGCGAGATCGAGGTGGTCTCCAGCGCGACGAAGATGGTGATGAGGTCGTCCGCCTGCGCCAGCAGGATCATCGACCCTGCCGAGACGAGTAGCAGCGCATAGAACTCGGCAGCCTGCTCGATGGTAGCGGCCCACTCGCGGGCGGCCAGCACGACCGCGAGGAGCACGGCACCGATCAGAAACGCGAGGTAGATCGAGAAGGCGTCCACGCGGACCGCACCGCTCAGCGCCCCCGCCTCGGCGCCGAGGATCGCCTGCGCCATGGTCCAGCCAAGCGCGCCGACCGCTGCGAGGACGGCGATCGCCCAGATAGCCGCACGACGCCCGTGGAACAGGTCGGCAGACAGGATCGCGCCTGCGCCCGCGTAGCAGACGAGGGCGGGGCCAATGGCGTGAACGTGGTCGAAGAAGGTCACGGGGCCGCCTCGACAATCTTCGCGATGGGCTCGATGCCCATGCGCACGGTGTCCGTCAGGACAGCCGGCCAGATCCCGACGCCGATAATGGCGACGACGAGGATGCCCATCGCGGTCAGTTCCCACCACTTCCGGGCGTCCGTCAGGTCGTGGAAGTCGTGCGTCTTCGGGCCGTGGAGGATGCGCTCAATGGTCCAGAGGATGTAGCCGGCGGACAGCACGACGCCGAACACGGCGGCCATCGTCGCAGCCGGGTGCGGGCCGATGGAGCCGAGGAAGACCGTGATCTCGGCGACGAAACCGGACATCGCCGGCAGGCCGAGCGAAGCGAGCCCCGCGACGATGAACACGGTGCCAATCAAGGGCATGTGGTGCATCAGCCCTCGGAGTTGTGAGATTTCACGAGTGTGGGTGCGGTCATAGATCATGCCCACCATCACGAAGAGCAAGCCGGTGATGCAGCCGTGCGTGAACATCTGCAGCGCCGCGCCCGAGAGCCCGACCGGGCCGAGCGCCGACACGCCGAGCAGCACATATCCCATGTGCGAGACCGAGGAGTACGCCACGAGCCGCTTCAGGTCGGTCTGGCGCAGCGTGATGATCGCGCCCCAGATGACGGAGAACCCGGCGATGGTCGCGAGGACCTTCGAGAAGTCGTGGACCTCGTTAGGCATCAGCGGCAGCACGATGCGCAGGATGCCGTAGCCGCCCATCTTCAAGAGGACGCCCGCAAGCATGACCGAAACGGCCGTAGGAGCGTCGGTGTGGGCGTCGGGCAGCCAGGTGTGGAGCGGGAACACCGGCAACTTTACGAGGAAGGCGAGCATGATCGCCCAGAACACGATCGCCATTGGGACGACGGTCTCCTGCGGCGGTGCCTTCGTCAGCGCCTCGATGTCGAAGGTGTGCGCGCCGAAGCCGATCACGAGGAAACCGACCAGCATCAGCGCGGAGCCCGCCAGCGTGTAGAGCAGGAACTTCGTCGCGCTGTAGAGACGGCGGCCGGAGCCCCACTGGCTGATCAGGAAGAACATCGGCAGCAGTTCGAGTTCCCAGAACAGGAAGAACTGGATCAGGTCCAGCGAGAGGAACACGCCGGCGACCGCCGACTCGAGGATCAACAGCCAGGCGAAGTATTGCTTCGGCTTCAAGTCGATGTTCCACGAGACCAAGACGGAGACCACCGAGAGCAGCCCCAGCAGCACGATCAGCGGGGCAGACAGGCCATCCACGCCGACCACGTACTGCACGGAGAACCCGGCATCCGCGCCCGTGATCCACTCGAAGCGGTCGACGAACTGGTAACCCTCGACGCCACGGTCGAAGACGATGTACATCACCACGGCGATCGCGAGGTTCAGCGCGCTGAAGCAGAGCGCAATGATCTTCGCCTCGCCTTCGCGCTGCGCGGGGAGCGCGATCGCGAGGAGGGCACCGGCGAGCGGGAGCAGCAGGAAAAGCGTCAACATTACGGCATCAGCCGATCCAGCAGCCCGGGTGAGACACGTTCGATCAGGCCACCCGAGAGCGCCATCAGCGTGCTCGCGGCAGCGACGACGCCGATCAGCATGAGCGAGGTATTCGCCTGCACCTGGCCGGTCTGGCCGCGACGGAGCATGTCGCCCGCGAAGCGGGTGGCGTAGCCCGCCATGTTCACGGCGCCATCCACGAGGTACTTGTCGATCAGGGCAGCGCCCCGACCAGCACCCTGCAGCACACCACGCACCATGCCGGTCTCAGCGATCTCGTTCACAAAGTACAGCCGCTCGACGACCCTCGGCAGCGGGCCGAGGCGGCTGCGGATCATCGAGGAGGACGGCATCTGCGCGTAGTAGATCGCCGCCGCCGCCGCAATACCGCCGAGTGCTGCCACCGTCGACGCGACGAGCACGACCGGCTCGATCTCGAAGTGGAAGTGGCGGAGCGACGGGTCGAGGGCACCCTCCATCAGTTTGCCGAAGAATCCGCTCGGTGCGATTAAGCCAAAGAAGATCGCCGGGATCGAGAGCATGATCAGTGGGAACGTCATCGAGCGCGGCGACTCGTGGAGGCCGCCGTGGCCTCCATGGGCATCGGTCGAGGCAGTCGCATGGGTGTCGTGTGCATCGTGCGAGGAGCCGTGGTCCTCGGCAGGTGCGCCACCTTTGTACTCGCCAAAGAAGGTCATGAAGATCGCGCGGAACATGTAGAGCGCGGTCATGAACGCAACGGTGGTGGCGATCGCGAAGAGGAACTTGTCGTGCTTCCAGGCGTCGAGCAGGATCTCGTCCTTCGACCAGAAGCCAGCCAGCGGGAAGATGCCGGAGAGCGAGAGTGCACCGATCACGAAGGTGATGAAGGTGATCGGCAT
>CANFFZ010000135.1 GCA_947446155.1 Chloroflexota bacterium | reverse complement strand
TTCCCGGCACCACAGCAACGCCAGCGCCCACCTCGAGGGCGCTTCGAATGGTGGCGAGCGTGACCACACCGCCCGGCAGCGAACTCGCCTCGCGCATCGTCGAGGCACGACGTGGCGCGGCCCTCGACTCTTTCGTCTCCGTCACGCTCCCGTCTGGGTTCGAGCCTCGGTCACTCCTCGATGACCCGCAGGGCAACGGCGTGGTCGCCTCCTACGAGCGTCCGGTGCGCGGGCTCGCCCTCGTGGGCGTCGGCACCGCTGGTCGCGTCGAGGTCGCCCCGGGGGCGCATCCAGCCTCGGTGCGGGAGCAGGCCCGGGCGCTCCTCACTGGCCCGGTCGGCGGCAATGTGCCGCTGCTCGCGCCGAGGCTGCTCGGTGGCTTTCGCTTCAACCCGGCGGCTCCGCTCGCCGAGCCGTGGCGTGCATTCGGTGCGGGTTGGCTCGTGTTGCCTCGGCTGCTCTTCGTGCTCAGCGGTGAGTCGAACGCCGTCGTCGTCGCCCCTGGTGTCGACCCCGGTCAGGCCGAGGCCGTGGTGGACGCCGTCCCCACACGTTCCGAGGGCATGCCCGCCACGCTCCGCGTCGAACGCCCGATGGACCGCGAGGCGTGGCTGACCAGCGTCGCCACGATCGCTAGCGAGGTGCGCGCGGGCGCCTACGAGAAGGCCGTGCTCGCCTCTACCCAGCAACTCGCCTCCGATGCCCCGATCCCGATCGGGCGCGCGCTGGTCCGTCTCCGGGCCGGATACCCCGAGTGCCACGTGTTCACGATGACCGAGGGCGACACCACCTTCCTCGGCGCGAGCCCGGAACTGCTGGTCTCACTCCTCGATGGCCGCGTGCGTGCGCTCGGCCTCGCCGGTTCCGCGCCGCGAGGCGAGACGCCCGAGGACGACGCCCGTATCGGCGCCGCGCTGCTCACCTCCGCCAAAGACCGCATGGAGCACGAGGCCGTGGTGCGCGCGATCCGCGAACGCCTCGGCTCGCTGACCGAAGACCTCGTTGCGCCCAACCAGCCAGAACTGCGGCGGCTGCGGAACATTCAGCACCTGGCCACGGAGATCAGCGCGCGCGTCCGCCCCGGCGTGGGGCTGCTCGACCTCGTGCAGCGCCTGCACCCCACCCCGGCCGTGTGCGGCTGGCCTGCCGACCGCGCCCGCGCCGTCATCCAGGCGCACGAGGCGTTCGACCGCGGTTGGTACGCCGGCCCCATCGGCTGGATGGATGCCGCTGGCGACGGCGAGTTCGCCGTGGCCCTCCGCTCCGCCGTCGTCTCCGGCGACCGCGCCTGGCTCTTCGCCGGCAACGGCATCATGGGCGACTCCATCCCCGCCTCGGAACTCTCCGAAGTCCAGTGGAAGTTCCGCCCGCTGACCGAAGCCCTCGGCGCCTAGCGGCCTGCCGCCCCTTCGGCCTCGGCCTCGGGCGACATAGAATGGGCGGCGATGCCGATTCCTACCGACCGGTATGTGCACGCCCTGCTCCAGTCGCTCCGTCACGCGGGCGTCCGGCACATCGTCATTGCCCCCGGGTCGCGGAACACCCCGATCACTGTTGCGGTGACTGCGCCGACCTCGCCGTTCCGGACGTGGCTGCACCTCGATGAGCGTTCGGCGGGCTACTTCGCCCTCGGTCTTGCGAGGCAGGTCGGGGAGCCGGTCGCCGTCCTCTGCACTTCCGGCACGGCCGCCGCTAACTTCCTTCCCTCCGCCGTCGAGGCGCGCCTGTCCCGTATCCCCCTGATCTTCCTCACGGCTGACCGTCCACCCGAGGCGCGCGACATCGGTGCGGCGCAGACCGTCGACCAGGTCGGCCTGTTCGGTTCCCACGTGAAGTGGGCGGTCGACATGCCCCCCGCCGACGAGTCCGCCGCGCGCGAACTCGAGCGGTACGCCCGGGTCACCGCCGCTCGCGCCGCCGCGATTGCCCTCGAGGCCCCACGGGGCCCCGTCCACCTCAACGTGCCGTTCCGCGAGCCGCTGGTCGAGGCAGGCGCGATGCCGCCGGTCATCCTCGATGGCCCGCTCGTCGCGCACCCGGCGCACGCGGGCGTCGCCGCGGATGTCATCGCCCATCTCGTCGAGGTGTGCGCTGGGAAGCGCGGGCTGATCGTGTGCGGGCCGGAGTCCGCCGGACTGCCCGCTGCTTCGATCATCGCGCTCGCGAGCGCGCTCGACTGGCCCGTCATCGCCGACCCGCTGTCCGGGCTGCGCGCCGGGCCGCACGACCGCTCGAATGTCATCGACTGTGCCGACGTGATAGTGCGGGCCCCGGAGGCGCTGCGTGCGCTGCCCGAGGTCGTCCTGCGCTTTGGCGCGGCGCCGACCTCAAAGCCGTTCAACCAGTGGTTGGCCGGTCAGCAGGGTGTGCGTCGCATCCTCGTGGAGGAGGGCGGTATCGCGACCGCCGGGTGGCGCGACCCCGACCTGCAGGGCGACGAGGTGGTCCCCGCCGCACCTGAGGCCCTCTGTCAGTCCCTCACCGACGCGCTCACCTCGGCCAACGCGCCGAGCGGCTGGAGCGCCCTCTGGCGCGCCGCGAACGCCGCCGCCCGCGAGGCGATGCGCGAGGCGATCGCCGCTTTCGACGACACGTTCGAGGGTCAGGCTGTCGTCGACCTGCGGGCAGCGCTGCCCTCGGGTAGTACGCTCGTCGCGGGGAACTCGATGCCGGTGCGTGACATCGACTCCTTCTTCTTCAACACGGAGAGTGATATCCGGATCGTCGGGACGCGCGGCGCGTCCGGCATTGACGGCGTCACCTCGACGGCGGTGGGGGCGGCTGCGGCGGGTGGTGGGCCGGTCGCGCTGCTGATCGGCGACCTCTCGTTCCTGCACGATGTGAACGGCCTCTGGCCGACGCACCGTTACGACCTCAACCTCACGATCGTCCTCGTGAACAACCAGGGCGGCGGCATCTTCTCCTTCCTCCCACAGCGCCAGGCCGTCCCCGATCGCTTCGATGCGTGGTGGGGGACGCCGCACGGCGTCGACCTCCGCCACGCGGTCGCACTGCACCACGGGCGGCACGCCGTCCTCGACGCTGGCGACCAGCACGCGGTGATCGCCGCAGCGCTTGCGCGTCCGGGCCTCGACGTTCTCGAACTGCGCACCGAGCGAGACCGCAACGTCGCACAGCACGGCATCGTCTGGGCGCGTGCCATCGAGGCGGTGCGCGGCGCGCTCGCAGCGCACGCGTAGCAACGGGGGAGCGCGATGCCACACGTCGATGTCGATGGGCTGGCGCTGAATGTCGACCGTTACGGCATGGGGCCGCCGGTGGTCTTGCTGCACGGCTTCACCGGCTCGCGCACGAGTTGGTACGACTCCGTCCGCGCGATCGAGGGCGAGTTCACGACGCTCTCGGTGGACCTGATCGGGCACGGCTGGTCGGGGTCGCCTCCCGCGGTCGAGCGGTACGAGATGTCCCGCGCCGTCGCCGACCTCGTCACGATGGTGCGCAAGATCGGCTTCGAGCGAGCGATCTGGGTGGGCTACTCGCTCGGCGGGCGCACGGCGCTCCAACTCGCCGTCGAGCATCCGGACGCCGTCTCGGCGCTCGTCCTCGAGGGTGCCTCGCCCGGCCTCGCCACACCGAAGGAGTGCGCCGACCGCATCGCGGCGGACGAGGTGCTGGCACAGAAAGTCGAGAACGAGGGTGTCGAGGCGTTCATCGACTACTGGCAGTCGATCCCGCTCTGGGACTCACAGAAGACGACGCTGTCCGAGCCTCAGCGGGTCGCGCTGCGTCAACAGCGGCTCGCTCAGCGGGCCACCGGCCTCGCGAACTCCCTTCGAGGGATGGGGACGGGGTCGCAGGCGTGGGTGGGTGACCGCCTCGGGGGGCTGAACGTGCCCGTTCTCCTGACAGCCGGTAGGCTAGATACGAAGTTCAGCGCGATTGCGGCGGAGATGGCCCGAGCCATCCCGGACGCCCGGTTGGAAATCATCGAGGACGCGGGCCACTGCGCCCACCTCGAACAGCCGGCGGCGTTCAACGCGGTGCTGCTGGACTTCTTGAGGGGGATTCGCGGCCGGCTCTAACCTCGTGTGGGTGGCGCCGCGCTCGACAGTTGGGGGGGGCACCGTGACCATCAAGTGGCAGCCCGTGAAGGCGTACACGGACATCCTGTACGACAAGGCCGAGGGGATCGCGAGGATCACGATCAACCGGCCGGAGGTCCACAACTCCTTCCGCCCCGGCACCATCAACGAACTCACAGAGGCCTTCCGTGACGCTGCCGAGGACAACTCGATCGGCGTCGTGCTGTTCACCGGCGCAGGTGGACGCTCCTTCTGCGCCGGCGGCGACCAGCGCATCCGTGGCCATTCCGGCTACGTCGGCGAGAACGGCCAGCCGAGTCTGAACGTCCTTCCTCTGCAGCGCTTCATCCGCGAGATGCCCAAGCCCGTGATCGCCCTCGTCGCCGGCTACGCGATCGGCGGCGGCCATGTGCTGCACGTGATCTGCGACCTCACGATCGCGGCGGAGAACGCGCGTTTCGGGCAGACCGGCCCGCGCGTCGGCTCGTTCGACGCCGGTTACGGCGTTTCGATGCTCGCGCGGCTCGTGGGGAC
>CANFFZ010000134.1 GCA_947446155.1 Chloroflexota bacterium | reverse complement strand
GCTGCGGGACGCCATCGGCGTGAACTTCTACCACACGCCCGTGACGCCGACGCGCATCCTGGACGAGTTACTCCCCCGCGAGTAGACGGTCAGGCGGACACGATGGCCACCGTGCATATCCCCGCCCACTGGCGCGACCTGACGGACGGCCGCGCGACCATTGAGGTCGCCGGCCACACGCTCCAGCGCGTCCTCGATGCCCTCGCGGCGGAGGCGCCGGCGCTCGCGCGGGTGCTGTTCGACGAGGGTGCGCTGCGCGGCGAGATCGCCGTGGCGATCGACTCTGAGGTGACGGAGAACGACCCACTGGAGCCGGTACGCGAGGGCGCGGAGATCTTTCTCATCCCGGCAATCGCTGGGGGCGCCTGCGTCGTGATTCCGAAGCCTGTTGAGCGCAGATTGAGGCGCTCAGGCGCACACTGATACCTGTGATCGAGCGCTTCTGGACCCATCCGCCGCGCGGCAGCATGCGGTTCGCACTCGCGGCCGGCGCTGTCGCCATCGCGACGCCAGTGGTGGCGCTGCTCCACGCCCTGCTGCCTAAGTCGAGTCTCGCGGTGGCGTATCTGCCAGCCGTGATCGCGGTCGCGGTCCTCGCGGGTCGGGCGCCCGCGCTGCTGTCGGCGGCACTCGCGCTCCCATACGCGCCGACCGCACCGCGGAACCTGACGCCCGTCTCCAACCGCTAGCCGAGGCCCCCTCAGCGTCTCGCGGGCCTACACGAGTCCGGCGCGCTGGCGTCGGAACGCGTTCACGACACTCAGCGCCCGAGCGACCTCAGCGACATCGTGGACACGGACGACATGCGTGCCGGCAGCGGCGGCGAGCACGTTGAAGCCGATCGTCGCCTCCAGCAGCCCCTCGACGTCCTGGCGGTCACCGAGGCCCATGAGTCCAGCGAGGAAGCCCTTGCGCGACGCTGAGACGAGGACGGGGTAGCCCGTCTCGACGAGCCTCGGCAGGCCGTCCAGCATCGCGAGGTTGTCGGCGGCGGACTTCCCGAAGCCAAAGCCGGGGTCGAGCCACGGCGTGCCCGCCCCCGCAGCGTCGAGGACACGCGCCTGCTCGACGAGGAAGGCAGTGACCTCCGCGCTGATGTCGTCGTAGGACTGGTCAACCTCGCGGTGGTGCTTCGGTTCGCCGCGCATGTGCATGACGCAGGCGGACAGGTGGTACTCGACAGCGACGGCGAGCATCGCGGGGTCGGTGACGCCAGTGACGTCGTTCAGGAGGTGGACGCCGGCCTCGGCGGCAGCACGCGCGACCGAGGGCGTCCACGTGTCGACGGAGGTCAGCAAGCCCTCGCGCACGCACGCCTCGATGACCGGGACGACGCGAGCGGCCTCCTCGTCGGATGTGAGGTCGCGGCCGCCGGTACGCGTCGAGTGCGCGCCGATATCGACAATCTCGGCGCCAGCACGCGCGAGGGTGACCGCGCGGTCGAGGGCCTCGCCGGCGCCGACGCGCGAGAAGGCGATCGGGGAGTCGTCCGAGACGTTCAGGACGCCCATCACCGCTGTGCGATGGGTGACATCGATGGTGCGCTCGCGCAGGTGCAGCAGCATGGCCCCTCCGGCCATCGAGGATACGCGCCGGGCCGCCTCGGTTCGCGTTGCGGGCGTCACGGTGCGCCCGTACGCTCGCCCTTCGGCCGTCTGCCGGAGGTGCGGGGAGATCTGTTGACCAACGACATCGCTGCACCCCTCGCCATCGATGGCGGCGAGCCCGCCCGTCTCGGCACGTGGCCGGAGCCGACATCCGTCGCCCCCGCCACCGATGCCGACCCGGTGCGTGCGCTGGAGGCAGAGTTCGCTGCCGGACTCGGCCTCGACGCCTCAACCGTGATTGCGCTTGCCTCGGGGGCTGAGGCGCGACGGTGGGCGCTCCAGGTCGCAGTCGCGGGGCGACACGAGGTGGTGCTGCCGGCGCTCGGGGCGACCTCGTGGGTCGCGGCCGTCGAGGCGGCTGGGCTGACCGTGGTCCCTGCAGAAGGCGACGCGGACACCGCGGCGATCTCGGCACGGGGGTTCTCGACGGTGGCGACGCCGGAGACGGCCGCCGTGGTCGTCGCGTACCCATTCGGCCACGCACCCGTCCTCGAAACCGTGCTGCCGGTCGCGCGTGAGCGGGCCTGCACGCTGATCGAGGAATGCTCAGAGGCCGTCGGTGCGTCGTATCGAGGCGCGCCGGCGGGATCGATCGGTCGCGCGGCGGTATTCGCGCTCGGTGCGCCGCATCTGCTCTCCGGCGGCATCGAGGTGGGCGGCGATGGCGGGGCGCTCCTCGTACTGCGGGACGAGACGCTGGCGGCGCGCGTGCGCGCCGAGGGTGTGCCGATCGCCGAGGCCGTTGCGCGGGTAGCGCTCGCGGAGTGGCGGGGCAGCGAGGACGCGCTGCGGGCCCGTCGCGAACTGGCGTGGGAACTGACGTTCAACCTGCGCGGGATGCGCGGTGTGGCCTCGATGTCGCACGGACGGTGGATCCACCACGGGTACGACCGCTACGTGTTCCGCTTGCGCAGCATGCTGTGGAAGCGCTCGCTCGAAGAGACGCTGGCGGCGCTGCAGGCGGAGGGGATGCCGGTCGAAGCGGCGCTGGGGCCCTCGCTGGCGACGGACGCCTCGATGACGGACGATCGGACGCTGGCGGCGAACCGGCTGCCGCGCGAGATGATCGCGCTACCGCTGCACGTTGGGCTGACCTCGAAGGACATGGACCTGGTGGCACAGGCGATCCGCAAAGTGGAGAGGTGGGCGCTGTGACGTCCGAGGACCTTCCGGAGCCCGTCCTCGTCGCCGTCGACTTCACGGCGACCGCGCTGCGTGTCGTCCTCGTCGACAGCGACGGCGAGGTGATCGAGCGCGACACGTACGACCTCGGCCCGCTGCCGGACGAGGCGGCGTGGGCGTGGGAGGTCGGCGGGCGCATCGCGACCGCCTTCGCGCGCGAGGGTCAGAGGCGCTGGGCACAGGCGATCGCCATCGCGTGCCCCGGCCTCGTCGACCCGGTGGCCGGCATCCTCGTCGAGAGCAACGGCCAACCGGAATGGGATGGCCTCCACGTGGTCGACGCCATCCGCCGCCACATCGACGCCCCCGTGGTCGCGCTGAACCGCGTGCAGGCCGCCCTGCGAGGCGAATGGAGCGCCGGCGCCGCGGACGGCACGATGGACGCGCTGTACGTCAGCCTGCGAGGCATCCCGCAGGCAGCAGTCCTCTCCAATGGCCGCATCCTTGCGGGCGCGGGGAACCGCGCTGGGTCGCTGCCCGCCCTGCCCGAACTCGACCCCACGCTTCCCCTCGAAGGCGACGTGCTGGAGCAGGTGACGGGGGTGCTGGCGGACCTCGCAGCGCTGGTCGACCCGGTGGTGGTGATCCTCGATGGGGAGGACGCGCACGTGAACGCACTCGGGCCGGTACTGCAGGGTGTCCTGGACGAGGTCGCGCCGGGTGCGCGCGTCGTCCGCCCGGCACTCGGCGACGGGGGGGCGCTGCTGGGCGCACTGCGGGCGGCCGAGACCCTGGCGTACGAGGGCGACCGCACGGAACGCCTCGAATGACCTCGCCAGAGGGGCGGCTCGACCGGCCTCAGCCAGTGCGGTTGAGCCTCACGCGCCGCGACGCCGGGACGATGCTCGGGGCCCTGGCGTGGGTGGCGGGAGCCCTCGAGATCATGCGCGACCGCGCAGCGACCGCCGAGGATGACGCGGCGCTGCAGATGTTCGCGCAGGTGTCCCCCAAGATTGAGCGGCTCGTGGAGCAACTCAGCACCGCACGGAACGCCTCGATGACTCGCCCGCAGTTCGAGGCGGAGATCGAGGATGCGTTCGCGGAGGTGCGTGGCGCGTTCGAGACGTGGATCGAGATGACCGCGCTGGACACACTCACGGCGGTCGTCACCAAGCGCATCAAGGCGGACGGCCTCGACCCGTCGCTGATCGAGGACGACGAGCCGGGGCCGGCCTGAGATTGCTGGCTACTTCGCGACCTTCTTCGGTTTCGGCGTCGCGACCCAGCCCTTGTCCTTGAACACCGCCCAGATCGCCATCGAGTGACCGCGGCCGAGATCGAATTCGTCGTTCAGCCACTTCACCAGTTCCTCAGCCTTCATCTCAGGGCGGTAGACACCGGCCGCCTCCGCGACGCGCTTCAAGTCGTCCGGGGTCTTGCCCGTCTTCGCCTTGATGCTATCGAGGTATGCCTGGAACGACATGGGATCTCCTGGGCTAATAGCCCCGGTAGCGGGTCGCCAGGGGGAGGCGGCGGTCGCGGCCGAACGCGCGTGGGGTAATCTTCACGCCCGGGGGGGCCTGACGGCGCTTGTACTCGTTGCGGTTGATCATGTCGATCACGCGCTTCACGGTCGCCTCGTCGTTGCCACGCGAGACGATCGCTTCGAGCGACAGGTCGTCCTCCACGTAGGCCTCGATGATGGGGTCGAGTACCTCGTAGGCGGGGAGCGAGTCGGAGTCCAACTGGTTGGGGCGCAGTTCGGCGCTGGGGGGCTTCTCGATGGAGTTCTCCGGGATGACGGCGCCGAGGGTGTTGCGGTGGCGCGCGAGTTCCCAGACGAGCGTCTTCGGCACGTCCTTAATCACCGCGAAGCCACCGACCATGTCGCCGTACATCGTGGCGTAGCCGCAGGCGTACTCGGACTTGTTGCCCGTGGTCAGCACCAACGACTTCGGGCGGTGGTTGGACATCGCCATCACGAGCATGCCGCGCGCGCGACTCTG
>CANFFZ010000133.1 GCA_947446155.1 Chloroflexota bacterium | reverse complement strand
GCTCGATCCAGTGGCCCAGGTACTTGTGGTCGCGGTCGTACAGGACGATCGCCGGGATGGACTCGAACTCACCGTTCTTGAGGAACTCGGACATCATGTCCTTGTTCTCGTCGCGCTTGAAGTAGCGCACCTGCATGCCGGTCAACTCGCCGATGCGGGCCATGGTCGGCAGGCCGCGCCAGACGTCCGGGCACCAGTCCTCGCCGATGACTACGGCCTTCACGCCGTGCTTCTCGACGGCAGCCTTGATCGCGGCGAGGTCGCCGGCGTCCGGCAACCACTCGTCGTAGTGGCGCTGGAAGTTCTCTTTGTTCAGTTCAATCGCGCCCATCCAGGCCGTGAAGGAGTCGAACCCCTTCGTGAAGCGGTCCGGCGTCACCACCGAGTCGGCCTTGGGGGCCTGTGCGCGGCGCGTGATGGTTGAAGTAGCGGTCATCTCTCAGCCGTTCCACCCGTCACCCGGGTGCCTCGATCCAGTCGAGGGGTGCAATCTGACGGAATGCAGTCGGACGTAAGGGTAACACCGTTGCCCGTGGGAGCTGTAAAAACTACTGCGCACGCTCGCGACCACCGGCGACCGCGTCCCAGACTGCCGCGTGTGCCCCGGCGTCCTGTGCCGCGACCTCGGCATCCGAGGCCCGTGAAACAGTCTCCAGCGCCCGAAATGCCGAGGCGAATCGCTCCGAGGTCAGTCGCAGTGCCTCCTCGGCGTCCACATCGCGCTCGCGCGCCAGGCGGACGGCGGCGAAGAGGAGTGCTCCCACGTCGCCCGCGTCGAGGGCGGCACGGGCAGCCTCGGTGGGTGGCGTCGACGACAGTGCGAGGCCGCCGGTGCCGGTGCGACCGATCAGCGATTGGGTGCGCACGAGGGCCGGCGCGGCCAGCGGGATCGAGTCGAGGGCGCCCTCGACTGGCGCGTTCTCGGACTCACCCTTTGCGGCACGTTCGGCGCGCTTGATCGTCTCCCAGCGGTCGAGGAGCGCCTCCATCGATCCGGCGTCCTCCTCACCGAAGACGTGAGGGTGGCGGCGCACGAACTTCGCGGTCGCGTACTCGAGCACGTCTTCGAGGCTGAACGTGCCGGCCTGCTGCGCGATCGCCGTCTGCATGAACATATGCGCCAGCACGTCGCCCAGTTCCTCGCGCATGCCGTCGGAGTCGCCTCGGTCGATGGCGTCGACGAGTTCGTAGGTCTCTTCGAGGAGGTAGCGGCGGAGGGTCTCGGGGGTCTGTTCGCGGTCCCACGGGCAACCATCCGGGGCGAACAGCCGCTCCATCACCCCTCGCAGTCCAGCGAGGGCGCGCAGGTCTTCTTCCGGCGCGAGCGCGGGGAGCAGCCACGCCTCGGTATCGAACGGCAGCGCACCGACGGCGCACGCCTCGGCCACGCCGCCGCGGACCGCGCGCGCGACCTTCGAGGCGGGATAGCGCCGGCGGACCTCCGGGCGGGCGACCTCGAACTGCGGCGCGAGCACGAGGAGCGGGCGCTGTGCGTCGAAGGTGGGGTGCTCGGGGTCGAACGCCTGCACGGCGTGCGGCGCGAGGTCGAAGGCCACGCAGATCGCGTCGAGTGAGAGGGTGGACATGCGTCGAGTGTAGGCAGGTCGGTTGCCTATACTCGACGCATGTCATTCGTCCGGTACTTCGCGCAGACGGTCTTCCTGATCTGCATCCCGATCTTCCTCGTGACGACGAACGTGCGCGTCGCCACCTCGTGGGAGGCGACGTACCACTACGCCTTCTCGCAGTACGACGTGCCCGACGTGACGGGGCTCGAGCGGAGCGAACTCGACCGCGCGGCGACGCAGATCGTGGATTACTTTCAGTCCGCCCAGCCCGGCTCGCTCCTCGACATCCGCGTGAAGCAGGGCACGGAGACCGCGCCGCTGTACAGTGAGCGCGAGGTGCTGCACATGGCGGATGTCCTAGGGCTGATGCGCTTCGTGTTCCGGCTCCAGGAGTTCACGTTCATCTACGTGGTGATGTACCTCGCCGGGATCTACCTCTGGAGTCGCGAACGCTCGCTGCTCCACCTCGCCAAGATGTCGATGTGGGCGGGGGCAGGGACGGCCGCCGTCCTCGGTGTTGCCGCAGTCGGGATGCTGGTGGGGTTCCACTCGCTGTTCCTGAAGTTCCACCAACTGTCGTTCGCGAATGACTTCTGGGAGCTCGACCCGGCGCGCGATCGCCTCGTCCAGATGTTTCCGCAGGGCTTCTGGTTTGACGTCTCATTTGCCGTCGGCATCGTCACGGTGATCGAGGGCGGCCTGCTATTTCTTGCCGGCTACGGCTTCCTCGCCTGGAACGACCGCCGCCGCCCCGGCCGCGTCCTTCCGCCCCGGCGGCACATCACGATCACGGGGACGAGCGACTAGCCGTCCCCGCGGGAACTGGACGGCCTGAGCCGGCGTCCTACTGAGATGAAGGCGTTCCCAACCGCTCTGTTCGCCCTCACGGCGGCGTTCGTGCTCGCTGGATGCGAGGACGAACCGCGGGTCGTGCCGCCAACCGCGACCGCGGTCGCCACGGCGCCTCCGACACCCACACCCACCGTCGATGTCTCGCCACCAGCCGTTGAGGACTGTGG
Source organism: Chloroflexota bacterium (assembly GCA_947446155.1). Next base: position 2,165 of record CANFFZ010000133.1, on the reverse strand, counting down.
GACCGAGGACCGCCCCTAGGGCGCAGCAATGCTCGACGGCGTGGCACGCGATTGCTTGCTCCGGGCGTTCCAGGCCGGTCGCCAGGCGAGGTTCACCACCACCCGCCCCACGATCGAGGGCGACCCGATCACGACTCGGGTGGAAGTCCTCGGACCGGCCGATGTGCGCGTCACCATTGATATGACCAAGGACCGCTTCTCGGCCCCGTCTGACCGAGTGTTACGCACGTACCGCTGCACAACACTCGTAGGTGGCGCCGCATCCGGCGTTCTCCGACCGCTCGTCGTGAGCGGCTGCACCGACGGGGCCTCCTTCGAGGTCTAACTCAGTCTCATGACACGAAGACGCCCGGTTTCCCGGGCGTCTCGTTCGGCCTCGAATGCTTCGCTAGAAGTCGAAGTCGTCCCCACCGTCGAGGAAGTCCTCGGGTTCGCCTTCGCCGGCGTAGGCGTCCGGACGGACGCCCTGCATGATGGCGATGCGGTTGACCTGGGCACGCACGGCCTTCGGGGCCTTGCAGTGCGGACAGATGGTCGCGTCGTCACGCTTGGCGACGCTGCGCATCAACTCGAACTTCTTCTGGCACTTCGCGCAGCGGTACTCGTAGTTCGGCATCGATGCTCCCGCCGTCGATTCTCGCGTCGTCTACCTCGATGTCGCCGGGTGGCTAGTCTAGGTAGTCCTTCAGTTTGCGCGAGCGCGTGGGGTGGCGGAGCTTCCGGAGCGCCTTCGCCTCGATCTGGCGGATGCGCTCGCGAGTGACGTTGAACTCGCGGCCGACCTCCTCGAGCGTGCGGGAGCGGCCGTCTTCGAGGCCAAAGCGCAGTTCGAGCACCTTGCGCTCGCGGGGGGTGAGGGACGAGAGGACGTCCATCACCTGCTCCTTGAGCAGCTGGTGGCTGGCGGCGTCCTGCGGCGCGAGCGCCGTCGGATCCTCCAGGAAGTCACCGAGGTGGGAATCTTCCTCCTCACCGATCGGCGTCTCCAGCGACACCGGCTCCTGCGAGACCTTCAAGATCTCGCGGACGCGCTCGGGCGGGAGCTCCAGCTCCTTGCCGATCTCCTCCGGGGTCGGCTCGCGGCCGAACTCCTGGACGAGGCGGCGCTGGATGCGCACGAGTTTGTTGATCGTCTCCACCATGTGGACGGGGATGCGGATCGTCCGCGCCTGGTCCGCGATGGCCCTCGTGATTGCCTGCCGGATCCACCACGTCGCGTACGTGGAGAACTTGAAGCCCTTGCGGTAGTCGAACTTCTCCACCGCACGGATGAGGCCGATGTTGCCTTCCTGGATCAGGTCCAGCAGCGACATCCCGCGGCCGATGTACTTCTTCGCGACGGAGACGACGAGGCGCAGGTTGGCCTCGGTCAACTGCCGCTCGGAGCGCTTGCCGTCGAAGATGATCTTCTGGAAGTAGTACTGCAGGCCGGAACCGTGGGCGGTCATTATCTGCTCCGTCAGCGACTTCGGCGGCGGGAACAACTTCGACTCTGACTCCACGAACTCAGCGGCGCGCAGCAGGTGCTCCGGCCGCATGATGTGGGTGATGATCGAGAGGCGGATCAGGGCGTCCTTCGCCCGCTCCTCGCCCCACTTCAGGTCCTTGCGCACGGCCTCCAGGGCGCCCTCGTCGCGCTCGCCGTCGAGCGTGCGGCGGAACTTCGCATCCACGATCCGCTCGTGTACGGACTGCCGAGGCAGCTCGATGTAGCGGCTGACCGAGGCGTAGACATCGCGCATGTGGTGGAACTGGCGGAGCAGCTCCACGTAGACCTCGCCCCAGGACGGCTCGTCACCAGTCTCGTCGCGGTACTCATCGAGGATGTCCTCAATGTGCAGCCACTCCTCGATGGCGCGGGAGAGGCGCTTCTCGTCGTCCGCCGTGAGCAGTGAGACCTTACCGATCTCGCGCAGGTACATGCGGACGGGGTCATCGATACCGGCGACTTCGTCGACGAAGCGCTTGGTGGCCTCATGGATGCCGCCCTCTTCACGCGCGGCGATCGGGTCCACCTTCACGGTGATCCCGTTCTCCGCGAGTTGCGAGATGATCGAGGCGAGTTTCTCCGCCGAGATCTCCGCGTCCGGGATCGCTTCCAACACATCGTCAGCGGTCACGGAACCGGAACGGCGTCCCTTGTTCAGGAGCGCGTCCAGTCCGGC
>CANFFZ010000132.1 GCA_947446155.1 Chloroflexota bacterium | reverse complement strand
GTGCAGGGTGCGCGGGATGCCGGCGCGGTTGTCCTCGCCGAACTCGGAGACCTGCGCCACCACTTGGCCCAGTTCGAGGTCGGTCACCTCGGACTCATCGAGCGGGGCTTCCTCGCGCTGGTAGCGCGCGGTCGGCGGCCGTCCGAGGTCGAGCACGATCTCGATGAGGCCCTCAAAGCCCTTGGTGCGGACGGCTTCGGCAACGCGACGCGGCATGATGCCGACCAGCAGCTCGATCTCGGCGCGCTCTTCCTCGGTCATCTCGCGCGGAGCGACCGCCCACGCGGGTTCGATGTGCATGATGCGGCTCGGCGGAATGCCCTCACCGTCATTGTCACTGTCGAGGGAGAAGTCCTCGTCATCGAGGTCGTCGACGTCGTCCATCTCGTCGAGCAGGTCGTCCATGTCCTCGTCGTCGAGATCACCAGCGGCGGCGTCCCGCGCGGCGCGGGCAGCCTCCCGCTCGAGGGCCTCGAAGATCGCGTCGTCGTTACGCGGCCGGCGGTCCTGCATGCGCTCGTCCACCTTCCTCGACTACCCCACGAGCCGGCCGGGCGCGACGGCCCGGACGACGGCGTGGGCTTCGTCCAGCACCGGACGGGCGGTCCGGTGACAGAACAACGTGAACTCATTGCCCGGTTCCAGCCCGGCGTCTCGCAACGCGCGTTCCTCCTCGGCGCCGCACGCCGGGACCAGCGCGCGGTGGACGGCGGTCTTGCCGAGGCGTTCCGATACGGCGGCAAGCAGCGTCCGCGCCACCTCGGATTGCCCGGGCTCCACCATCAGCGAGAATTGGCCGCCTGTCCGCGCGACGCGCGCGAGGCCAGCGATGCGCCCCTCATGTTCTGCAACGAAGGAGCGTCCACGTTCGTGCCAGCGGCGTTCATGGACCGCGGTGGACTCCTCGCGGGTCATCGCCAGCACAGCGCGGGCAGTGACGGGAAGGGCGCGGCCGTACAACTGGAAGCAAGCGAGGTCATCGTCCTCGTGCCAGTCGCGCACGCCCTCGGCCGTCGCTTCGATCTGCAGGTGTCCTCCCCACAGCCGCTCGTCCAGCGCCTTCGCGAAGCCCGCACGAGGCGCCTGCCGCGCGGCTGGAGCATCCGAGGGCGTGCGTAGCAGCACGTGCGTCACCTTCGCGCGGGCGGCGGAGTCGGCCGCCTGGCGGAGGAGGTCCGCGATGACTCCGGGGTCGTCCCCGGCGTCGATCAGCGTATCGACTTCCCACGCCGATGGTGTTGATAGTTCGCGGGCCGTCGCAATTCCCACGATCGAGCGGCCCTGCACGCTCACCCAGGTCTGCCGGCCGAGGTGCAGCCACTGCTCCACGGCTGCCGAAAGTGGACGCGGCGCGCCCGGCGCCTTGCCGAGGCGGTCGCGGGTCACCGCCTGGTTCGCCCGCACCTCGCCGTCAAAGGTCACGAGGGCGACCAGGTCGGTGGGGCGTGGGGCGCGCGCGGTCATCGACGTGCCCTCGGCCGCGGGGCACCGGAGGCCGCCTTTGCTTCCGCGACCATCTCGAGAAACAACCCGTGCATACGGCGGTCGTCTGTGAGTTCGGGGTGGAACGAGGTCGCGAGCAGCCGCCCTTCGCGCGCGGCGACGATCGTGCCGTCGTCGAGCGAGGCGAGCACGTCTACCCCTCGGCCGGCGCGGCGGATGATCGGGGCGCGGATGAAGACGGCGCACAGCGGGCCGCCTTCGATCCCGGCGATGTCGAGGTCGGCCTCGAAGGAGTCGACCTGGCGGCCGAAGGCGTTACGTTCGACGGTGATGTCCATGACGGCGAGCGGGGGACGGTCGAGGTTCGTGACCCGTTTGGCGAGGAGGATCGCGCCAGCGCAGGTACCCCACACCGGCAGTCCGCCTTCGATCAGGTCGTGCAAGGGTTCGAGCAGGTCGAAGGCGATCAGCAACCGCGCGATCGTGGTGCTCTCGCCCCCCGGGATGACGAGGCCGTCCACGGCGCGCAGTTGGTCGAGCGTACGCACCTCGACGGCGTCAGCGCCGAGCGCGCGCAGGGCGACGACGTGTTCCGCGAAGTCACCCTGGAGCGCCAGCACACCAACCCGGACGTCCGCCGGTGCGGGCGTGGTGGCGACGGCAATGCGCGATGCGCGCGGCATGCGGGCTAGCTAACTCCCGCGGTGCGCCAGGAGTTCCTCGCGAGGCATAGTGGCGGTCGAGCGGCCGCGCATCGCCTCTTCGGGGATCTCCTCGGAAACGGCAGCGAGCATCTTCGGGTCGTTGAAGTAGGTCACAGCCTTCACGATGGCGGTGGCCATCCGGCGCTGCTGGTCGAGCTTGCGGCGCTTGTCTGTCACGTCCTCGGCGGACTTGAAGATGCCCGAGCCGACGAACACGCCCTCGGCGCCCAGTTGCATCATCAGCGCGGCGTCCGCTGGCGTGGCGACGCCACCCGCGGAGAAGTTCACGACCGGCAACTTGCCGAGGCGCTTCACCTCGCGCAGGAGGTCGATCGGCACCTGCAGGTCTTTCGCCGTCGTCCACAGTTCGTCGTCACGCATGCCCTGCACGCGGCGGATCTCTGACCACAGCGAGCGCATGTGACGCACCGCTTCGACGATGTCGCCGGTGCCCGCCTCGCCCTTGGTGCGGATCATCGCCGCGCCCTCGGAGATGCGCCGGAGCGCCTCGCCCAAATTACGGCAGCCGCAGACGTACGGCACGGCGAAGGTGTTCTTGTCGATGTGGAACTGGTCATCGGCGGGCGTCAGTACCTCGGACTCGTCGATGTAGTCGACACCGAGGGCTTCGAGGATCTGCGCCTCGACGAAGTGGCCGATGCGGGCCTTCGCCATGACCGGGATCGAGACGGCAGCCTGGATCTCTTTGATCTTCTTCACGTGACTCATGCGCGCGACGCCACCGTCGGCACGGATGTCCGAGGGGACGCGCTCGAGGGCCATCACCGCGACGGCGCCAGCCTCCTGCGCGATCACAGCCTGCTCCGCCGTGACCACGTCCATGATCACGCCACCCTTGAGCATCTGGGCGAGCCCGGCCTTCACGGTCCACGTCGCGGTCGTGCCGCGGACGCCAGCCCTGGAGGCGACGCCGTCCGCGTGTGCGCCGTTCGTGCGGCCGTTGGAAGACACCTTTGGAGCCGCTTTCACGGCAGCGCGTGGCGCAGCCTTCGGGGCGGCCTTCGCAGAAGGCCGGGAGGTGACGCGAGGGGCAGCCCCCCGTGCCGGTTGGGTGGACCCGTTCTTGGTGCCAGTCGTTGCCATGGTGCTCCCCGTACAGGTGAATCGAACTGTTATTGTACTGCCCGACGTGCCTGCGTACGCCCACCCCCGGCACTCGCCACCAGTCCGTGCGAGGGCGCCTCACCCGCCCCTGCGGTACCCTCCCTCGATGCCGGAACTCCCCCCTCGGAAATGGCTCAGCGAACACCAGTTCTCCGGCCCGATGCTCATCGGCCTGGTCTCGGACACCCACGTCCCGGAGGCCCGCCGCGAGATCTTTGAAGAAGTCTACGCGGCCCTGCGGGGCGTCGACCTGATCCTCCACGGCGGCGACATGCACGACGTTTCCGTCCTCGACTGGCTAGAACGACGCTGTGGAGCACCCGTCCTCGCCGCCTGCGGGAACGGCGACGACGGCTCCTCCGGCCGCCAGATCGCACCGGACGACCCTCGGCTCGCCTACAACCAGCTGCTCCACGTCGACGGACTGCGGATCGGGATGACGCATGACTTCCCCGACCGCCCGATCATGGGCTCCGCGAACGTACAGGAGCGGATGGAGCGCCACTTCGGTGGTCCGTGCCACGTGGTGGTGGCGGGGGACACACATGTGCCCGTCGTCAAAACGTGGGAGGGGACGCTGATCGTGAACTCAGGTTCGCCCCTCTACCCCCGCAATCTCCAGACGCAACTGGGGACCGTCGGATTCCTCGATATCCAGGGCGGCCGTGTGGACGCCTGGATCGAGCAACTGCACTAGCGCACGCGGTCGGGCGGCGAGTTTCGTTGACGCTCGATCTGGGCGGGCGTAGCGTCAATTTCTGTGCTCCACAGGGAGCCGGAGGGTAGATGCGGCGCGGACTCATCGGAGCATCCGTCTCGGCGATGGGAGGCGCGGCCGCACTGGGTCGCGCCGTCGCCACCGATCAGCCGATCTCCTGGCTCTCCCTGCTCGGCGTAGTCCTCATCGCGCTCGCGGCGGTGCGCTGGCAACTGGCCCGGGACACATCCTCCCGGTCGAGGTAATCGATGGCGAAAGACGCGCTGGACGCACTTCACACCTACCTGGTCCCGGTCGACGGCACCGAGGCCGGCTACCGCGCTCTCACCGTCGCAGCCGACCTCGCGAAGAAGCACCACGCCCACCTCCACCTCGTCCATGTGATCGAGGTGCCTCGTGCGCTCGCACTCGACGCCGACCTTTCCGCCGCCGTGCGCGAGGGTGAGCGCGTCCTCCAGCGGGCCGAAAAACTCGCCGCGGACTACGGTATCAGTGTGCAGGGCGACCTGATCCAGGCCCGCCAGGCCGGCCACGCCGTCGTGGACGAAGCCGTCGAGCGTGGCGCGGACGTGATCGTGCTCGGCGTGGAGTACAAGCGGCCGCTGGGACAGTTCGAACTCGGGCGGCTGGCGCAGTACGTGCTGGAGCACGCGCCCGTCCTCGTGTGGTTGGTGCGCTACCCCTCAGCCGAGGTGCGATAGCACTTCGGCTGAGGACGAGCGGAGGGGACCGATGCGCGTCGTGATCATGGGCTGCGGCCGCGTGGGCGCTGGGC
>CANFFZ010000131.1 GCA_947446155.1 Chloroflexota bacterium | reverse complement strand
TGATGGCGCGGGGGATCCGAGACACCGGCGGCTCCCGATCTAGGTCAGCCGTGGCGTACGCCCGAGGGGCCCTACGTCCACGCGACCGTGTCACCGTCGTCGATGCAGGCGTTGGCCGCCATCTTCATCTGGAGGAAATTCTCGCTCACCGGCTCGGCGACCAGGTGCGCGAGCCAGTGATCGCGCTCCCGCTCCGGCAGCCGCTGGACAAGGTCGCCGAGCGTGACCTGCACCTCGGCGCCCCCGGGGGCATCATCCGTGATCCCCATGTCGAGCGACCAGAGGCCGCGCAATGCGACGCGGCCGACCGTGCGGGTCCGGATCACCTGTGCCCCCTCGATGGCGCGGTACTTCTCCACCACCTCCGCGCTGAAGCGCAGCGGCAGCAGCAGCCCGTCACCCGAGGCGAGCATGCGCCGCAGTAGCACCTGCTGCAGCACACCCGCACGATCGACCATCGTGTCGTCCGATCCTCGAAGGCTCGTTAGCGCTCGATCGGGACGTCCACCATGGAGCCCCACTCGGTCCAGGAGCCGTCGTAGTTCTTCACGTCCTTGAAGCCGAGCAGGTACTTCAGTACGAACCACGTGTGGCTCGATCGCTCACCGATCCGACAGTAGGCAATCGTCGGCTCGTCGGCCTTCAGGCCCTGGCCACCGTAGAGCGCCTGCAGCTCCTCCTTCGAGCGGAACGTGCCGTCCTCGTTGACCGCACGGGCCCACGGGATGTTCTTTGCACCCGGGATGTGCCCGCCGCGCTGCGCCGTCTCCGTCATGCCCGGGGGCGCGATGATGTCGCCCGAGAACTCGGCGGGCGAGCGCACGTCGACGAGTTGCGTGCCACCCTCGAGCGCCTTGATGACCTCGTCGCGCTTCGCACGCGTGGCGGGGTCCGGTGCCTTCGCCGTGTAGGCAGCCGCGCCGACCGCCGGCTCCGCCGTGGTCATCGGGCGCTGGTCGCCGAGCCACTTCACGCGTCCGCCGTCCATCAGCGAGGCGTTGGTGTGCCCGTACATCTCCAGCAGCCAGAGCGCGTAGGCGGCGAACCAGTTGTTGTTGTCGCCGTAGAGCACCACGTGCGTGTCCGGCTTCACCCCGGACTTCGAGAGCAGCGCTTCCATCGCGGTCTTGTCGAGGATGGTGCGCCGCACCGGGTCCTGGAGTTGCGTCGTCCAGTTCCACGCGACCGCGCCCTCAATGTGGCCGTCCTTGTACGCCTCGGTGTCCACGTCCACCTCGACGAGACGCACGCCGGCGTCAGCCCTGTGCTGCTGCACCCAGTCAGCGGTTACCAGTTTGTCAGCCATCGATGTCTCCCTAGCCGCACCTGCCGAAGCAGGCGATTACCACCACATCTTTTCTTCAACGTCTTCGCGAATGTCGTCGTAGTCACGACTCCAGAGGCCGCTCGACAGGTACTTCCAGCCGCCGTCCGCGAGCAGACAGACCACCTTGCCCGACTCCATCCGCTCCGCGGTGCGCTGCGCCGCTCGCACGGCCGCGCCGCTCGAGATCCCGGCGAACACCCCAGTGCGCTGCGTCAGTTCCTTCGTTGTGCGGAACGAGGTCGCCGAGTCAACGACGATCCGGCCATCCAGCACGCGGTCATCAAAGACCGGCGGGATGTAGCCGTCCTCAAGTGCCCGCAGCCCCTGCACCATGTCGCCAGGGTGCGGCGCCGCCGCGATCACCTTGATCGCCGCGTTGTGCTCCTTCAGCCGCCGCCCGACGCCGGTGAGCGTCCCGCCGGTGCCGAGGCCTGACACGAACGCATCGAGGTCCGGCAGGTCGCGGATGATCTCGGGCCCCGTCGTCTCGTAGTGCGCGCGCGGGTTCTCCTGATTTTCGTACTGGAACGGCATAAACCAGTCCGGGTGCTCCGCCGCCACCTCGCGTGCCTTCTGTACGGAACCGTTGGTGCCGAGGTCACCTTGCGAATAGATGATCTCGGCGCCGAACGCCTCGAGCAGCTGGATGCGCTCGGACGAGACGGCATCCGGCATCACTACCGTGACCGGGTGGCCCTTCAGCCTCCCGATCATTGCGAGGGCGATGCCGGTATTGCCGGACGTGGGTTCGAGGATCGTCTGACCGGGCTTCAGCCGCCCGGACTTCAGGGCGTCCTCGATCATGAACTTCGCGATCCGGTCCTTCCCGGAGCCGGTGGGATTCTGCCCCTCCAACTTCGCGTAGATCGAGACGCGCGGGTTCGGCGACATCGCTGAGATGTCAACGAGCGGCGTGTTGCCGATCAGATCGAGCAGCCCCGCGTACAGCATCACGACCCCTCTACGTCTACAGCCCGCCCGCGAGGGCGGGCAGGAACGAGACGGTGTCACCGTCCTTCAGCGGCGTGGTCTTACCACCGAGGTAGCGCACGTCTTCGTCGTTCAGATAGACGTTCACGAAGCGGCGGATCTCCCCGCCGTCGTCCATGATCTGCCCGGCGAACCCGGGGTAGTCACGCTCGATGTTCTCGATCAACGCGCCCAGCGTCCCGCCCTCGGAAGCGAACGCACGCTGGCCGTTGACGACCTTCTGGATCACCGAGGTGACGTTCACGGTCACCGCCATCGACGTATCCTTTCCATCACCCCTCGAGGTCGCGCCGGCCAGCGAGGCCGTGCGCGCGACGGAGTGTCCGGCGTACCTAGTGCGCCGCTGCTGCCGCACCTTCGAACACCAGCGGCGGCGTCCCGCAGAACTGGTCGTAGTCGATCAATTCCTTGACCGTCGGGTTGTCGCCGCAGAGCGGGCACGTCGGGTCGCGCCGCAACTTCATCGTGCGGAACTCCATGGTAAGTGCGTCCACCAGCAGCAGCCGGTTGGTCAGCGGGTTCCCGATCCCGAGGATCCGCTTGAAGACCTCGGTCGCCTGGATCGAACCGACGATGCCCGTGATCGCACCCAGCACGCCGGCCTCGGCGCACGAGGGGACGAGGCCTGGCGGCGGGGGATCCGGGTAGAGGCAGCGATAGCAGCCCTTGCCAGGCTCGTAGACCGTCGCCTGGCCATCGAACAGCAGGATCGCGCCGTCCACCAGCGTCTTGCCGGCCAGATAGCAGGCGTCGTTCACGAGGTAGCGCGTGGCGAAGTTGTCAGCACCGTTCACGACGATGTCGTACTGGTTGATGATCTCCATCGCGTTGTCGGACGTGATCGGCATGTTGTGGCCGATCACCTTCACGTGCGGGTTGTGTGCCGCCAACTTCTCCTTGGCGGACTGCAACTTCGGCTTGCCGATGTCCGGCGTCTGGTGCAGGACCTGGCGCTGGAGGTTCGAGAGGTCGACGGTGTCGAACTCGACGATGCCGATCGTGCCGACGCCCGCGAGCGCGAGGTAGAGCGCCACCGGACCGCCGAGGCCGCCCGCGCCGATCACCAGCACCTTCGCGTCGCGCAGTTTCCGCTGACCCTGCGGGCCGACCTGCGCCATGATGATGTGCCGCGAGTACCGCATCACCTCGTCGGGCGTCATCGCGTCCGAACGGGTTGTCGTCTGTTCGCTCATCGGTCTCCTCCGTCTGCGCCACCCGCCATCGCGGGAATCACGGCGACCTGGTCGCCTTCCGATACCTTCGTGTCCACGCCCTGCAGGTCGTGGATCTCCTGGTTGTTCAAGTAGATGTTGATGTGCGCCGGCACCTTCCGGTTCCGGTCGTACACCAGGTCACCAAAGCCGGGGTACTGACGCTCCAGCGCGTCCAGCACCTCACCCACCGTCGCACCCTCCACGTCCACGTACTCGTGCTGAGCCGTGAGCCGTCGAAACGGCGAGGGGATGTAGACAGAGACGCCCATCCCGACCTCCTCGCCCGATCTTGAAACGCTATATCGCCACACTGAGGTATCGCTCGCCGGTGTCGCACAACATCGTGACCACACGCTTGCCTGGCCCGAGTTCCTGCGCCACCTTCACCGCCGCCCACACATTCGCGCCAGCCGAGATGCCCAGCAGCATCCCCTCCTCGCGAGCGAGGCGGCGCGTCATCGCCATCGCGTCTTCGTCGCGGACGCTCAGCACCTCGTCGTAGATATCGCGGTTGAGGACGCCCGGCACAAACGAGGCCCCGATGCCCTGGATACCGTGGACGCCGGCGCGACCGCCCTGCAGCACCGGCGAACGGGCCGGCTCGACTGCCACGATCCGCACCGTGAGGCCCGCGCCGCGCAGCACCTCACCCACACCGGTGATCGTACCCCCCGTACCGACGCCCGCCACGAACGCATCGAGGCGCCCGCCGGTCCCTTCGAGGATCTCCGGGCCAGTGGTCTGGCGGTGCGCTTCCGGGTTCGCCGGGTTGTCGAACTGCTGAAGCATCACGTAGCCCTTGCGCTTCACCAACTGCTCGGCGGCGTAGACCGCGCCCGTCATCCCCTCGATCGCCGGCGTGAGCACGAGTTCCGCACCCAGCCGTTCGAGGAGGCGGCTGCGCTCCACGCTGTAGTCCTCGGGCATCGTGAGCACGAGGTGGTAGCCCTTGGTGGCACACACCATCGCGAGGCCGATACCGGTGTTGCCGGAGGTTGGCTCGATCAGCGTCGCGCCGGGCTTCAGCGTCCCGTCGCGCTCCGCGGCCTCGACCATCGAGCGCGCGATGCGGTCCTTCACGCTGCCGGCGGGGTTGGCGACCTCCCACTTGCCGAGCACCTCGGCGGCACCGGTGGGCACCACCTTCGTGAGGCGCACGAGCGGCGTCCGCCCGACGAGGTCGAGCACGGAGTCAGCGATCAACGGACGCTGCAACGCGCTCGCCCCACCATCCTGCCGCGTCTGTTCAGCCACGTTCGTCCACCCTCGATGCCGAAAGCGCGGTGCCGGAAGTTGATC
>CANFFZ010000130.1 GCA_947446155.1 Chloroflexota bacterium | reverse complement strand
GACGAGGGCGGCCTGCATCGCGTCGGCTTTGCCCTCGGCGGCGGTCAGTTTGGCGGTGAGCGTGATCATGTGTGTGCCTTTCCGGCTGACAGAGGGCGGATCGTAGCCGAGCGCCCCGGTGGATGGCGCGGCATACTGTCAGTCGAGGAGCCTTCCCATGCCTGACCCCTACTACATGCCCACCGACGACGAACTGCGCACCAGCGGGGCACAGGTGACTGTGGGCCTCCTGCACCCGGGGGAGATGGGGAGTGCCATCGGTGCCTCGACGGTGGCGGCGGGGGCGCGGGTGATCTGGACGTCCGAGGACCGGAGCGCGGCGACGCGGGCGCGGGCGGAGGCGGACGGGCTGCACGATGTCTACTGGCTGAACGGCCTCGTGAACCAGGCGCACGTCATCCTGTCGGTCTGTCCGCCCGCCTTCGCGGAGGACGTCGCCGAGTCTGTGACGATGCTCGGCTACCACCGCATCTACGTGGACGCGAACGCGGTATCGCCCGCGACGGTGCGCCGGATGGCGACACGCATCGAGGAGACCGGGGCGCACTTCGTCGACGGCGGGATCATCGGCGGGCCGCCTCGGAAGGCGGGGACGACTCGGCTGTACTTGTCGGGCGAGTACGCGCCCAAGGTGGCGACGGCGCTCGCCGGCGGGCCACTCGAGGTGTGCGTGCTGGATGCGCCGGTGGGGGCGGCCTCGGCGCTGAAGATGGCATACGCGGCCTGGACGAAGGGGACGAGCGCGCTGCTCGCCGCCGTTGAGGCGCTCGCGATCCATGAGGACGTGCTGGAGCCGCTGCTGGGCGAGTGGCGTCGAGGTCGCACGGGCCTTGAGGAGCGCGCGGACGACCTCGGCGGTGCGGCGGCGAAGGCATGGCGCTGGGTGGGGGAGATGGAGCAGATCGCGGCGACGTTCGAGGCGGCCGGTCTACCGGGCGGCTTCCACCTCGCGGCGGCCGATGTGTTCGAGCGGATGACGCAGTTCAAGGACGATCGCAATGCACCCGGCGGGCCAATACTCGCGCGCACGCTGCTGAAGGAACTGACGCCGGACTAACCGCCGTAGCCGCGAGCACGCTCGCGCCGGTCCCACACGAGGCCACCAGCGAGGCCGCCCACGGCGACGATGAGCCACGCCCCGGCGTACAGCGAGGCGCGGTCGGCTTGCTCGCCCACGACCTCGCTCGCCTGTTCCGCGACCGCGATCCGCAACTCGTTGGGGAGGCGTCCCTCCGGCCGCACCCGCTCGCGCGCCACCCAGGCGTCGAGGGGGCTCGACGCGGCCGCACCGACGAGCGTGGTGGTGCCGACGAGCCCGATGGCGGCGGCGACGAGGAGCGCGGCGCTGCCCCATGCGAGCCTCGTGGGCCACGTGGAGCCAGTGAGGAAGGCGATACCGGCGACGAGCGCAAGGCAGAGCAGCGGCGCACCGTAGACACCGAGCAGGCGGAGGGTGCTGAAGACGGTGCGCATCTGTCCGATCGTGGGACCGTCGACGGGCTGGCCTGCGGCGGCATTCTTCGCGCGTTGCCCGTCGTAGCGAGCGAGGACATCGGCGTCCGTGATGGTGCCGCCCTTCGGAGTGAACAGCGCGACCGTGTTGTCAGCCCTCGATAGCGAGGGGTTTGAGGCGTTCCCCAACTGCTTCTTGAGGTCGGTATCGGTGAGCCGCCAGCCATCGCGGGTCATCTGCTCGGGTGGCAAGTGCAGTGCCTTCGCGAAGGGGTCGGCGAGGAAGGGGAACGCGACGAACGAGATGCCCGCGTCCATCGTCTGCGTATCGCCCGCGAGGTACGGCACGGCCTGGTCGACGAAGCCGAACCACTGCTGATCGAACCAGGCACCGGCGGACTCACCTCGCAGTTGGATCGCGGCCGTGACGGTCCGGATGCCGGGAGGCGCGCCGGGGATCGGCTTGCCGGCGTTCGCAGGGTCGTCGTCGTAGGTCTTCGCGATATTGAGCACGACTCGCTGCCCCATGCCGAGGTCCTGCCACGTCCGCTCGAACATCGAGGGTTGCCCCGCCGTCGGGTGGCCGAACGTGTTCGCGAGGCCGTCATGCAGGCTGACGTTGATGGCGAAGTGATCTTCCTTGCCGGCGAGCCACGGGAGGATCTGCTCGATCGCTTGCTCGGTCTCGCGCTCGATGAGCGCGGGTGGCAGGAAGGACTGTAGGAGGGCGGTGATGCGGTCCTCGGCGTTCTGGTCCGTGGGGAGCGCGACGCCTCGGAGGTTGGAGGGGACCTTCTCCGGGTGGTCGAGGATGTCGCGCACCACTCGTCGGGTGCCGTCGTCGAACAGCCGCTGGGTGAGCTGGAGGTCGCGCGCCTGCTGGTTCACGAAGTCGGGGTTGAGCACGGTGGCGTCGAGGCGCCCCGCGATCAGGCCGAACGCGAAGCAGATCGTGAGCGGCAGGACGAGGGCGACCGCAGCGGCACGCCTCCGCGTCATCGCGACGCGGCTTCGAAGGCGGCGACGTGGTCTTCGAAATGGTGCCACGTCTCGCCTCGGAGCCACTGCCAGAGCGGGAAGGACATCGGCTCGCCCGGGAGCGCGGGGCGCATACGCCCGATGTGTCCGGACGGGACGAGCGCGTACGCCACATCGCCCTCGGACTCAGGCAGGCGCAGCAGCAGTGCTTCCGTGCGCCCGCGGAAGTCTAGGTAGCGGTCGAGCGAGAGCCTTCGGAGGGCGCGTTGGTGCCAGGCGTTGCGGCCGTCGTTCGTGGACATGTCCTCGGACGGCTCAGGCGGTACCTCGTGCCCGAAGCAGGTGAACATCTCGGGGTTGCGTCCGTCGAGGTGTGCCTGGATCTGTGCGGTGAGCCACGGGTTGCCGAGGTGGCAGAGGATATCGCGCAGCGACCAGCCCTCCGGCGTGCGGGGACGGAGCATCTCCTGGCCATCGATCAGCACGAGGGCGGTGTCGAGAGCGGCCCACGCCTCGCGGGTACGGGCGAGGATGGCGGCGGGGGTGGTGGGCGGCGCGCCTACCACTGCTTCCCAATGCCGCCGCGCTGGCCGTAGAAGGCCGCGGGCCAGTTGCGGCCGGTGAGCATCGCCTTGTCCACGTCCTCGCGGGTGGCGAGGCCGGCCTCGACGATCTTGTCGGCCTCGCGCTTCGCGGCAGCGAAGACGCGGTTCATCACGAAGCCGTAGGAACCGAGCTCGTCCTTCACCATGGAGACAGCGCGGCCAGCCTTCTCGGCGACGCCCTTCACGGAGTCGATGGTGTCCTGCGAGGTCTGTGGCGTGTAGATGACCTCGCACATCTTCATCGTGGGGACGGGATTCGAGTAGTGCATGCCCGCGAAGAGCGGCTTGCGGCCCTCGGAGACGTCGCGGGCGATGTCGGCGACCGGGAAGCCGGAGGTGTTCGTCGTGAAGATCGCCTCAGGCTTGATCAGCGTGTCGAGTTCGCCGAAGACCTGCTGCTTGAGGTCGAGTTTCTCCGGCACGGCCTCGATGATCATGTCGACGTCGCGCATCTCGCGCGGGGCGAGGGTGAAGGAGATGCGGTCGATCGCCTCGGCGCACTGGTCGAAGGACAACTTGCCGCGCTCAACGGCGCGCTTCATACCCCAGCGTCCCTCGAAGACCGCGTCACGGGTGACCTCGACGAGGTCGTTCGTGAGGTCACGGACGATCACGTTGTAGCCCGCGATAGCCATGATCTGGGCGATGCCGCCGCCCATCACGCCGCCGCCCATGATGCCGATCGTCTTCACTTCGTCGAGTTTCATCGCGGTCTCCGTCCTCGAGTGCCTGGGTGCGAGCGCGCGTCGTCAGACGGCTACCACTGGCGGCCGATGCCACCGCGCTGCTCGTAGAAGCCGGAGGGCCAGTTGCGGCCGGTCTTCATCGCCTTGTCGATGTCTTCCTTCGAGGCGAGACCAGCCTCGACGATCTTGTCCGCCTCGCGGCGGGCGGCCGCATAGACGCGGTTCACGATGAAGCCGTAGGTGCCGGGGCCGTCCTTCACGTTGACGGCGACCTTGCCTGCTTTCTCACCGACGCGGAACACCGCGTCGGTGACCTCGGGCAACGTCTGGGGGGTCGAGATGACCTCGACGCACTTCATGGCAGGGACGGGGTTGAAGAAGTGCATGCCGGCGAAGAGCGCCTTGCGGCCTTCCGACACGTCCTTCGCCATCTCCGCGACGACGAAGCCCGAGGTGTTGGAGACGAAGATGCAGTCTGCCTTCACGATATTGTCGAGTTCGGCGAAGACGGCCTGCTTCAGTTCGAGCTTCTCCGGTACGGCTTCGATGATCATGTCGACGTCTTTGAGGTCTTCGGACTTCGTCGTGAAGGAGATGCGCTCCATCGTGGTGCGCGCCTTGTCGAACTCGAGTTTGCCGATCTCCACGGCGCGCTTGATGCCCCAGCGGCTCTCGAAGATGGCGTCACGCGTCTTGTCGATCAATTCGTCGTTCAGATCACGGACGATCACGTTGTATCCGGCCTGCGCCATGACCTGGGCGATGCCGCCGCCCATGACGCCGCCGCCCATCACGCCAATCGTCTTCACGTCTTCGAACTTCATCGGTGTCCCCCTCGCAATCGAGGCCCCTCGCTGACCGCGGAGGAGGCCGCGCCGCAGTCTAGCCGCAGATTCCCCGCACCGTGTGGAAGAGGATTTGCATCCCCAGGCGCAGATTCTCGATGGAAATACGCTCGTCATTGCCGTGGACGCGTCCCTGATCCTGCGGCCCGGTGAGCGTCGGCACGAATCCGTACGCCTCGATGCCGCGCCGGCGGAAGATGCGTGAGTCGGTGAACCCGGTGCCGACGCCGGGGACGACCACGGCGTCCTCGACGGCGCGCTTCGCCTCGCGCTTCATCACCTCGTATAACTCGGTG
>CANFFZ010000129.1 GCA_947446155.1 Chloroflexota bacterium | reverse complement strand
TCGGCAGCAGGAACGACAGTGACCGTAGCCGCTGCACCCGCGAGAGCGGTCGCAGCAGTCCACGTGATCTGCGTCGAACCAAGCAGAACCGCAGCACCACCGTTCACCGGCGTCGCCCGCAGGAGCACCGTCGAGGTGCCTGCAGTCGTCGGGGCCTTGATGACTGCGACCAGCGGGGCAGCAGCTCCACCACTGTTCGCGGCCACGCCTGAGGTTGCCTGCGTGGCACCCGTCAGTGAAGCCGTGAAGGTCTGACCTTGGGCACCACTCAGAGCCGTCGGGATTGTGCCGACGTCAGTAGACACGGTCAGGACCGGAGACGTCGTACCGGTTGCACCGGTGACGGCGGCTGCCGAGCTCGTGAACGTGACCGTCACCGAGCCCGCACCATCCGCCGTACCCGTTGCCGGGTTCTTCGTCGCGGTGGTGGTCCAGACCGTCATCGCGGCCCCGTTACCACGAGGCGTCACATCAGCACTCGTCGCGATGCTGCCAGCAGTCGTGCCAACGGCGAAGACCGTCGCCGCCGCCGGGTTAGTGATGCCCGTGATGGCCATTGAGCCAACGGTGCGTACAGCAAGCGTGCCACCAGTAAGGGTGGCAACCACAGTCGGCACGGTCGCCGACGGGGTGCCCACACAAGTGGCTGTCGCGCCAGCGAACCCTACCGGGAAGGTACAAGTCGGAGCAGTTGGAACCGTGAACCCAGCGGGGAACACGACCGTCACAGTCCCAGCAACAGCGAGGTTGCCGGTGGACGACGATGTGAAGGTTGCCGTGTACGTCTCAACCAGGCCGATAGCCTGAATCGAAGCAGTAACCGCGGGGCTCCAAATCGTGAGCGCGACCAGCGAGGGGCGCGCGACCGTGCTGCCGCTCGTGACAATGCTCGGCCCAGCAGCAGCCAAGAAGGTTTGGGCGGTCGGGTTGGTGATACCAGCGATGGTGAATGTGACCACAGCATTGTCTGCAACCGTGGTGCCGACGCCAAGGGTGGCCGTGACAACTTGGCCGACGGTCGCACAAGTAAGCAACGCACCAGTGAAGCCGACCCCCACGGCACAAATCGGGACCGGCGGAAGCACGAACCCTGCGGGCCACGTGGTCGCGATAGTACCGGCGGCGAGGATGTCACCGTCGTTCGAGGCGGTGAAACCAATCGTGTACGTCTCAACCAGGCCAGCAAGCTGAACCGGAGCAGTATGCGTGAAGGCCGTGACCGCGACTCCTTCACCGGTGGCAGAAGCTGTTCGCTGCTGACCGATGAGCGAGACGGCCATCACGGCCACCAGCGCTACCGCGGTGAGCGGAGCAAGAAACTTTTTGAATGAAGTCAAGGATTCCTCCAGGAATCAGTGCGTAATTGTTCAGTCGGTCGTTGCGGTCTTGTCCCTGCCGTTCCCTTTCCTTATGACCAGAGACGGAGATGAGCATCTGATGCCGCCGCTCGAGCGGTGCGCCACCAGCTACTGCTATCGCCCGTCTTTCGCGGTCGAACAGATTCTCGACATCGTATAAGCAGATGCAGATATGCACATGCAGACACGGTGCAAGGGTAGAAACGCACCTGGAGCCCCTTGGGTTAACTCCACCACCCAGGAATCTGGGAAGCCGGTCCTCGGTCGCTGGATCCGAGGCGGCACGACTAGATATAACGTATACGTCGCCATCAACGCTTTAGATCATCAGAGTAATCTGATTATCTGAACCTTATTGCATACCCAGATACACATGACGAGCATCACCGCGGCGCCTGCCCCAACCGGTAACACCGGCCTTGCCCAGCCGGGCAGTGCCTCACCGTAGGCGTATGCCGAGGCGGTACGAGCATTTACTGCCCCCGACTCCATTCAACGGCAACCGCCCCGCGACCACCGGGCACCCTCCCGTTAACTAAACCCCGACAACAGCGTTCGCTGTATTACGAACGGGGAAATGCGGTACCGGCCGACTGCCCGACGCGGGCTGCCCACAGCTTGCCTGTCTATACTTTGAGTGAGTCTCCGGCCTACAGCGGCGCCTCGCGCACAGTCGACAGACGGTTGAGGAGCGGCCCAGGTGCAGCCGGGTAGCGCGGATCGCACTCCCTCACGGGGCGGCTTACCGGTCGAACAGGAACGCACGCTTGTCGAGCGCGCGGGCCGGGGCGACCAGCAGGCCGTCGGGCTGCTGTACGACGCCTACGTCGCACCGCTCTACCGGTTCTGCCTCTCCCGCGTCGGCAACGAAACTGACGCGGAAGACCTCGCTGAAGAGATCTTCATCAAGGTCATGCAGGCAGTCTCTGGGTTCGAGTGGCGACCGCTTCCTCCCCTCACCTCAGGTGCGGGGAGTGCGGCCGGCAAGGGGAGCGCAGCAGCGCAGGGCGGGACGGCTGAAGCAGTCGAGGAGCGGAGTCCCTTCCGCGCCTGGCTCTTCCGCATCGCCCGCAACCACGTCATCTCGCACTACCGGCGATCCGCACTGCGGACCACGGTGGGAGAGGTGCCGGACTGGATCGCGGACGAACATCGGGGCCCGGCGGAACTCGCCGAAACCTCGATCACCATCCAGGAGATCTTCGTCGCGGTGGAGCAACTGCCCCCCGCACAGCGCGAAGTGATCCAACTGCGGTTCGGCGCGGGGATGACCGTGGCAGAGACAGCGGAAGCGCTGGACAAGAACGAGACCAACGTCAAAGTGCTTCAGCACAAAGGCGTCAAACGACTGAAAGAGATCCTGGAACGCCAGGACAGCGAGGCTGAAGCCGCTCACGAGCGGACTCCGGCACCGAAGGAGCAATCAGGGCGATGGGCGAGGTAACTCCCCTCATGGGTAGTCTGGCCGAGGAGCAGCCCGCCGACGCGGCCGCTCTGGCGGACGCGCTGCGCTTTGCCGATGCCCTCGAACTCGCCGAGGACAGCCGCGACGCCGACATCGACCCGCGCGAAGACCCCGCGCTCGCCGGCCTGCTCACGATGGTGAGCGCACTGCGCGGCCCGATCGCGGAAGCGACGGACGGCCAGTCATTCCGCTCCTTCCATCACCGCTCGCGCGCCGCCATCCTCCACTCCCTCGAAGCCGAGCGCGTCCCCGCCAACATCAGCACCTTCCGCGTGCGCGCCAGCCGCCTGTGGTACGGCCTCGCCGGTACCGCCGCCGCCGCCGCCATCGGCCTGCTCGCCCTCGGCAACCCGAGCGCGGGCACGGGCACCTCGGGCGTCGCGAACCTCACGGTTTCCAGCACGACGGACGAACTCGACCGCATGGCCGCCGCGCTCACGACGATCCAGCAGCACCGCGAACGCGGCGATTCCGTGCCCGCATCGCTCTTCCGCGAAGTCGTGGAGACCAGCGCGCGGATGTCCAACCTGATCGAACAGCGCCCGGACGTGATCTCGCGTCAGGCCGTCACCACCTACGCGACCGCCATCGCCGCCGGCGCCCAGGTCCTCGAAACCACCACGGCTGGCCCGGGTGCCGAGGGTGCCCTCGCTGCCGCGCAGCGTGCCGCAAAAGACGGCGCCGTCGTCGCCACGCGCTTCCTCGCCATTCAGCCCACCGCGACCGCGACTCCCACCGCGACTCCCACCGCGACTCCCACCTCGACGCCAACGGGGACGCCAACCGGGACTCCGACGAGCCCGCCAACCGCGAGCCCGACGCCAACCGGGACTCCGACGAGCCCGCCAACCGCGAGCCCGACGCCGACCGGGACTCCGGACGACGGCGAGATCATCCGCCGCTAGCCCTCGACGCTTCCGCCCGACGGACGACGCCGCCCTCTCCATCGGTGCAGCGGGGGCATCTCGCTCTCTACCGATCCGTTACGCATTCACCTCCTGAATCGCTACCTCCTTCACTGCTGTAGCCCACGTCCGTGCTGCCTCACGTATGTATGTTCCGTCACGTTGACAGCAACACCGTACGGATCCCTTTGCCCTGGAATGAGGGCGGCGTGCGCCCACTCAACGTGTCCACTGCGTCACTTTGCTTCGAGTGCACACCCACCTCCCCTCTCGACGCGATCAGCGCGGAGCCACATCGCATAGGCGCCCCCGCCGAGGATGGCGAGGGTGGCCGCGAGGGCTGCGTACGCCTCCAGCAGGTGCGCATCGCCGATGATGCCGGCGCCGGCGGCCGTCATCGAGAAGACGACGGCGATGCCGAGCGGTGCGACGGAGAGCACGGTCGCGCGGAGGGCGGACTCGGTCCTCGTATTCACGTACCCACTGAGTGCGGGACCACCGAGGCTGAGCGAGGCCATGAACAGCGGGTACGCCGTCAGCGCCCAGATGCTGTCGACCGTCGCGAGCACGACCAGCGAAGCGATCGAACCCACCAGCGAGAGCGCGAACGTCCGCTGTATCCCGAAGGTCTGCACCACCCTCGCGCTGCCGATCGAGCCGACGACGGCGCCCAGCGCGACTGGAACGATTGCCGCACCGAACCATGCCACCGGCACATCGTGTCGCGCGAGGAACGGCTGGAAGAGGATCGCGTTTGCCGGCCGCGATGACGCGAGGGCGACCTCGAAGAGGATCGCCCAGCGCACCGCCGCCCGCGCACGCAGAGCCGCGAAGGCACCTCGCAGCGTGGCGACGTAGGACGGCCGGACGCCGCCCTTCCTCGGCGGCTCGCGCATCGCGAGAGCAACGAGCATCGAAGGGATCACCGGCACGGCACCCGCGACGATGCCCCACATGAGGTTGGTCTGGGACGCGACGGCACTGCCGACGATCGAGCCGAACATGCCGGCAGTCGCCGTGATCGCCAGCAGGCGGCCAGCATGACTCGGATACTCGCGCTCACGATCCTCGGCGCCGAGTGCGTCGTAGATGTAGGCGTTCTCGTTGCCCTGCCAGAAGGTGAGGCCGAAGGCCCACAGCGCATACGACAGCACCAGCAGCGGGAAGTTCGAGGCGAGTCCGAACAGCAGGATGCCCGCACCCTCGATCGCCATCCCGACGATGAAGGTGAGGCGGCGGCCGTAGCGATCGGCGAAGGCACCCGTCGGCACCTGCCCCACCATCTTCACGACCTGGAAGAACGTCTCCATCAACCCGACCTGCGCCAGCGAGAGGTCGCGGTA
>CANFFZ010000128.1 GCA_947446155.1 Chloroflexota bacterium | reverse complement strand
CGACCTCGCGCTGAAGTACGCGATGTCGAACTCGCTCGGCTTCGGCGGCCACAACTCCTGCCTGATCTTCAACCGTTACGAGGGCTAGCCGGTGGTCGCCCCGGAGGCGGCACGCGCGCGCATCCTGACCGGCTCGGGTGGTCGCTGGCGCCTTGACGCTGCGCCTGACCTCGCCGGGTTCGCGGACGCGGGGGCGGGGCTGCCGCCGCTGATGCGCCTGCTGCTCGCCCGCCGAGGCGTCACCACCACCGAGACGGCGCGACGGTTCCTCGGCACCCCGCATGACCTCACCGACCCCCAACTCATGCCGAACCTCGATGTCGCCGTCGACCGGCTGGCGCGCGCATGCCGGACCGGCGAGACCGTCGCGGTGTACGGCGACTACGACGTGGACGGGGTGACGGCGACGGCGGTGCTGACCGAGGGCCTGCGTGCCCTCGGCGCGAAGCCCATGCCATACCTGCCGGACCGGTTCACCGAGGGCTACGGGCCGAACGTGCGCGCGATCCGCCGGCTCGCCGACCAAGGCGCAACGCTCCTCGTCACCGCGGACACCGGCACCTCGGCGGTGACCGAGGTGGCGGAGGCGAACGGGCTGGGGATGGACGTGGTGGTGATCGACCACCACACGATCCCCGACGTGCTGCCGGACGCCCTCGCGATCGTGAACCCGAAGTTGAACGGGAACTCATACGGCTCGGAACCGGCGGCGGTGGGCGTCGCGTACAAGGTCGTACACGACCTGTACGACCGCCTTGGGCAGCAGTACGACCCGGCGCCGCATCGCGCTCTCGTGGCCCTCGGCACCGTGTGCGACCTCGCGCCGCTGCTCGGGGAGTGCCGCGACCTGCTCCGCATCGGTATCGAGGCGCTGCGCACGACGACGCGGCCCGGGCTGCTCGCGCTGTGCGAGGTGGCGGGGATCGAGCCACGGCTGATCGACGCGGAAGGCATCGGCTGGGTGATCGGGCCTCGGATCAACGCCGCGGGGCGGATGGCGCACGCGCGGATCGCGCTCGACCTGCTACTGGCGCCAACGATCGAGGAAGCGCGCACGATCGCGGCGGAGATCGAGCGGTTGAACGACGATCGCCGCACCGCGACGACGCAGGCCGTCGAACTCGCACGGTCGCTTGCGGGCGATCCACCGCCGCCGCTGATCGTGGTGGACTCCAGCGAGATGTCCTCGGGCATCATCGGCCTCGCGGCCGCGCGGCTGGCGGAGGAGTTCCACCGCCCAGCGATCGCCATCGGCATCGAGGGGGGCGAGGGGCGCGGCTCCTGCCGCTCGATCCCCGCGTTCGATGTGACCGCGCTGCTGCAGCGGAACAGCGACCTCTTCCTGCGCTACGGCGGGCACCGTGCTGCCGCCGGCTTCTCGATCGCGCCCGAGCGGATCCCGGAGATGCGCGCGCGACTGACCGAGGACACTGCGCGCCACCTCGACCCCGACGCGATGATCTCGGCGCTGGAGATCGACGCCGAACTGCCGCTGACTGAGGTCGACCGACGGATGGTGCAGTGGCTGGGGTTACTCGGGCCGTTCGGGAACGGGAACCCGGCGCCAGTGTTCCTCGCCCGCGGTGTGCGCGTGGCGAACAACCGCATGGTGGGCGCCGACGGCGCGCACTTGCAGATGGCCCTGCGCGCGGGCAACGTGACGTGGCGGGCGATCGCGTTCCGCCAGGCCACCTCGGCGGTCGCCGCTGGCGAGGACGCCGACGTGGTGTACACGTTCCGCTCGGACCAGTTCGGGAGTGAGGCGCGCCTGCAGTTGGAGGTGCTTGACCTCCGTCCCGCCTCGGACGAGGGCGTCGGGACGGCCTGAGGGCCTAGCGCTCGTCTTCTTCGGCCACCTCGCGAGCGCCCACGCGCGTCCACAACGCCTCGTACCGTCGCCCGAGGATCGCGTCGAGTTGCTCAGTGCGCTCGAGCATCCGCAGATGCTCCAGGCAGGCCTCGGCGGCTGGCTGGCCATCGATGCGGCGGAGCAGGCAGGCCCAGCCGCCGGTGCTGACGACGCTGCCGACGCGCATCTGCCACGGGATCATCGTGATGGACTCGGGACGCGGGAGCGTGGGGCGGAGACGTTTGAGGGAGCGCAGGCGCTCGCCGGTGTCGCGTGCCATCGGGACGACGCGGACGAGGGTGCCAGTGTCAGGTGCGCAGCGTGCGTCGACGAGGAGGGTGCGGCCGAGGAGTGGGAAATAGAGGGTGACCACCTCGGCCTCGGCGATATTTTGGCACACAGCTTCAAGGTCGAGTTCTACGCCGTCGTCGATCATCCCCCGGCCTTCCCTGGACGCATTCCCCCGCGCCAAGTGAGGTCCCTCCCCAGGGTCGCAGGCGTCGCCGTCCTGCGCTACGCCTGCACCAGTCGCAAGAATCGATGCCGCCCCACTCGAATCTCATCCCCCGCGCGAACCATCGCGCCAGCCTCGGTGGCCGTCGCGCCGTTCACAGAGAGGGCGCCCTGTGCCACCAGCCGCCGCACCTCGCCGTTGCTCGCCGCGAGGCCAGCGGCGACGAGGACGGCGGCGAGCGCCGTGTCGCCGGTGACGGCATGTTCGGGCATCTCGGCAGGCTGCTCGCGTCGCTGGATGGTGGACTCGAAGTACTCGCGCGCGGCCTCGGCGGCGGGGCGGCCGTGGAAGACGGAAGTGATCTCTTCGGCGAGGCGCTTCTTGGCGTCCATCGGGCGGAGCGTGCCGGCCTCGAGGTCGTGCGCGACGGTGTCCACCTCGGCGGGCCGCAGCGGCGTGGCGAGTGTGTAGTAGTTGACCATCGCGGAGTCGGGGATCGACATCACCTTGCCGAACATCTCGTTCGGTGTCTCGGTGAGGCCGATGTAGTTGCCGAGCGACTTCGACATCTTCTGGTGGCCATCGGTGCCCACGAGGATCGGCAGGGTGATGCAGACCTGCGGGCGCTGGCCCCAGGCCTCCTGCAGTTGGCGGCCCGCCATCAGGTTGAAGAGCTGGTCGGAACCGCCGATCTGCACGTCCGTCTGCAGGTGGAAGGCGTCGTACGACTGGAGCATCGCGTAGAGGAACTCCGAGACGTGGATCGGGGTGCCCTCGTCGTAGCGCTTGCCGAAGTTCTCACGGCGGAGGAACTGGGCGATGGTGTACTGGCCGGTGAGCCGAAGGACATCCGCAAAGCCGAGGCGGTCCAACCATTCGGCGTTGAACGCGACCTTCGTCTTCGCGCGGTCGAGAATGACGAACGCCTGGTCGGTGTAGGTCTTCGCGTTCTCCTCGACCTGCTCGCGCGTGAGCACGGGGCGCGTGGCGTCCCGGCCGGTGGGGTCGCCGATGAGCGCCGTGAAGTTGCCGATGAGGAACGTGACCTCGTGGCCGAACTCCTGGAACTGGCGCAGTTTCCGCATCGGGACGGCATGCCCCAGCGTCAGGTCGACCTTGGTCGGGTCGAAGCCGCCGTACACGCGGAGCGGCCGGTCTTCCTCGATGCGGGCGCGCAGGTCACGTTCCATCGTGCGGCGGGTGGCGTCGTCACCGAACTCGGTACCGGACATGAGGACCTGCAGCTGCTCGTCCACGGGGGCCATCGCGCGGGTCATCGCAGCCACTCCCGCGCCGCCGCGGCGTCCACCTTGATCTGTGAGACGAGGGCATCGACGCCGTCGAACTTCTGCTCGGCGCGGAGACGGTGGAGCAGTTCGATGGTGACGACCTGCCCGTACATGTCGCCCTCGAAGTCGAAGACGTGGGTCTCCACGCGACGCGTGGTGCCGTCGAACGTGGGGCGGGTGCCGATGTTGGTGACGGCGTTGAAGATGCCCGTGGGCAGGTACGCGCGCGTGACGTAGACGCCGTCCGGGGGAAGCGCTCGGTCAGCGCTGACATCGACGTTCAGCGTGGGGAAGCCGATAGTGCGGCCTCGCTGGTCGCCTCGCAGGACGGGGCCACGCAGCGAGAACGGGCGACCGAGGAGCGCGTGGACGTCCTCCATCTCACCCGCGGCAAGCGCGGTGCGGATGCGGGTGGAGGAGATCGGTGTGCTGTTGGCGCCATGGTCGATGAGCCCCACCGACAGCACCTCGAAGCCCTGGGCCTCCCCGATCTCCGCCAAGCGTGTGACTGTGCCCTCGCCGCCGCGCCCGAGGCGGAAGTCCTCGCCGACGACGATGAGGCGGACGCGGGCCTCCTCGACAAGCAGACGGCAGAAGTCTTCCGCGCTCACCTGCTGGAGTTCTGAGGTGAACTGCAGCACCGAGACGAAGTCGACACCGCAGGCGCGCAGCAGTTCGACGCGATGCTCGAGTGATTCGAGGTAGTCGAAGGGCTGATCCGGACGGATCACGGTGCGTGGGTGGGGGTGGAAGGTGACAACCCCGCCGGTGAGCCCTCGGGCCTGGGCCTCGTCGAGCATGCGCTTCACGAGGGCCTGGTGACCGCCGTGGACGCCGTCGAACACACCGATCGAGAGGGCATGCTCGCCCGGCGTGACGCTGCGCTGCAGTTCGTCACGGACGAGCAGCATCAGGCGCCCCCCACCATCGAGGTGGACCGGCTAGTCACCGGTGAACTCCTGAGAGGCCTCGGCGGTGGCGCTCGCATCGAGGGTGGCGCCATCGAGGCGCACGAGCTCGATGTCACCGAACGCGTCGGACTGCTGCGCGGCGAGGTAGCGCTGCTTGATCAGTTCGAGCACGGCCATGAAGTCCACGATCACCATCGTGCGGGAGGTGGCGTTCTCGATCAGGCGGCGGAACGAGGTGCGGCCGTCCCGGTCAAGCAGCTCGGAGAGGCGCGTCATCCGGTCACGCAGGCGGACCGGCTCGCGCGCGACCTCGCCCTCCGGCTCCTCTTCGGGCAGCCGCGCGATGACCTCGCGGATGGTCTCGACCAGCGAGGCTAGCGTGACGGTGTCGAGGCCGGTGGGCATCGGCACCTTCGGAGGCGCGACCTCGCGGCGGTAGGTGCCGTGGCCACCATCACGGGAGCGAAGGAACTCCGCGGCCTCCTTGAAGCGGCGGTAGTCGCGCAGCGCTTCGACGAGGCCTCGGATGTCAGCGGCGGGATCTTCGTCGTCGTCGACGACAGCGTCCGGATCGCGGGGTAGCAGGGCGCGTGACTTCAGCAGGAGAAGGCGTGCGCCGATGGCGATGAAGTCCGCGAGCAAGCCGATATCGATCTGCTCGCGTGAGCGAAGGTGTTTGAGGTACTGGTCAGCGACCTGAAGCAGGG
>CANFFZ010000127.1 GCA_947446155.1 Chloroflexota bacterium | reverse complement strand
GCGGCGCGGCTGGCATGGCGGTCGAGGTCGTAGAGCGTGACGGTGAGGGCGGGGTGGAGCGAGGCGACGAGGCGCGCGAGGCGGATGACATCCTCGCTGTGCGGGCTTGGTTCGCGGTCGGGGCGGACGAGCACGGAATCTTTTTGCGCCCATACCTCGATAGAGACGGGGATGTTCATCTTCTCGTCGAAGATGCTACCGATCGCCTCTTGTTGCTCCCGGTTGAAGGCGAACTCCATCGTCATGCCGGTGGCCCCTCTTGCAGTTTGCGCATCGCGATGGTGAGGCGCTGCGCCGCTGTGAGCGAGGTCAGCACGGCCAGCAGCCAGAGCGCAGGGCCGAGCCAGCCGAGGATGAGCGCAGCGCTGGTGAGCGCGACACGCTCGGCGCGCGTGAACAGCCCGTCGGTGAGCGCGATGCCGAGGCCTTCGGCGCGAGCACGCACATAGGAGACGAGCAGCGAACCGACGACCGCGACGAAGCCGAGCATGGCGTGCTCATCGTTATCGCGCATGAGTGAGTAGGCCACGATGCCGCAGAGCACGACGGCCTCGGAGATGCGGTCGAGCACGGAATCGAGCATGGCACCGGCCTTGCTGTCCTGGCCGGTAGCGCGCGCGAGGGCACCGTCGAGCATATCGAGCGCGCTCGCAAACAGCGTCACGATGCCGCCCGCGACGAGGTCGCCGGTTGCAATCAGCACTGCCGCACCAATGTTGCCCGCGACACCGAGGAACGAGAGAGTCGTCGGCGTCAGGCCGAGCGCGACTAGCACGCGCACCAACGGCGTGATCACGATCGCGGGCGGCCTCGCCGGCAGCAGCCGCCATGAGGAGAGCCACATCATGCGTGGGCCGCCTCGGGCTGGGCTTCAGGCTGGGGCACGCGAGGCGTGCGCGAGGCGGTGGTGGTGTAGCGCAGACGCTCGTAATAGGAGACCAGTTGGCGGGCGACGCGCGGCCATGAATAGTCCTCGGCGCGCGTGCGGCCTGCCGCGCCCAGCCGCGCGCGTGTGGCAGCGTCCTTCACCAGACCGGTGAGCACGTCGCCCAGCGCATCCGCGTCTCGCGGCGGGACCAGCAGCCCTTCGACCTCGTGTGTCAGCACCGATGCATACCCTTCGATGTTCGAGGCAACCACCGGCAGTCCGGCGGCCATGGCCTCCAGCAGGATTATCCCCTGCGATTCGTTCCCCGTCGCCGGGGAGCAGAATATCTGGGCGCTACGGTGAAAGCGCGGCAGTTCCTCATTGGAGACTCCGCCGAAGAACATGATGCCGCGCCGCCCGCTCTCCTCGACGGAGTCGCGATAGACGCGCCAGCGCCTCGACTCCGCGCCGACGACGACGAGGCGCGTGTTGGGGAGGCGTGCGTTCACCAGCCCGAAGGCGCGGATCAGGTACGGCATACCTTTGCGCTTCTCAGCACGGCCGACATAGAGGATGTTCACCATGCCATCGTCGAGGTAGGGCAGCGGCTCGATGGCCGGGTCGTTCCAGCGGTCGAGGTCGACGCCGTTGGGAATGATGTTGTAGAAGCCGGGGAAGTAGCGCGCCACGTACTGCGCCGCGGGCGGCGAGACGGCGATCTTGCCATCGATCTCGCGGAACCAGCGCTTCAGCAGCAGGCGGCCGTAGGAATAGAGGCGATTGCCGCCCTCTTTGCGCGCGTGAAAGGTGCCCACGTTCACCACATTCGGGTTGGCGGCGCGCGAGTGACGGAGCACTTGGATCGGCAGTGAGGGCATGAGCGGCTCGTGGACGTGGACGACATCGAACTGCTCGGCCTCGAGAATCAGCCGCACGCGGCGGCCGAGGCGCGGGTCGAGGGCGATGCGGGCGCTCGACCCGGAGGCAGGCACCGGCAGCGGGTAGGCGGGTACGATCACGCGAGCGTCGTCGACCGGCCCGCTGGCGGGCGCGAGAATCTTCACCTGGTGGCCGAGGCCGATCAGTTGGGCGGCGAGCCCGTCGACGTGGCGGTTGACGCCGCCCGGGGTCAGCCAGTCGTAGGGGGAGACGAGCGCGACTTTCATACGCCCACCGCCTGACGCATCCGGCGAGCGAAGCGCAGCACAGGCGGACCGAGGACCTTGCGCGGTGTGGTCGCGAGCCCGCGCACCTGTTGCGCGGCGAGCCGCCGCACGCCGATCTCACGCAGCGGCGTGGAGGCGCCGAGGACGCCTAAGGTTTCGTGTGCCTCGATGGCCGCGCGGAGCACCGCGGCGGTCTGTCCGGGAAAGAGCGTCCACGCGGAGCCGACATCTTCCGGGAAGTGGGCATCGCTGCCGCCGGTCTCGGCGAGGCCCCACCGCTCGCGGTTGAGGCGCAGCGCGCGCTTGCCGGTGACGCGGCCGGCGAGCGAGGTGTTGGCGACCTCGATGCCATCAGGGCGCGTCTCAGGATCGGCGTCCGCGAGCAGGCGGTCGAGGGCGCGTTCGCCGATCGAGCGGGTGAGGTAGGAGAGCGGGTGCGGGACCACGGCCAGCCCACCGAGGCGGTGGATGGTCGCGACCGTCTCCGCGAGCGAACGGAAGGAACGCACCGGCTGGTCGATCCAGAGCGCGAGCAGATGGCCGCTCCGTGTGGTGACCTCGATGCCGGGGACAAACTCGAAGTGGTAGTGGCCTTGCGCGTGTATCTCGCGTGCGAGCAGCGCGCCTCGGACGTCGTCGTGGTCGGTGACGGCCATGACATCGAGATCGGTGGTGCGCTCGATGCGCTCAAAAAGTGCGCGAGCATCGGCCATGCCGTCGCCGTGCGAGGTATGGACCTGCAGGTCGGCGGCGCCGAACCGGGTGAAGGCGCGCGATGCTTCGTCCATCGGCGGCATTGTACGTCCCCGTCTCAGAGGATGCCGATCAGAGCGTTAACCCTTGCCAGATTGGGGATAACGCGAACCATTGATCCGGCGCGCGGCGAATACCGGTCTCCAGCGCCGCCGCCATCGCACGCATGCCGGCCTCGATGTTCGCGTCGCGGCCGCCGGTGCGCGTGAGCGTCAACGGCTCGTCTATGATGACGCGCAGCCCACCGCGCGGCGAGCGCAGCACCGTCACCGGCAGAAGTGGCGCGCCGGTGCGCAGCGCGAGTTCGACCGGCCCCGAGGGCAGCCGCGCCCGCTCGCCGAAGAACATCACCGGCCGCCCGGTACCAAGGAGGTCGCGGTCGGCGAGCACCACCAGCACGCCGCCAGCGCGCACGTG
This sequence comes from Chloroflexota bacterium, assembly GCA_947446155.1. The sequence goes on along the minus strand of CANFFZ010000127.1, from coordinate 2,215 downwards.
CGTCAGTGCCTCGCGCGCACCGGCGAGGTCAGCGGTGACCAGCCGCAGCCCTGGCGCGCCTCGCAGGTCACGCACCCAGTCGTGCATACGCGAGGGCGAGAGCCGCTCGATGAACACCATCACAGCCAGCCCGCTCCGGCCGAGCGCGCGCAGGATCGCCTCGGGGTTTCCGAGGTGGGACGAGACCGCGATCACACCGCAGCCTCGATCCACCGCACCGAAGAAGCGATCTGCGCCGTCCATCACCTCGATGGGCGCGAATTGCTGCTCGGGGGTCAGGTACGGCGCGCGGGCGAAGGCGGCGTAGTTGCGGGCGGCGGTACGCACGCAGCCACGCGCGGCACGTGCCCGAGCGCGCGGCGAGGCGGTGGGGCCGAGGACGTGGCGCATGTGGTCATCAGTGACACGCCGCAACCTCGGCGAGAGGTACCAAGCGAGGGTGCCGAGGACAACTGCTTTTATGTCGATCAGCCACGCGGGAAAGCGGCCTGCAACCCGCACCAAGAACCAGAGGACGGCGAATTGGAGCATGGGTGCAGTATCAGCGAGATCGGCACCTATGAGATCAGCGCAGGGTGGCAGCGCGGTCGGCCACCCACCACGAGCGGAAGATGTACCACTGCTCCGGGTCGCGGGCGACCATGCGCTCCAGCGCGCTCATGATCGCCTGCGTGAGCGCGCGGACATCGTGTTCGCTGTCGCCGGTGGGTGTGAACGGTATGGTTTCGCCCTGACCGTACACGCGAGGACTGCGTGGGTGCTCACGCCGGACGGTCGCCACCACAACACTCGCGCCAGCGCGCAGCGCGATGCGGGCGGGGCCATCCGCCACCAGCACTGTGTCCCCGAAGAACTGCGCCTCCACGCCGCCGCCCTGCGGGGGAACATCGATGAGCATCGCCACGACCTCGTTGCGTTTGAGGGCGCGCAGCACGCTCGGGCCGACGCGCTCGGCGGGGAGTATGGTCATACCCAAGGCGCGGCGCGCGCCAAGCACTAGATCGTTGAGCCGGGGATCGCCGAAGGTATCGGCGACCACGGAGAGCGGCAGGCCGCGCTCGGCGAGCGCCGCCGCACCGAGATCCCAGTTCCCGTAGTGCATGGTGATGAAGACGATGCCGTTACCTCGCCGCTCCACCTCGATCTGCGGCCAGCGATCGAAGATGACGCGCGAGTGCACCTCGGCCGCGGTGGCGGAGGTGAAGCGAAGGAAGTCGATGAGATAGACAGCGTAGTTCGCGAAAGAGCGGCGCGCCGCCAATCGCGCGCGCGCCTCGTCACGGAAGATGTGCCGCATGTTGGCGATAGAGCGACGTCGCCCCCCGGGCCACGCATAGAACGCGGCAACGCCGCAGGCCGCGGCAACCGCATAGGCCACCGAGAGCGGTGCCGCCTTCGCCAGCACGGACGCGATGCGAAACGCCCAATACACGGACATGAGGCCGTCCGGCCTGCTTCGATTACCCGGTAATCAGCGCCTCGCCCTTGATGTAGGCCTCAAGGTTGTCGCGGGCGATGTCATCGTGGAATTGCTTCGGCGGAGACTTCATGAAATAAGCCGACGGCTCGTAGATCGGGCCGGAGATGCCGCGGTCGAGCGCCAGCTTGGCGCAGCGGATGGCATCGATGACGACGCCGGCGGAGTTGGGGCTGTCCCAGACCTCGAGCTTGGTTTCGAGGTTCAGCGGCACGTCGCCGAAGGTCGTGCCTTCGATGCGGATGTGGCACCACTTGCGGTCGAGCAGCCACGGAACGTGGTCGGACGGGCCGACGTGGACATCGGCATAGGGCATGTCGTAGTCGATCTGCGAGGTGACCGCATTGGTCTTCGAGATCTTCTTGGAGAGCAGGCGTTCGCGCTCCAGCATGTTGAGGAAGTCGGTGTTGCCGCCGAAGTTCAACTGGTAGGTGCGGTCGATGCGCACGCCGCGATCCTGGAACAGGCGGGCGAGGACGCGGTGCAGGATCGTCGCGCCGAGTTGCGACTTGATGTCGTCGCCGATGATCGGGAGACCGGCATCGCGGAAGCGGTTGCCCCAGTACTCCTCGCGCGCGATGAAGACGGGAATGCAGTTGATGAAGGCGCAGCCGGCGGCGAGCACCTGCTCCACGTACCACTTGGTCGCCTCTTCCGAGCCGACCGGCAGGTAGTTGATCACGACGTGCGTGTTGGTCTCTTTCAGGATTTTCGTGATGTCGGCGGTCTGGCCGGGGG
>CANFFZ010000126.1 GCA_947446155.1 Chloroflexota bacterium | reverse complement strand
TGCCGCTCGTGCGGCAGAGCTCGACGACTTCCGCCTTGTACTCGTCCGTGAACGCACGCCGTGCACGTCGTCCTGTCGATTCCATTCAGACATCCTTCCAGGGCTACACGCCCTATCTTGGGTGTCCGTCAGATCGGGGCAAGTCCAGATGTCCGGAAACAGATTGATATTCACGTTCACATCCCTCTCGAAACCGCGCTTAATGCTCCAGCGCGCGACTACTGCGCCGTTTATGAGTTCTCCAGTGAATGCCCCGAATGGGCCCGTATCGAAGCTGAGCATTGCGGCGGTCGCGGTGACCTGTGAATAGGAGATAGCGGTCATCGGAGTACGGACGGCAACGACGTAGAGCGTGCGGTGCTTGTCAGCGTTGACCAGTTCGTTCAAGACCTTGAGCGGATGCCACTCGACGGGCTCACCGCGCTCCCGTGCTCGAAACGGCTGCAACTCGCGAATCTTTGCTCGAGCTTTATCGCTTACTCCCTGAACCCGGATGAAGCCGTTAACGGCACCTTCGCGGGCGGGCGGATTGTCGAAGTCAGCGGCGTTCCAACTGAACGGGAAGGCGGTTTCCCCTCGCCGAGGCTCGTTACCGGCGTCGAGGACAAGTTGCCAAACGAGGTAGTCGAGAGCAGAACGCAAGGCGTTGATCCCCTCACCAGTGATGAGGGCGATCCGTCGGACGTGAGCCGGATCAATGCTGACAGTCGCCTCATACTTATGAGTCTCGCCGTCGAGTTCGTCGGTGACTTTGTAAGGCTTGCTGTCGTTGATCCGCTTCAGCTCCTCGCGCACCGCGTCGAGGTGCTCGTTCGCGCGACTAACTTTCGCTCGGGCGTCGTCGAGTCGGTGCAAGCGGAGCCCCCTCATCAGATCCACGGGAGGTCGGATGATACGTCTCCAACTCGCCCCCCTCGCTATTACCCTGCCAGCACACGGCTCAAGGTCGCCTCAAGAAACGACTGGGGATGGGGACGCCCTCGCGATTCGCGCGGGATGGTCACCCCAACCATCGAGCCCGCTACCCCGCTCCCACTCGCCTCCCCCACCACCGACGCAGCGCCACCACCGCCCACACCGACTCCACCACACCGAACGGCCACGCGCCCTGCGCGAAGCCATAGATCGAGGACGCCGCGCACGCACCGGCGAACGCCAGCACGAACACCGGTGAGCGGTGCTCCAGCGCGTAGAACAGCAGCATCAGCGAAACGGCGACCGCACCGAACAGGGTGAGCCCGGTCATCAGGCACCCCCATCGAGGCTACCCCTCGGACATCCGCCCCTTGAGCGAGTCCATCACCGGGATCGGATACGGGTCCGACCCGCGCAGCATCGCGAGGTAGTACGACGACCAAGAGCCGAGGGCGCACCCCAGCATGATCGTCTCCAGCATCGTCCGGCCCGGCAGTTCGACCACCTCGACCGGCGTCCCCATCGCGCGCAGGATGCCCGCTGTCTCGCGGATGCGCAGGCGGTTCCGCGCGTGTACGACCGGAGAGTCGAGCAGCACCACGCCCAGCGGCGACGTCGTCGTCCCCGCGGCTTCGAGCAGGTTGTGGTTGAACTCCGGCAGCCCCGCGGCCAGCGCCCACTGCTTCGCGTTCTCCGCGATCTCACCGGCCCAGCGGCGCGCGGTGACCTCCAGCGCGCCCGGCGCGATCACCAGCGTTGCGCGGTCGTAGAGCGCACGGCCGATCTGCTTCGCCAGATTGTCCGGCTGCTCCGGCACCCACTGCGCCGTGTACGTCTCCATCGCCTCGATCGTCGACTCCACCTCGTGCGGTGGCAGGTGGAACACGCCGAGGCGGCTCAGGATCGCCAGCGTCGCGAACACCCCGAAGCCGAGGCCAGTGCGCGGCGGCCCGTCCCACGCGTATGTGAACGCTGGCACGCCATCGCGCTCGGCGCGTCGTGCGAGTTCACCGCCGGTCGTCAGTGCGAGGCGCATCGCGCCCGCTGAGGCCTCGTACGCCGCCAGCGTCTCCTCGGTATTCCCCGAGAACGACGAGGCGATCACCAGCGTGTGCTCGTCCACCGGCGGCGGTTCGTACTGCCGCACCACCTGCACCGGGATCTCGGATGCCACCCCCGCCAGCGTCGACACCACGTCGCCGCCGATCGCCGACCCGCCGACGCCCGCGAACAGCACCTTTCGAGGCGTGCGCAGCGACGGCGCCAGCGGCCACTCCGACCCGCGCCGCCACGCCTCGGCTGCCGAGGACGGCAGCGCGCGCAGCAACCGGTGGAGCCCCTGCGGGTCCACGCGCGCGATCACCGATGCGTCCTCGAGCGACGGCCTTGTCGTCACAGCGACACCCCCGCCAGCCCCTGCCCCTCGGCCAGCGCCGTCTGCACCTGCTCCATCGAGGGCATCTCCGCGTAGATCCGCATCAGCGGCTCCGTCCCGGAGAACCGGATCAGCAGCCACCACCCACCTTCGAGGGTGAACCGGTACCCGTCGATCTGGTCGACGCCCGTGACCGCGAGGCCCGCGATCCGCGTGGGCGTCGCACCACCGACGCGTGCCTCGATCACCGTGCGCTCGTCCGGTCGCACCGTCACGTCGATGCGGTCGTATTCGTGCGGCCCCACGCGCGCGTACACGTCCGCGAGCAGTTCCGAGGGCCGCTTCCCCGTCTTCGCCATCGCGTCGAGGACCAGCAAGCCGGAGAGCACGCCGTCACGCTCCGGGATGTGCCCACGGAACGCCGATCCGCCTGACTCCTCGCCGGCGATCATCGCGTCCGTCTCCATCATCTTCGGCCCCAGGTACTTGAAGCCCACGCGCGTCTCATGCACCGGGCACCCGTACAACTCGCCGAGGCGGTCCACCATCCGTGTCATCGTCACCGACCGCACGATCGGGCCGCGCTCACCGCGCACCTCGAAGAAGTAGTGGACGAGCAGCGCGAACGTCTGAAGCTGCGTCACGAACCGCCCGCGCTCGTCGATCAGCCCGAAGCGATCGCCGTCCCCGTCCGTCGCAAGGCCCACATCGATGCCCCCGCCGGCGATCAGTGCCATCGGCTCCGTCAGGTTCGGCGCGATCGGCTCCGGCGCGCGCAGGCCAGGGAACGAGGGGTTCCGCTCGCCGTGCAATTCCTGCACCGTCGTCGCGCCGCCGAGGATCGCCTTCGCGACCCACCCCTGCGCTGCCCCAAACATCGAGTCCACCAGCACGTGGAACCCCGCTGCCTTGATCCGCTCCAGGTCGACGAAGTTCGTACACGCGCGCAGATACGAGGCGCGTACGTCGTACCGCTCCACCGCACCCTGCGTTTCGAGTTCACCCAGCGGCGCGTACTGCACGTTGCCCGCCGCCTGGATCGCCGGGATCGCGCCCTCGATGGCGGCGGTGACCTCCGGCGGCGCGGACCCGCCGTACCACGGCTTCACCTTGAACCCGTTCCACCGAGCCGGATTGTGCGACGCCGTGATCATGATCCCCGCGCCCGCCTCGCGTTCGCGTACCGCGAACGACAGCGCTGGCGTCGGCAGGAACACCGAGGACAGCGCCACCTTGATCCCGTTCGCCGCCATCACCTCGGCGGCGGCACCGGCGAACGACCCCGAGAGGAAGCGCGTGTCATACCCGATCACCACGCCCTTCTCGGCGAACCCGTCGCGCTTCATCCAGTCCGCCATCGCCTGCGTCACCGTCCGCACGTTCTCGAACGTGTAGTCGTCGGCGATCACCGCGCGCCACCCGTCCGTGCCGAAGACGATGGGCGTCGATGTCATACTGCCGTTCCTCCGAACGTCGTCCCCGGTTCGACCGAGGCTCCTCGAACAACCGCGCCCGCCGGCACCACAGCCTCGTGCGCGATCACCGCGTCCTCGACCGTTGCCCCGGCCTCAATGCGTGCGCCCGTCGCGACCGTCGAGCCGCGCACTACGGCGTTCGCGCCGACGTGTGCGCCGTCCCACAGCACGCTGCTGGTCACCCGTGCGCCGCGCTCGACGACCGTCCCGGCGCCGATCACCGCCGGCCCCTCGATGCGCGCCCCGTCATCGATGGTCGCCGTCGCGTCGACGAGTACCCCATGCGTGACGGGTACGCCGATCAGGCGCGCGGGGATCGCCCCCTGCACCAGGTCGAGGTTCACCCGCAGCAGCGCCACCGGATTGCCGATGTCGCCCCAGTACCCCCCCGAGTGGTCGAACCCGAAGACCGGCTTGCCCGCGTTGCACAGGTCAGGGAACAGTCGCTCCTCCACCCGGTGGAACGTCGTCGGGTCCATCTGCGCGATCAGCGACGGATCGAAGATCCACGTCCCCGAGTTGATCAGCAGGCTCGGCGCATCCTCGCGCTTCGGCTTCTCCACGAACCGCCGAATGCGGAACCCCTCGCCGAGGTCGGCCACCCCGAACGCCGAGGGGTCCTCCACCTCGAACAGCGAGATCGAGAGCACCGCAGCGCGCTCCTGGTGCGACCGCCACATCGCGGTCAGGTCGAGGTCCGTGATGATGTCCCCGTTGCACACGAAGAACGGCTCGTCCCACCCCTGCGCGATGCTCGCGATCGCCCCCCCGGAACCGAGCGGCGTCTCCTCGTAGGCATAGTCGAGGGCCAGCCCCAGCCGCGCGCCGTCCTCGTACGCCCGCTGGATGAGGTCGGAGCGGCGCGTCAGCGCCAGCGTCACGCGGTCGACGCCGTGCGCGCGCAGGTGCAGGAGCAGGTGGTCGAGGAGCGGGCGATTGAGGACGGAAACGAGTTGCTTCCGCGTCCGCCAGGTCAGCGGACGGAGCCGAGTTCCCTCTCCACCAACCAGCACGATTCCTCGCATCACCGCGATCCTACGCGGGATCGGGGAGGCGAGCGATGCGGTCGCCATTGCACCTCAACGGTTATGTCCGTGAGTGCAGATTCCCTCGCCTACAGCCCAGCAGCCTTCCGCAGCGCGTCCGCCACATCGAGGCGCTCCCACGGCAGGTCGAGGTCCAGGCGGCCGAAGTGGCCGTAGGACGCCGTCTGCTGGTAGATCGGCCGGCGCAGGTCGAAGCGGTCCACGATCGCGGCCGGACGCAGGTCGAAGTGCGCCTCGATCAGCCGACCGAGGTCCGCCTCATCGATCTTCGCCGTCCCGAACGTCTCGAACGCGACCGAGGTGGGGTGCGCCACGCCGATGGCGTACGACACCTGTACCTCGAAGCGGTCCGCGAGTCCTGCCGCCACCACGTTCTTCGCGAGGTGGCGCGCGGCGTACGCCGCCGAGCGGTCGACCTTGGTCGGGTCTTTGCCGGAGAAGGCGCCGCCGCCGTGGCGGGCCACGCCGCCGTATGTGTCGACGATGATCTTGCGCCCGGTCAGCCCCGCATCACCCATCGGCCCGCCGACAACGAAGCGGCCGGTCGGGTTCACGAAGATCTTCGTCTGGTCGTCCATCAACTCCGGCGGGCAGATCGCGCGGATCACGTCCCGCTCAATCGCGGCACGCAGG
>CANFFZ010000125.1 GCA_947446155.1 Chloroflexota bacterium | reverse complement strand
CGATGTCCGCGAGGATGAACTGGTCGATCAGGAAGTGCTGGCCCAGCCCCTTCCTCGGCTGCACGCCGAGGCGGCGGAGATACTCCGGCGGCTCCGGCACCACGGGCTTCGGCCGCAGTGCTTTCGGCACCGACGGCCGCCGGCGAGACGGCACGGAGGACCGCTTGCGCGGACTCACGCGCGGCCTCGATGGCGGCTCGCGGAGGAGATTTGGGGGTGGCCGTGCCCCGCCGTCGCTCGGTTGCGCTGGCTTACTCCTGCTGGCTGGCTCAAGCCCGGCGATCCCGTGGCACCCGACGTCATCGACTTACCGTTGCTGCCTTCCGGCCCTGGCGGGGTTCGCCGCGCGCCGCCGCACGGGACCAGGCTCTCAACACTGCCCGGCGCTCGCAGTCCCTTCGCAGCCGTTCTATGGCGGGCATTCAACCCCGCTAAAGCGGATTGCGGGTAGAGGGCGCCGCTAACTCCCCGTCTAGCACGACCAATCCCAGCGTAGCAGCCGTCTCCCTTGGCGGCAGCGGGGCATCTCCCTGTGCCACACCTCCCGAGGGCTCCTCACCGCCTCCGGAGATACACTCGACCCCTGCTATCACTGACGTCCCGAGGACGGAGGAGCGCGTGCGCATCCTGTCGCTGAGTCACCGCCTACAGCACCACCAAATCGACAACCACACCATCCTCAACGCCCCCAACATTGCCGACTACGACGCGATTGTCCTTGACATCCGCGGCACGGCAGACGTCATCCACCTCGCCGCCCAGGGCGAGGGCTACCTGCTCACCCACGCCGACGCGCCGATCGTCAACGGCGACGGCGCGGACGGCGCTGCCCCACTCGCAGCCCTGCTCGACCGGCGGCGCGAGGAGTTCGCGCGCGCCCTCGAGCGCGGAGCGGTCGTCGTCGCCTACCTCGCCCCACAGTCGAGGATCACGGGCGTCACGGAGAAGCAGGGGCTCGACCGCTACTTCCTGCTGCCGGCCCCACTGGGGATCGCATGGGACGCTTCGACCATTCGCTCGTCCGAAGGTTCACGCGGTGCAGTCGTTGATCACGGGCACCCGTTCGTGAAGGTCTATGAGACATACCAGTCGCAACTGCTTTATCGCGCGGCCATCGATGACCGCGCGCCCGGCATCGGACAGCACGTCCACGTCTTCCTGCGCTCCGCTGGGGGGGCGGCCATCGGCGTCGAGGTGCGAGTCTCGTCGGGACGCCTCGTCTTCCTGCCGACACCGAGCAATCCCGACAATGAGTGGCTGCCACCCCTCGAGGGCCAGGCGATGATCGATGCCTTTGCGGACGCCCTCGCGCTCCCCGACGACGAGCCGCCGTACTGGGGCAAGGAGATGCCCGTCCCAGGGCTGGAGGCGCAAGAGTCGCGCGTGCGGGAACTCAACTTCGCCGTCGATCAGGCGCAGGAAGAGCGCGCGATGGCCGATCGCATCGCGACCAACCTGTCGCGTGTGCGTCAGGTGCTGTGGGCTGGGAGCGAAAGCGCCCTCGTCACCGCGTCCGCCGCGTGCGCCCAGACGATCGGCTTCGAGGCCGCCCGTTCCGTTGAGGGCGAGCCAGTCTGGCTCGACGGTGAGCGCTCAGTCGAGGTCGTGGTCGCATCGAGCGATGGCGCCGTGGAGATGGCGCCGCACTACCGTCTCCGCCAGCGCATCGAGGCCACGATCGCGAGCCGAGCGGTCGCGCCTCGTGGCGTGATCGTGGTGAACGGCCAGCGCCTGACGAGGCCAGACGAACGCACGCGGGAGATCGCGGAGTCGCTGCGAGTCGCCTCGGAGGCCGTGGGGTACGCGCTGCTGCCATCGAGGACGCTCTACCGCTGCGCGCTCGCCGCGCTCAACGGTGCACCGCAGGAACGTCTGGAGGCGATCCGTGCGCGCATCGCCTCCACAGACGGCCTCGTGGAACTCGACGACCTGCTCGGCGAAGACTAGCGAGGGCTAGACGAGCGGGCGGTCGATCTCGACTGGCACGGAGTAGTCGACGCCGTCCACGCCAAAGCCGAATAGCCGGTAGAAGTCCGACTTGAAGCCGGCGTAATCGGTCGTGTTTGCGAGGTTCTCGGTCGTCGTCGCCTCCCACAGTTCCTCGACGACCGTCTGCACCGACGCTGCCATCTCCCAGTCATCGAGGCGGATGCGGCCCTCTGCGTCCACCTGTGGGGTCTTACCCGGCGCAATCTGCTCGCGGAACAGCCGCACCATCTGCTCGATGGTGCCTTCGTGGCTGCCCTGGGCCTTCATCACCTTATAGAGAATGCTGAGGTATAGCGGGACCGCCGGGATCGCGCTCGACGCCTGTGTGACGAGGCCCTTGTTCACGCTCACCCATGAACCGCCGCCGCGACCATCATCGAGGAGCGTGTGCAACTCGTGCGCCGTGCGCTCCAGGTCTTCCTTCGCGCGACCGATCGTCCCGCGCCGATAGATCGCTGACGACACCTCGGGCCCGATGTAGGAGTAGGCGACGTTCCGCGAGCCAAGCGCCAGCACGCCCTCGTCGCGCAACAGGTTAGTCCATTCGCGCCAGTCTTCGCCGCCCATCACCTTGATGGTGCCCGCGATCTCCTCGTCGGTGGCGGCCTCGATCGAGGACTCGGTGACGGCCTCGTTGCGCAGGTCGAAGCCTTTGCCGTCGTACCGGCTACCGATGGGCTTCAGCGTGGAATTCCAGATGTTCCCCTGCGCGTCCTTACGCCTCGGCGCCGCGAGCGAGTAGATCACGAGGTCGACCGGCCCGATGCCGTCGCGCAGCGCGCGCACCGTTTCCGCCTTCACTTCAGGCGAGAACGCGTCACCGTTAATCGTGCGGAACGTGAGCCCGGACTCGTTCGCCAGGCGGTGGGCCTCCGCGAGGTTGTACCAGCCAGCAGTGCCGACCTTGTCGCCCTCCGGCGCCTTCTCGAAGCACACGCCGAGGGTCTTCGCGCCGTATCCGAAGCAGGCAACGATCGCGCTCGCCAGGCCGTAGCCAGTGGACGATCCGAGGACGAGCACAGAGCGAATCGGTGCGTCCTGACGCGGGGTGATCCCGGCGCGCGCGATCGCTACCTGCTCGCGTACGTTGGCGGCACAGCCCTCGGGATGCGCGGTCAGCGAGATGAACCCTCGGATACGCGGTTCGATGGCGATCTTCGGCATATCGAGCCCCCTCGCACTCCCTCACCGGCGGCGATGTTAGCGCGGGCGCTACTCGTGCATCTTCAGGACGGCCATGAAGGCCTCCTGCGGCACCTCCACGGAACCGAGCATCTTCATCCGCTTCTTGCCGGCCTTCTGCTTCTCCAGCAGTTTCCGCTTGCGCGTGATGTCGCCGCCGTAGCACTTCGCCAGCACGTTCTTGCGCATCGCCTTGACGGTCTCCCGCGCGACGATCCGGCCGCCGATGACCGCCTGCAGCGGCACATCGAACATCTGGCGCGGGATCAATTCCTTGAGTGCGGCAACGAGTTTCCGTCCCTGGTGCGCCGCGTTCTCCGTCGGCACGATCGAGGACAGCGCGTCGACCGGTTCGCCGTTGACGAGGATTTCGAGTTTGGAGACGCGGGCCGCGCGGTAGGCCTCCAACTGATAGTCCATCGCCGCGTAGCCCGCCGTGCGCGACTTCAACTGGTCGTAGAACTCGGTGAGGATCTCTGCGAGCGGCAGGTGGTACGTCGTCAGGACGCGTGACTCGCCCTCGTCCTCCGCATGGTCAAGGTATTCGGTGCGATCGAACTCGCCTCGACGTTCGGCAACCAGTCCCATGACCGCCCCGATGTAGCGGGCGGGGACGGTGACAGACACCTTCACCCAAGGCTCGCGGACTTCGTCGATCTCCGTCGTCGGCGGCAGCTCCGCCGGAGAGTCGATCTCGATCTCCGTGCCGTTCGTCTTCGTTACCTGGTACTCGACGGATGGTGCGGTGGCGATCAGGTCGAGGTTGAACTCGCGTTCGAGGCGCTCCTGGACGATCTCCATGTGCAGTAGCCCGAGGAACCCGCAGCGGAACCCGAACCCGAGCGCAGTGCTCGTCTCCGGTTCCCACTGGAGCGCCGCGTCGTTCAACGACAACTTCTCCAGCGCTTCGCGGAAGTCACCGTATTGGTCCGGGTCGGTCGGGTAGATACCCGCGAACACCATCGCCTTCGCCGGCTTGTACCCCTCGAGTGCCTCGGTCGCGCCATCGACGTCGAAGGTGATCGTGTCGCCGACTCGGGTCTGCTGGACGCCCTTGAGCCCTGTCGCGATGTAGCCGACCTCACCTGCCTCGAGGAAGCCGTTCGTGGTGAGCGCGGGGTGGAAGTAGCCGATCTCGACGGGCTCGAAGCGTGAGCCGTGCTGGATCAGGCGCAGGCGACGGCTCATGTCGACTCGACCGTCGGTCACGCGGACGTAGGCCATCACACCTTTGAAGGTGTCGTACTTCGCATCGAAAATCATGGCGCGCAGCGGGGCGTCCCGATCGCCCTCGGGCGGTGGCACACGCTCGACGACGGCTTCGAGCACTTCGCGAACGCCAACCCCAGACTTGCCGGAGGCGAACAGCACCTCGTCTGCGTCGAACCCGATGATGTCCATAAGTTGCTTCGCGACGCGTTCTGGCTCGGCCGAGGGTAGGTCCACTTTGTTCACGACCGGGATCAGCCGGAGGTTGAGATTCATCGCGAGGTACACGTTGGCGAGTGTCTGCGCCTGGATGCCCTGCGTGGCGTCTACGACGAGCACGGCGCCTTCGCAGGCCGCCAGGGCGCGTGAGACCTCGTAGGTGAAGTCCACGTGGCCGGGGGTGTCGATGAGGTTCAACTGGTAGTGGGAGCCGTCAGCCGCGGCGAAGTCCATACGGACCGCCTGCGCTTTGATCGTGATCCCCTTCTCGCGCTCCAGCTCCATGGAGTCGAGCATCTGGTCGCGCATGTCGCGCGGGTCAACGGCGCCCGTGACCTCCAGCATGCGATCGGCGAGCGTCGATTTGCCGTGGTCGATGTGGGCGATGATCGAGAAGTTGCGGATGCGTGCCTGTTCCACGTCCTCATCCTATCCGCCGTCGCGGGTAGGCGCGTCGAGAATCGATGCGGGCAAGACGAAGCCCCGCCGGTGAAGGCGGGGCTTCGCTGAGTCCTCGGAGGTCGAGGGTTAGACGCGGTGGCAGGCAACCCAGTGGCCGGGCTCGGCCTCGCGCCACTCCGGCACGCGCTCGCGGCACTCGTCCACCGCGATCGGGCAGCGCGTGTTGAACACGCAGCCCGGAGGGGGGCGAAGGGGAGACGGCACGTCGCCGGTCAGGATGATGCGCTCGCGCTTCCGCTCGATCTCCGGGTCGGTGATCGGGACGGCCGAGAGCAGGGCCTTGGTGTACGGGTGCAGCGGGTTGTCGTAGAGCTCACGGGACTCCGCGAGTTCCATCATCTTGCCCAGGTACATCACGGCCACGCGGTCGGAGATGTGCCGGACGACCGCGAGGTCGTGG
>CANFFZ010000124.1 GCA_947446155.1 Chloroflexota bacterium | reverse complement strand
GCCCAGACCACCAGTTGCTGCGTGGAACAATTCTTCTGGAGCGTGGGGATCTCGTCTCCCACATTCACGTCGTCCCAGTAGACCTGCTCCGCCATCCCGCGCCCTCTGTCCGTCCTGCCTGCGCCCGCCTGATCGAGGCGTTCTGCGCCTAGTAGTTGATCAGGTTCCCGTACATCTTCGCGACCAGCGTGCCGTCCTCCCGGACGTACGAGGTCTCTCGGAACGTGATGAGCATCGGGCCGATCGAGCCCTGTCGCTCCTGGTACTCCGTCACCTTCGAGCGTGACCGGACGACATCGCCGGCGCAGATCGGCTCGAAGTACTCGAACGTAGTGCCGCCGTTCAGGATGCGCCGGTACGGGCTGCGGGCCATGAGCCTGTCCGTGTCGATGCGCTCACCGGGGCGGAACACCGCGCTCCCGAGGAACCCCGGAGGCGCCACCACGTCTCGAAAGCCACGAGAACGGGCCGCCTCGCGGTCGTAAAAAATTGGGTCCGTATGCCCGACCGCATGTGCGAAGAGACGGCAACCTGTCGAGGTCACCTCGGAGATGCTCTCCGAGCCCTCGACGCCGATGTGCGCCCGCATGTCGTCCGAGACCACAGACTCCGCCATCGACTCCCTCCTCGTCATGAGTGAGTTGTCGGTTCTGGCGTGGCACAATGAGGGCGCCGCGATCGCGCCTGTCCCCCATGCCGCGCGCGAACGATATCGGCGGCCCTCTGGGGTGTCAAACCTCGCGTGGCCGTGATTCGACGGCGGTCGTTACGCGGCACACGAGCCTCTTCTGGGGTGGTCAGGCGAGGGCTGGAGATGCGTGACGGCAGCGCCCCGGGCGGGTCCTTGCTTCGTCATACCGCTTGTATGGGTGCCCCAGCACTCTCGATCACCGGAGCCTGCTGCGCTTCCCTTGAGGTGAACGGGCGTCCGAAGCGGCCTAGCGGACCTGCTTCGCGGCCAGCCGCGCGAGGTACTCGGCGCGGGCCTCATCGATGTCGCGCCAGACGGCGTGGACATCGTCCGGGAGGGCCAGGTAGCGCGGGTCGGGGCCGACGCCGCCGCCGATGAGGTCCAGGGGCCAGAAGCGGCCCGCACGCAGTTCCGTGATCAGGTCGCGCTCGTTGCGCACATCGCGTTCGAAGTAGGTCGCGCACTTGCCGATGTCAGTGGTCGCGTGCGAGTCGGTGCCGGCCGTGCCGTGGAAGTGCATGCGGTCGGCGATGCGCGCCGCCATCTGGTTCTCGTTCTGCTTCCCGCGGCCGTTGAGGACCTCCATCGCGACGATGAGGCGGAAACCTTCGTTCTCCTCGGAGCGGACGAGGGCGTCCTCCCACTCCTTCTCCTTGTCCCACTGCCACGGGTGGTGGCGGCGGTAGGGGTGGGCGGCCACCATCACACCGTCGACCTGGTTCACGTGGCCCATGAGTTCGTGGGCGCGATGCATGCCGAAGACGTACTTGTGCATCCCGTAGACGAGCATGTGGCCGTCTTCGGTGTTGATCTCCATCGCAGGGATGACGGTGAAGTTGTGGCGCTTCGCGAGCGCCTTCACCTCTTCGGGATCCCACGCCCAGTCGTGCTCGGACAGCACGATGGCGTCCAGGCCTGCCTGCTTGGACCGCTCGACGAGTTCGTCGGGCAGCAGGTAGGAGTCCCAGGACCCCGGGTGGGTGTGCGTGTGGAGGTCGATCAGCATCGGTCCGCCGTCAGGTAGCCAGCATCCTCGCCGGGATAGCGTCTCAGGTGCTGGCGTGTACGGCGAGGGCGGCCCAGCGCGTGCCGGGCCGCCCTCGCGAGTGTCCGCTCGGGACTAGTCGTCTGAGGCCAGCACCAGGGTGCCGGTCACAGACAGCAGGCCGCCGGTGCCGTTGACGATCGCCGTCTTGGCGCTCGTCTGCTTGCCAGGGAGGCCGTTGACGCCGTCCTCAGCCGTGCCGGACAACTGCCGGTAGGCCTCGATCAGCAACATCATGCCGTACATCCCGGAGTGACTGAAGGACAGGCCACCACCGTTGGTGTTGACCGGGATGCCGGAGCCGCCCGGGCCAGCCTTGCCGCCCTCCCAGAGCGAGGGGCCCTCACCGCGCTTGGTCAGGCCAAGCATCTCGGCGGTGATACCCGCCGTGACAGTGAAGGAGTCGTAGATCATCGCCATTTCCATCTCGCCGGGGCCCATGCCAGCCATCTTGTAGGCGGTGGCAGAGGACTCGGGAGCGGAGGTGCGAGTGAAGTCGCCCATCTCCAGCATGTTCTGGTGGCTCATGTTCTCGCCCGCGCCAGCAATCCACACCGGCTTGGTCTTGAACGAACGAGCGCGTTCGGCGGAGGCGACGATGACGGCGCCACCGTGGTCGGTCACCAGACAGCAGTCGAGCAACTTCAACGGCCACGAGATGACGCGCGAGTTCATCACGTCGTCAACGGTGATCTTGCCGCCGTAGGGGTTGGTCTCCTTCGAGTGCATGACCGCGCGCGGGTTCAGCCCCGCCCAGTCACGAGTGGTGACCGCGATCTGCGCGAAGTCCTCCTGGCGAGCACCGTACTGGTGCAGGTACCGCGAGTAGGCGTGCGAGTAGTACGACGGCGGGCCGGACGTGCCGTACAGGCCATCGAACATCGCGGACGGCTGCCATGGGTCGCCGCCGCCGGCGCCACGGTTACGGCCGCGGCCACGGTTCTTGCGGCCACCGGAGTAGCCCGACTCGCCGTGCGAGACGACGGCGATGTCGATGATGCCGGCGTTAATCGCCGCGAGGGCGTGGTGCACGTGCATCTGGAACGAACAGCCGCCGACACCGGTGGTGTCGATGTACTTCGGGTGCAGCCCGAGGTACTCGGCGATGTTCGTCGAGTACCCGACGGAGAAGATACCTTCGATCTCGGAGGGGCGGATGCCGACCTGAGCGCAGACATTGGAGATCGCCTGGATGTGCAGGATCTGGTCGGTGGTGCCTTCTTCGATGTAGCCGATCTTGTCAGACTCGGCGGCACCGACGATGGCAGCGGCCATAGACGGGTTACTGGGCATTGTTCCGGTTCCTTTCCCTGTTCCCTAGACCACGCGCCAGAACGGGATGGACACGGTCTCGGAGGCTTCTTCGAACTCGATCTTCACGGCAGCGCCGATCTTGATCGACTCGGGCTTCGCGGCGTCCACGCCACGGAGGACGGTGAACATGCGGTCACCCTCCTTGAGGTCGATGTAGGCGGTAACGAAGGGGACATCGTCCGCCCAGCCGCCGAAGGCGCGGTGCTGGACCGCGAAGGTGTGGATCCAGCCCTCGCCGGAGGCCTCGAACCACTCGATCTGCCGCGAGTAGCAGTGGGGGCAGATCATTCGAGGGTAGAAGTGGGCCTGGTTGCAGTTGGTGCAGCGCGGAAGCATGAGCTTGCCCGCCTTCGCACCGTCCCAAAAGGGCTGCGTCGTATACGGGTCGGGATCCGGGATCGGCTTGTTGTACGCCAATGTCCGCTCCTCTTTCTGTCGCTCGGGAGGCAGGACGCCTCCACCACTCGATGGACAGTCACGTGGACCGCGCCGGCGTAGCGCATCCGATGCCTGCCGCGCCGCGCACCGGAGTGCTCGGCTGACCTCAGATCGAGGGCGGTGGGTGCCGGGTTCGCGCGTTCGTCGCGACCGCGGCGCACTCTACCGAGGTGCTGGCGAGGCGGTCAAACATCGCCGCGAATACCGGCGGACGCCTGCGGAATCTGCTCGGGCAACGACGAGGGCGGCCCCATGGCCGCCCTCGCTGCATGTCCGCGAGACGACCTTAGTCGTCGGCGACCAGCACCAGGGTGCCGGTCACGGAGAGCGAACCGCCCGTGCCGTTGACGATCGCCGTCTTGGCGTTCGTCTGCTTGCCCGGAAGGCCGTGGACGCCGTCCTCGGCCGTGCCGGACAACTGACGGTACGCCTCGACGAGCAGCATCATGCCGTACATGCCGGAGTGGCTGAAGGACAGACCACCACCGTTGGTGTTGACCGGGATGCCGGAGCCGCCCGGGCCGGCCTTGCCGCCCTCCCACAGCGAGGGACCCTCGCCGCGCTTCGCCAGGCCCAACATCTCCGCCGTGATCGCGGCGGTGATGGTGAACGAGTCGTAGATCATCGCCATTTCCATCTCGCGGGGACCCATGCCGGCCATCTTGTAGGCCGCCAATGAGGACTCCGGAGCGGAAGTACGGGTGAAGTCGTCCATTTCCATCATGTTCTGATGGCTCATGCTCTCGGCCGCACCGGCGATCCACACCGGCTTGGTCTTGAAGGAGCGCGCTCGCTCCGCGGAGGCGACGATGACGGCGCCACCGTGGTCGGTCACCAAACAGCAGTCGAGCAGGTGCAACGGCCACGAAATCAGACGCGAGTTCTCGACGTCGTCGATCGTGATCTTGCCGCCGTACGGGTTCGTCTCTTTCGAGTGCATGACGGCGCGCGGGTTGAGCGTCGCCCAGTCGCGGGTCGTGACCGCGATCTGCGCGAAGTCCTTGTGCGACGTCCCGTAGTTGTGCATGTGCCGCGTCATCGCGTGCGAGTAGTTCGAGGGCGCGCCGGCTGCACCGTACGGGTCCGCGAACATGGAGGCCGGCTGCCACGGGTCGCTGCCGCCGGCGCCACGGTTACGGCCGCGGCCACGGTTCTTGCGGCCACCGGAGTAGCCCGACTCGCCGTGCGAGACCACAGCGATGTCGATGATGCCCGCGTTGATCGCGGCCATCGCGTGGTGGACGTGCATCTGGAACGAACAGCCGCCGACACCCGTGGTGTCGATGTACTTCGGGTGGAGCCCGAGGTACTCAGCGATGTTCGTGGAGTAGCCGACCGAGAAGATGCCTTCGATCTCAGACGGGCTGATGCCGACCTGAGCACAGACGTTGGAGATCGCCTGGATGTGGAGGATCTGGTCGGTCGTGCCCTCTTCGATGTAGCCGATCTGGTCAGATTCGGCCGCACCGACGATGGCAGCGGACATGGAGGGGTTGCTGGGCATTGTTGTTCCTCTCCTTGCCCTAGACCACACGCCAGAACGGGATGGACACCGTCTCGCTGGCTTCTTCGAATTCGATCTTCACCGGCGCCCCGACCTTGATGGTCTCGGGCTTCGCGCCGTCGACCCCACGCAGGACGGTGAACATACGGTCACCCTCCTTGAGGTCGATGTAGGCGGTGACGAACGGGACGTCGTCCGCCCAGCCGCCGAAGGCGCGGTGCTGCACGGCGAACGTGTGGATCCAGCCCTCACCAGAGGCCTCGAACCACTCGATCTGTCGTGAGTAGCAATGCGGGCAGATCATCCGAGGGTAGAAATGCGCGCGGTTGCAGTTGGTGCAGCGGGGGAGCATGAGCTTCCCAGCCTTCGCACCGTCCCAGAATGGCTGGGTGGTATACGGATCCGGATCCGGGATCGGCTTGTTGTAGGCCAACGTCCGCTCCTCTTTCTGTCGCTCGGGAGGCAGGACGCCTCCACCACTCGATGGACAGCGG
>CANFFZ010000123.1 GCA_947446155.1 Chloroflexota bacterium | reverse complement strand
GATCCCGTCGAACGACGACGCGATCCGCGCCATCCAGTTGATGACGGGCCGCATCGCGGACGCCGTCCTCGAGGGCGTCGCGGTCGGCGAAGTTGAGCAGCAGTACCAGGCGGCGCGGGAGTAGTTCCGCGCCCGACCTCGGGCGTGCGGCAGACCCGTGCGCCCGCATCCCCGCCCGACCCTGCGTGGTCGGGCCAGCCGAGGAGCATGACTGTGGCTATCAGCACTGAGGACGTGAAGCGGCTCCGCGAGGAGACCAGCGCGGGCGTTATGGACGCGAAGAAGGCCCTTGAGGAAGCCGGTGGCGACTTCAACAAGGCCAAGGAACTCCTGCGCGAACGCGGCGTTGCCGCTGCCGCGAAGCGTTCCGACCGGGAGACCGGCCAGGGCATCGTGGAGGCCTACATCCACGGCCAGGGCCGCATCGGCGCCATCGTCGAACTGCAGTGCGAGACCGACTTCGTCGCCCGCACGGACGCGTTCAAGGGCCTCGCCCGCGACGTCGCCATGCAGGTCGCCGCAATGAGCCCGCTCGCCCTGACCGCGGACGAGGTCCCGGATGGCGCGCCCGGCACGAAGGAGGAGAACGCCCTCCTCACGCAGGCCTTCATCAAGGACAGCAAGAAGTCCATCGCCGACCTGCTTCAGGACGTGATCTCCACCACCGGCGAGAACGTGCGCATCGCCCGCTTCTCCCGCTTCGAGATCGGCGGCAAGTAGCCGCCTTCACAGCAGCCATTCGAGGGCGAGCGCCCAGCAGGATTGCGGTACGCTCGCCCTCACCCATGACCCGCGCAGTCCTAGAGGTCGCGATGACCGACGAGATCCTCCTCGAAGCCGAAGGCAAGATGGAAGGCGCCGTGAACGCCTTCGAACGCGACCTCACGGGCGTGCGCACCGGCCGCGCCTCCACCGCCCTCGTCGAGCACCTCATGGTCGATGTGTACGGTGCGAAGATGACCCTCATCCAGCTCGCCAACCTCGCCACGCCCGAGGCGCAGCTGATCAGCATCACGCCCTTCGACCGCACCACGGTGGACGCGATCATCAAGGCAATCCAGGCGTCCGACATTGGCATCACGCCGAATAGCGACGGTCGCATCATCCGCCTCCCCATCCCCCCGCTCACCGAACAGCGGCGCAAGGAGATGACGAAGCAAGTCCACACCAAGACCGAGGAGTCGCGCGTCTCCGTCCGCAACATCCGCCGTCACGCCCACGACGAGGTCAAGAAGGCCCTGAAGGACGGCAGCATCTCCGAGAACGAGAGCGACAACGCCTCCGCCGAGATCGACCGCCTCACCCAGCAGTACGTCGAGAAGATCGAGGTGATGGCAAAGGAGAAGGAGCGCGAGCTCCTGTCGGTCTAGCACCATGCTGCGTCAGCGCCTGCTGGTCGCGGCCGTCGGGCTTCCGCTCCTCGCCCTCCTCCTTGCCGCTCCCGAGCCGGTCTTCGCCGCCGCCGTCACACTCATCCTCGCCGCCGCCGCCTACGAGATGGTCCGCGCCGCGAGTCCGGAAGGCTCCACCGCCTACGCGATGAGTGCCGCCGCCGCCGTTGCGCTGTTCGCCGCCGCCTCGCGCGCTATGCCGAACTTCCCTGTGCTGCCCTTCGCCACGATGGCCGCCATCACCCTCGCACTCCTCCTCCACCCGCGTGGGCGCATCGCCGCGACCAACGCCGGCTGGTGGCTCGGCGCGACGCTCTACGTCGCCCTCGGCGCGCACGTCATCCTGCTGCGGGGCATCGAGGATGGCCGAGCGTGGTGCATCGTGCTCTTTGCCACCACGTTTGCGACCGACACTGGCGCGTATGCCGTCGGACGGCTCTTCGGCAAGCACTTGCTCTGGCCGTCCGTGTCACCAAAGAAAACCTGGGAGGGTGGCGTCGGGGGGCTTGTCTTCGGTGCGATCGCCTTTGTGGTCGCGCACGGGGCGTTCGACCTCGGCCTCGGGCACTCCGCTGCTGCAGTGGCGCTGCTGCTACCGGTCGCGGCGATCACAGGTGACCTGCTGGAGTCCGCGCTCAAACGAACGCTGGATGTGAAAGACATGTCCAGCTGGCTGCCAGGCCACGGTGGCCTGCTCGACCGCCTCGATTCGGTGCTCATCGTCGGCGTTTGCCTATACTGGTCTGTGCGATGGCTGTAGCACCCCACCTCCGCGCAGACGCCATCGCAACGAGCGCAGGCACGCCATGATCCGGCTCGCGATCCTCGGCTCCACCGGTTCCGTCGGTCAGCAGGCGCTCGATGTCGTGCGCGCGCTGCCCGACGCCTTCGAGGTGGTCGCACTCGCCGCCGGCGGCAACGCGGGCCTCCTGCACGCCCAGACACGCGAGTTCTCCCCCGCCGCCCTTTTCGCCCGCCCCGGCCGCGACTCTGACTCGCTGCGCGCCGAAACCTCCGCCGCCTGGCAGCCACTCGACGTGATGGCCACCCGCGACGACGTCGATGTCGTCCTCGTCGCCACCAGCGGCCTCGCCTCGCTCCCCGCGACCATCGCCGCGCTCCGCGCGGGCAAGCGCGTCGCCATCGCGAACAAGGAGACGCTGGTCGTCGGCGGGCCCGCCGTACGTGCCGCCCTCGATGCTGGACGCGCCCTCGGCGCCGAACTCCGCCCGGTGGACTCCGAACACTCCGCGATCTGGCAGTGCCTCTGGGGCGAAGCGCCGGAGAGCGTCGAGCGCCTGACGCTGACCGCCTCGGGTGGCGCCTTCCGCGACTACGACCCGACGGCCCTCGATGCTGTCACGGCGGCACAGGCGCTCGCCCACCCCACGTGGAAGATGGGCCCGAAGATCACGATCGACAGCGCCACGCTGTTCAACAAGGGCCTCGAGGCGATCGAGGCGCGCTGGCTCTTCGACATCCCGCTCGATCGCATCGACATCCTGCAGCACCGCGAGAGCGTCGTGCACAGCATGGTCACGTTCCGCGACGGCTCCGTGAAGGCGCAGTTGGGCGAGCCGGATATGCGCCTCCCCATCCAGGTGGCGCTCACCTACCCCGACCGAGGCGCCGCGAAGCCAGTGCCCGACCTCGACCTCGCGAAGCGCGGCAGCCTCACCTTCGGTACGGTCGACGCGGCCCGCTTCCCGGCGCTCGGCATCGCCATCGAGGCCGGGCGACGCGATGACACTTCCGCCGCCGCCGTCTCTGGCGCGGACGAGTCCGCGGTCGCGCACTTCCTCGCTGGCCGCATCCGCTTCACCGAGATTGCCCGCCTGCTCGCCGAAGCCCTCGACGCCCACCGGGCACAGCGCACCGAAGACCTCGATGCGCTGCTCGCCGCCGAAGCGTGGGGACGACAGTTCGTGGATAGCCGTGTTGCGGCGGGGGTGCGTTGATGCGTGACGAATGGCGCGATGGCGCCTCGGCTGAAGCAGCGGACGACGCTCCAACGACCGGCGGCCGCCCGCCGATGCAGACGTGGATCACCGCGGCGATCGTCCTGGCCGGGTTCGTCATCGGGTTCGTGATGGCGCGGGACGCGATGACCAGCGCGGTGCTGTTCCTCGCGATCATGCTCGGCGTCGTCATGGTGCACGAGGCGGGCCACTTCTTCACCGCGAAGGCCTTCGGCGTCCGCGTCCACGAGTTCGCCTTTGGCTTCCCGCCGCGCATCTTCGCAAAGCGAATCGGGGAGACCGAATACGCCGTGAACTGGCTGCCGCTCGGCGGCTACGTCCGCCTCGAGGGCGAAGAGAATGCCGCGAGCCCGCGTTCGCTCGCCGCGAAGCCACGCTGGCAGCGGCTGATCATCCTGACCTCGGGCGCCGTCATCAACCTTATCCTCCCCGTGGTGCTGCTCTCAGCCGCACTGATGATCCCGCACCAGGAAGACGAGGGGCAGGCGCGCATCACCGCCGTCGCAGCCGAGAGCCCAGCCGCGGCGGCGGGCTTACGCGAGGGCGACGTCATCCTCCGCGTCGGCTCGTACGACACGAAGAACCTCGCCGAAGCGAGCCGCCTCGTGCGCATCTACCAGGGCAAGACGGTGGACGTCGTCGTGCGCCGCGCCGGCGAGCGCGTCACCGTGCCGGTGTACGCCCGCTGGGCTCCGCCCGAAGGCCAGGGCCCGACGGGGATCTCGATCGCCCCCGAATCCGTGAACCCCTTGGATGGCCGTCCGTACACCGTGACCGTCTCGCAGCCACCGTGGGAGGCGGTCCCGAACGGCGCCGTGCTCACGTGGCAGACGCTGATCCTCGCCCGCAACGAGATCGTGGGCTGGGTGAAGGGGACGACGCGCCCGCAGTTCCAGGGCCCCGTCGGCATCGCCCAGACCACGGGCGAGGTCGCCCGCTCCTCGGAGACCACAGCGGGCGCAATCTCGCCCCTACTGGAACTGGCCGCACTGCTGTCGATCAACCTCGGCATCCTGAACCTGCTGCCGCTACCCATGCTGGACGGCGGCCGTGTCCTGTTCGTCCTCATCGAGGTCGTCCGACGCGGGCGGAAGATCAGGCCGGAGCGGGAAGCGCTGGTCCACCTCGTCGGAATGGCTGCATTCCTGCTGCTCGCCATCGTGGTCACATTCGCGGACATCTCACGCATCGTTGACGGTGGCTAGCGTGCGGCGCGCTACCCTGAGCCTGACGCGTCCGACCTCGCACGCTGGGAGCCCTCGATGCCGATGACCGCCCGCCGCAAGCCCACCCGCGCCGTCCGCGTCGGCCAGACGCAGATCGGCGGCGGCGCGCCCATCGCCGTGCAGTCGATGGCGGCAACCCGCACTCAGGACATCGAGGCCACCGTGCGGCAGGTGCGCCTGATCCACGCCGCCGGCGCCGACGTCATCCGCATTGCCATCGACAGCCGCAAGGACGTCGACGCGCTCGCGGAGATCCGTGCACAGACGCGCGAACTCGGCGCGACCCTCTCCGTCGACCTGCAGGAGAACTATCGGCTGGCCGCCCTCGTGGCGCCGCTGGTCGACAAGGTCCGGTACAACCCCGGCCACCTCCACCACCACGAGCGCGAAAAGAGCGTGCGCGACAAGGTTGCTTTCATCGCGGACGTCGCGGCGAAGCACGACATCGCGCTGCGCGTTGGCGTGAACTGCGGCTCCGTCGACCCCGAGAAGTCCGCCAAGTTCGGCCACGACGATGTCGGCGCGATGGTGGAAAGCGCGCTCGAACACGCGCAGATGCTCGACGACCTCGGCTTCCAGCGCTTCGTCGTGTCGCTGAAGGACTCCGACTGGCGCAAGGTCGTGGAGGGCAACCGCCGCTTCTCCTCGCAGCGCCCGGACGTCCCGCTGCACCTCGGTGTGACCGAGGCGGGGATGCCACCCGATGGCATCATCAAGACCCGCATCGCCTTCGAACAGTTGGTGGCCGAGGGCATCGGCGACACGATCCGGGTCTCGCTCACCCTGCCGTTCGAGGACAAAGGCCAGGAGATCACGGTCGGGCGCGAACTGCTCACCGACATCGCGAACGGCCGTTTCCGTTCCGTGCCCGCCAACTTCGGCGAAGGCCTCAACATCATCTCCTGCCCCTCCTGCTCCCGAGTGGAGAACGAGGCCTTCATCGAACTCGCGCGCGACGTGAAGACGATGTCGGAGTACGCCTCGAAGTACCGCGTGACGATCGCG
>CANFFZ010000122.1 GCA_947446155.1 Chloroflexota bacterium | reverse complement strand
TCACGCAGCCGTGGCCGATAATCGCGGCCTTGTCGCCGCGGAAGATGCCCGCAGGCACCAGGTGCAGCGCGAACTTCCCCTGGTCGTTCATGATCGTGTGCCCGGCGTTGTTACCCGCCGAGTACCGCGCAATCACCGAGCAATACCGTGAGTGGAAGTCGACGACGCGGCCTTTGCCCTCGTCGCCCCACTGGCCACCAATCACCACGACGACGGGCATGAGATCTCCCGGAACACCCGGCACGAGCAGTACGTTAGAAGTACAGGGTAGGCAGGTTGCGAGGGCACCACGGGGGTATCCCGACCGATGCTACCACCGCCCCCGGGTAGGAGGCATCTCGTGATCGAAGGGCCGAGGCGGTCTGGACACCCTGGCCTGCTGCTCCTCGCGGCGGCAGCGGTCGCGGCTGTCCTGACGCTTGCCTGTGACCGAGGCGACCCACCGCCTTCGAACCCGCTGGACGAGTCACGTGCCACCGGTGCGGCGGCGCCTGTCCCCACCGGCCCTGCGGTCTTCCCTCCCTCTCCAGGCGCCTCCGGCACCTCCACCCCCGGCGCGAGCGCCACACCCGCGCCGGACGCGGCCTCCGAGGCGGCACGCGAGAAGGCAGCCGCCCGCGCCATCGATGCGATCGCGGAGTGGCTCGGCGTCCCCCGGACCGAGTTCACCATCGCCAGCATCGAGGTGGTCGCGTGGCCGAGCGCCTGCCTCGGCGTCGCCCGCCCCGAGGTCGCCTGTGCACAGGTGGTGACGCCGGGGGAGCGCGTCACGCTGCGCCACCGCTCTGGCGAGACCTACGAGGTCCACCTCGGCCCCCGCGAGGCGGCTGCCTGGCAGCCGCGTTATGAGGCGACACGCACCATCGCGAGCGTCGACCTCTCGACGGGGATCGTCACGCTCCAGCCGCTCACCGGGAGCGACGAGATGGGCACCCGCCACCGATCGGCGCCGGGCTCGTTCGTGGGTGGCATCAAGGATCTGAAGGCGGGTGACCGCGTCCGCATTGCCGCGGCCCCGTGGCCAGCGGCGAACGCCGGTTTCGGCGCCATCGTCTGGCTCGTGCGTACCCAGTAGCCGGAGGCTACTTCACCCGCTCGCGTGCCTCGACCGCGTCGGCGAGGGTGACGAGGGCGCGCGCACGGCGCACGGTGCGGCGGTCCACGAGCCGGTCGGTCGTGGACGCCTCGATCACCTCACCGGCCACGACGCCCGTCCACTCGCCGGCGGCGCGCACCCGCTCCCACTCGGCAAGCATCGTGCGGGCGATGAGCACCTCGGTGGGGTCAGGGGTAAAGAGGGCGTTCATGCCGCGCACGGCTGTTTCGTCGTGGATCGCGATGCCCTCTGCGCCGAGGTCGTGCGCGCGCGCCGGGAGTGAGGCCCACTCCGGCCGGTGCGCATCGAGGGCCAGCAACCACGGCAGCCGCGTGGTATCCGCGTGGATCGCGACATCCGCCATCGCGTGGTCGTAGAGCGCGCTCGCCCGCTCGCCGAGGCGCAGGTCGAGCCGTAGCCCTTCGGCGCTCAGGGCAACGGCGGCATGCCGGTCGACCGCTTCGAGGATCCTCGGTAGCGCCGCAAGGCCCTCGGCGGAGTCGATCTCCGGGATGAGGGGGATACCGCCGGGGGTGAGCCCGAGGCGCATCTCGCGCTTGCGGATCTGCACGTCGGCGTCGCGGACGTCCTGCGGCACCTCGACGCCTGTGAGCACGACAGCGCCGAGCCACACGCCGACGAGGGCGTCGAGGTCGTCCTCCATCGCCTGTGAGCGCGTGTCAGCGATGCGCGCGAACACGGGCCGCCCGGTCTTCGCGATCACCTTTGCGTGTTTCGTCGCGAGCGCCCGCGCGTCTTCGCGCTTCCCGACCACGGCGGGGCTCGCAAGATCGATGACGACGGCGTCCGCGGCCGACCGCGCCGCCGCCGTCAGGCCGAGGGCGTCGAGGGCGGAGACCACCAGCAGGCTGCGCAGTGCGAGCATCGAGGCGTTCCAGTCTGTGCCCGCTGATCCTAGAGCGTGATGTCCTCGCCGAGCGCGGCGCCGGCATCCACGTCCCGCAAGAAGTCGAGGACGGCCTGGTTCCACTCGTGTGGACGCTGGCCAGAGGTGCCGTGCCCGCACCCGTCGAGGTACACCACACGCCGCCGCGGCAGTGCGTTCGAGATGCCGTGGAACCCCGGCAAGATCAGATCGTCCTGCATCCCGACGATGAGCAGTGCGGGGACATCCAGCGTCGTGAGCGCCCGGGTGAGGTCGGGCCGCTCGCGCATCGCGCGCATGCAGCCCTCCATCCCGGGGTCGCCGGCCCACTCCTCGAAGGACCGCGAGGGGCGAGGCGGGCTGTCGGAACCGCGTGTCGTGGAGTCGCTGACGATGACGGCGTAGGTGTTGTCTGGATGGTCGACGGCGTACTGCGTCACGATCTGCCCGCCGAACGATATCCCGCCCACGACCGCGCCGTCCGCGGCATCGAGCGCTTCGAGGAGCCCTCGCAGGTCGGCGGCGAGCGCCGGCATCGTGTACGACTCGACCTCCGCGGGCGCCGAGGAGCCGCCGTGCCCGCGCGCGTCCCAGCAGATCAGGCGGTACTGCTGTGACAGCACGTGCATCTGCGGAAACCACATCTCCAGGCCCACACTGAACCCGTGCGCGAGCACCAGTGGCCGTCCGTCGCGTGGCCCACGCTCGTCGTAGCGGATGCGGATCCCCGAGGGCAGTTCAACTTGCGGCATCGGTCGTCTCCTCGCAGCGCATCCGAGGCGGCAGTCTACGCCTCGGCTCAGGCGTCCCGCCGCACGGCGCGAGGCAGCGTGGCGCGCAGCACCTCGAGGGCTTCGGGGAGGCGGGTGGTGTCACCGCTGAGGGCGTGCTTTTGCACCTTCTGCAGCGCCAGCACCACCAGCAACTGGTACGTCTCCGCTTCGCGCACGTCGCGCATCACGCGGCGCGGCTCGTAGCCATCGAGCAAGGTGTCGAGGGCGTCCCACCCACGATGTGCCGCGAAGTAGTAGGCGAACGAGGCGAGGTCGAAGGCGACGGGGACGATCGCGGCGTTGCCGAAGTCCATCACCGCTGTGAGCCGTCCATCCTGCACGAGCGCGTGACGACCGTAGAGGTCCGTATGGCACACGCCGACCTGCGCGTTCGCGTCGGCGTAGCGCAGCAGTGGCTCGCGCAGCTCGCCAAGCGTGCCGATGAGGTCAGGTGCGTGGCGCACCACCGGATGCGCGAGGAGCGCTCGGCCGTCGTAGGGCCACTGTCGCCCCCAGCGTGAGAGCAGCCCATCGGTCGGCGTCGCCGCGACGCCACGGATCGCGTCCGCGCGGTCTTCGAGGGCGCCTCGGCCTTCGGCGGGCAGGGCGTGCAGCGTCGCGAGCAGGCGGCCGAGATCGCGGACGGCCTCGGGGTGTCGGGTGGCGTCGAGTTCCTCGCCCGACGCGAGGCCGAGCACCTGCCACGACCAGCGCCCACCGAGGGGGTCGCGATCGATGGTGGCGGAGCAGGCGATTGGCTCGGGGACGGGGGCAGCCGGGTCGGCTTCACGCAGGGCGACGTGGATCGCGTGGCGCGCGGCGAGGTTGGCGGGGTCGTCCTGGTGGGTCGTGTCCCGCCCCTCGCGCGGGATCTCGATGACGACGGCGACCTCCTGCCGCCCGGCCTCGACGGCCCAGGCGACGCAGGTGACGCCGCGTCCGAGAGGGCGCACCTCGCCCGGGGTGTCGCCGGTGGCCTCGCGGGCGACGCGCGCGATGGCGGTCGCATCCGGCATGAGCCCGAGTCCCCCACCAGCCATCGATGTCCCCGCCTAGTCCGCAGCCGCGTGCCAATCGATATCAGGCACGGGTTGCTCGCGCCCTCTAGAGTACGGGCGGCGCAGCGGCCCGGAGGGGGACGAGCGCACGGGCCGCAGCGGCGCGGCATTATGGGGAGAGTGACATGGCCTCAGCAGCAGAGATGCGCCAGCAACTGGCGACGAACCGCGCAGCGTTCCGCGAGGCGCTCAGCGCCACGGGCGGCAAATGGGAGCAGGCGGCCCCGGACGACGAGTGGACACCGCGAAAGCTCGCGGAGCACGCCATCGGGGCGGACGTCTTGATGTCCACCCGCTGCTTCGAGGCGATGCAGGCGAAGCCGACGGACTGGGAGCGCAAGCCCCTCGAGAACCTCGAGGCCGCCCTCACGACGCTCGACGCCGCGACAGCGATCTCCGACCGGGCGTTCCGGTACGTGGAAGACCACGACCTGCTGAAGATGGGCACTCCGACTACGGACACCTACGCGAAGAACGTCGGCGGCATCCTTCAGAACGCCATCGACCACTTCGCGGAGCACACCGCCACGCTCAAAAAGCGGGCGTAGCGCTTCACAGACCCATATCCGAGGCGGATCAGGCACCCCGGGCACCTCACAGGTGGTCGGGGTGCTTGGGCGCTTGCCCGTGCGGGCGTGGTCAGCCTACGATTTCCCGACGCCCTCGGACTGTGGTAGTCCGGCGCGGCGCCTTCCTGACGACGTGACGAGGTTCCCCGAATGGCCCATTCCCGATCCGCGCGCAAGCGCATCCGCCAGAACGAGCACCACGCGGCCATGAACAAGCCGATTCGCACGCGCGCCGCCCGCGCCCTGCGTGACGCCCGCGTCGCCATCAAGTCCGGTGATGCCGAGGCGACCGCGGCTGTCCGCACCGCCCAGTCCGCCCTGGACCGCGCCGCGCGCCGCAACATCATTCACCCCAACTCCGCGTCTCGCTCGAAGGCCCGCCTCGCGCGCGCGCTCAAGCTCATGCAGACCGCCGCCTAACAGCCCTCCCTCCACCGGAGAGACGTCTCGGGCCCCGTAAGGGGCCCGTTCCGTATCTAGCCTCGTCACATCACGGACTTGCAACGCACCTGCAACTCTGACCCAGTGGCGGCGGTGCCCGGTGCTACGGATCTGCCGATACGGTTTTTCACACGCTGCGGCATCCGCCGGAGCAGGCAGAAGGGAGACGACCGCTATGACTATGAATGGCGACACGGTGACCGCGGAGCGGTCGTTCGGCGAGGGCACCAACCGCATCGTGCAGATCGTGGAGAAGCAAGACATCTTCCAGGAGGTCGAGGAGCTGAAACGCCAGCTCGCGATCCAGGCCGTCACGCAGGCGGGAGCGCTCGCCACGCAGGCTGCCGTACAGGCTGGTGCGCTCGCGACCGAGGCCGCAGCGCAGGCGGGTGTGAGCGCCACGTTGACAGCCACCCAGGCGGGCGCCAGTGCCACGCTCGCAGCCACGCAGGCCGGCACGATTGCGACCACCGCGGCGATGCAGGCGGGGCAGGCTGCTGCCACCACCGCCGCGATTATGGGCGTGTGGAGCACATTCGTTGGGAGCATCGTCGCGCTGGTCGCGGGGATGTTCGTCGGTTCGTACTTCCTGCAGAAGAAGTAGTCAGTCAGTCCTTGGGGTGCGGGCTCGGTGCCTGCACGCAGCGGGCCTCGGGTGAGGCCCGTCTGCGTGCGCCGGACGGCCAAATCCCACTCTGCTCAATGTCCTCGGCGCCCGTGGGTGCGATACTCCGCCCGCACCCACGAACGCAGCCAAAGGCCATCCACGTGCGCGCGACCATCTTTCACGCTCCCGGGCGTGTCACCGTCGAGGATCGCCCCACGCCTATGGCGGGACCGG
>CANFFZ010000121.1 GCA_947446155.1 Chloroflexota bacterium | reverse complement strand
GTGTTACCCACACACCCGAGCCGACCGAGTACCCTTGCCCCGCCTGAGATCAGTTCCGTCGGAACGGCGCGCTGCGCTGGCAACGGATAGATCGGGTGGTTCGGTCACGAAGGACGGTACGGATGACGGCAGAGTCCGCGGACGCCGCCCCCAGACCCCAGCGCTATCAGATCGGCGAAGTGGCGGAGCGCACTGGCGTCACTCAGCGCACCCTCCGCTTCTACGAGGAGAAGGGCGTCCTCGATCCGCCCGAGCGGATGGACGGTGGCTTTCGCCTCTACTCCGACGAAGACATCAACCGCGTCACCTACGTCCGGCAGCTCCAGCAGTTCCTGGGCTTCACGCTCTCCGAGATTAAGGAGATGGTGGAGGCTGAAGAGGAACTGAAGCAGATCGCCGCGACCCGCCGTCCGGACTTTGAACTGCCCGAGCGCCTGCAACGCGTCTCCACCGCCATCGCGGCGCTCGCACGCCAGCTCGAGGTCGTCGACCACAAGGTGAGCAACCTCTCGACGATGAAGGAAGAGCTGGGCGCGAAGATGACGCGCATGGCGACCCGCCGCGCCGACCTCATCAAGCAGATCGAAGACATGAAGGCGGGCGTCCAGGCCTGACCTCGGCGGGCACGTGGGAACGACGAGGGCGGCTGCGAGGCCGCCCTTCGCGTTGCCCTCGGACGTTTGAGGTCGCCTAGAGGTCGCGGCGGCGGAACACCCAGAACGACGTGACGATCGCCACTCCGGTGAGCGTCGAGAAGACGATGAACACGCGCAGCAGTTCCCACCAGTTCTTGTCGCCTCGGAACGTCGCTGGGAGTTCGATGACCACGGCCGTCGCGCTCATCCACGTCAGGCCGAGGAACTGCAGCGCCGCGCCGGACAGCGTCACCCCCAGGAACAGGATCAGCGTGGAGAGCAGCACGTTCGACAGGATTGTCGACAGCGTGATGCCGATCGCGCCGAGGAACAGCAGCAACAGCAACACGATTACGAGGCCGACGAACACACCCGCCCATGAAGTGTCCGGCTCGGCGTAACGGTCGATGAGATAGACGAACGGGATCAGCGCTGCCAGTGTGACCGTCGCCGCAAACCCGAGCCGCGAGACGATCTTCGCGCTGATGTACTCCGTGCGCGTCACCGACCTCGACAGGATGCCGTCCGCCAGGACGCCCGACTCGCCACTAATGGCGCCGGTGCCGAGGACGGCGATGGCGAGGCCAGAGATCGGGATGAGGACCGCCGTGACGTAGGCAGCCAGCGTCTCGGACGCCAGTTCGTTCTCGTTCGCGGCGACCACGACGAAAAAGAGGGCAGGGGCGACCAGCAGAGGAATCCAGATCCGCGTAATCCAGGAGCGGAAGAGGAGACCTAGGTCATACCGAAGGATGGCCAGGAATGCCTGCATCGATCTCCTCATTCGCTCGGCTAGGGCGCCGAAGGTCCTGGGTCGCGGCCCAGGCAGCGGCACGCAGGAAGCCGCGTGTGCGGTCCTCCTCCAGCCGGCGCAAGAACGCCTCTTCGATTTCGTCCGAGCCGGTGTCTACGCGGAGTAGTTCCACACCGGTGCGGTCGATCAGTTGCAGCACGCGCGTCAGGTAGACCGTCAGCGCCTCGGTGCCCAGGAACGTGATCCGGAACTCCGCACCGACGCGCTCGTATTGCACCGAGCCGATGTCATCCAGCGTGTGGATCTGCTGCTCGAACGCGGTGGCGTTGCCCTCGATCTCCACCGAGATCGTGCCCTGACGTGCGAGGCGGCGCATCTCCGACATCGGCCCCGAGTAGATCATGCGGCCCTGCGAGATGATGCCGACGTCCGTACACACGCGTTCCACGTCCGTGAGGATGTGTGTCGCGAGGATGATCGTGCGGTCGCGGCCGGAGAGTTCCCGGATCAACTCGATGGTCTGCTTGCGGCCGGCAGGGTCGAGGCCGGACGTCGGCTCGTCCAGAATCAGCAGTTCGGGGTCGTTCATGAGTGAGGCGGCGATGCCGAGTCGCGTGAGCATGCCGGTGGAGAACCCCTCGATCTTCTGGGACGTCGCCTGCGTCAGGTCGACCGCCTGGAGCAGGCGCGCCATCTGCACGCGCGCACGCTCGTACGGCATGCCGAGGATGCGGCTGACGAACTCGAGGAACCCGATCGGCGTCATGTGCTTCGGGAACGCTGGGTTGGTCGGCAAGAAGCCGATGCGACGGCGCAGGTCTGCGCGTTCCGGCGTCATCGCCTCGCCCAGGACCTGCACATCACCCGCGGTCTCGCGTTGCAGGCCCAGGAGGATGCGGAACGTGGTCGACTTGCCGGCGCCGTTCGGGCCTACGAGCCCGAACACCATCCCCTTCTCCACGCGCAGGTTGAGCGCATTCAGGGCGATGTACTTGTCTTGGTAAATCTTCGTCAGGTCGGTCGTGTGGACGACGTACATGCTGAGCCTCGCTGAAAGCGCCCTCGCCGAGAAGCGAGCAAAACCGACGGCTCGCGGCCGCCTCGGTGAAGAATCGTCAGGATCGAGACACCGAACACCCAGCCACTGGGGTCGCGTCCTCGAATCTCCAGCATAAGACGGCCGGGGTGCCGTCGGATACCCGGGCGCAGATTCGAGGGGCGTTGTCCAGGGCGCGAGCCACCACTCGTCAGATTCCCCCTCGTCGTCGTGTTGTCACGTTATCGGTCTCCCCACACGCGCCCCGACACAAGAAGGATCTTCGGTAGGGCCTAGCCTCGGTGACAAGACCCGTAGACCCCTCACCCTGATCTTGAGATGTGGCGGCCTACACAACAAAGGCTGTGCCGTGCCGCTATCTGAACCCGAAATTGACCGCATCCTGGATGTCCTCTCCCAACTCGGCATGCAGGCGATGGTGATCTACCCGCGCCCCGCGATGGTTGCGGCAGTCCCCTCCGCCACCGAATCGAGCGCCGAGGTTGTCGAGCGCGAGGGGCCAACCCATGCCTGAGTACACCGGAACTCGAGCCGAGCGCTTCACCGCAGCGCTCCTGGACTACATCTCTGGCGGCGGCAACGTGCGGGCGTCTGTGGATGCGGGCTCCGGCTCGGTCACGTTCACCGTTTCGGATGCCGCCATCGTGACCCACCTCATGGCCAGCGCCGATCAGCTGAAGCCAGCATCCAACGGCCACACCCCGTAGAGGCGTGCGGGGCTCTGGATTCGGCCGCCTGACCCCGTCTTGCACCGCCGTGCCTGACGGCCTACACTCGATCCATGACCCCAGCCGCTGGCACGCCGCACCCCGAATGGGACGACCTCGATAGCGGGGGAGCCGAGGGCCCCAAGCTCGTCGATGCCCTCGGGCGGCCGATGCGCGATCTGCGGATCTCCGTCACCGACCGGTGCAACTTCCGCTGCCAGTACTGCATGCCCAAAGAAATCTTCGGCGCGAACTTCGCGTTCCTGCCTCGGTCGGCCGTCCTGACATTCGAGGAGATCACGCGACTGGCGAGGCTGTTCGCCGCGCAGGGAGTGCGCAAGTTCCGCCTGACCGGTGGTGAGCCCACGCTGCGCGCCCAACTGCCGACGCTCGTCCGCATGCTGCGTGAGGTGCCCGACGTCGAGATCGCGATGACCACCAACGGCACGATGCTCAAGACGCTCGCGGCACCGCTGCGCGAAGCCGGGCTGGACCGCGTCACGGTCAGCCTCGACTCCGTCGATGACGCGACATTCCGCGCGATGAACGATATGGACTTCCCCGTCGCGCTCGTCCTCGAAGGGATCGAGGCGGCCGAGGCGGCCGGCCTCCCGGTGAAGGTGAACGCCGTGGTGCGTCGGGGCGTGAACGACCACACGCTGCTCGACCTCGCCGGGCGCTTCCGAGGTACACCGCACACCGTCCGCTTCATCGAGTTCATGGACGTCGGCACGACGAACGGCTGGAAACTGGACGAGGTGCTGCCCGCCTCCGACCTCGTGCGGATGATCGACGAGCGCTGGCCGCTCGAGCCGGTCGAGGCCCGCTACACCGGCGAGGTCGCGCAGCGCTACCGCTACCGCGACGGTACGGGCGAGGTCGGCGTGATCACCTCGGTCACCCAGCCGTTCTGTGGTACCTGCACCCGCATGCGGCTGTCGGCCGAGGGCAGTATCTACACGTGCCTCTTCGCCGCCGGGGGCATCGACCTACGCGAGGCGATGCGCGAGGGTGCTTCGGATGCTGCGCTCACCTCGCTGATCGAGGGCACGTGGCGCGCCCGCGAGGACCGCTACTCCGCGCTGCGCTCGCAGGCGACGCCTGACCTGCGCAAGGTCGAGATGTCGTACATCGGCGGATAGCCGTCGACTACGATCCGCGAACGATGACGAACCCAGACGAACACCCCGGCGGCCTCTCTCACCTCGACGCCCGCGGCGAAGCGCGGATGGTCGATGTCTCCGCCAAGGAGACGACGACGCGTGAGGCGACGGCCAGAGGGCGCGTGTTTCTGGCGCCAGAGACGCTCGCGCTCATCGTCGAAGGCCGTGCGCCCAAGGGCGATGTGCTCGCGACGGCGCGCGTAGCCGGCATCATGGCCGCGAAGCGCACGCACGAACTGATCCCGCTCTGCCATCCGCTCCCGATCACCGCCGTCCGCCTCACCCTCGAGCCCGACCACGGCGCCCACACCATCGAGGTGGAAGCGACGGTGCGCGTCACGGGGCAGACCGGCGTGGAGATGGAAGCACTGACGGCCGTCAGCGTGGCCGCGCTCACCGTCTACGACATGGTGAAGGCCGTGCAGCGCGACATCCGCATCGGCGACATCCGCCTGGTCGCGAAGTCCGGCGGCCGTTCCGGCGACTACCGCGCGGACTAGGCCTCGGCTGACCGGCGTTCGAGATAGGCGGTCGCTGCCGCGATCGCGCGGTGGGCGTACGTGACGAACTCCGCCGGCGGGACATCGAGGGGTACGAGTTCCTCGTGGCGGGTGCCGACCTGGTCGGAGTCGAGGGCGGCCTGCGAGGCGTCCATTCCGATCTGGAGCTCGTAGAGCGTCCCGTCGTCGCCGAAGATCACACAGCCCTGCTCCGTACCGATCGGTTCCACCTCGATCCCGTAGGCGAAGACAGCGCCGGGGAACGCGGGGAACGGGACGATGGCTGCAGCCACGCGCTTCATCTGCTCGCGCAACTGTTGCGCCGCCCGTGTGACCACGGCATCCGCAACGGCACGCTCCTGCATCGGGTCGAGGGCGTCGGGCATCGCTGTCTCGCTGTCGGCTATCTCGTGGGGGTGGGCGTGGCCGTCGGAGTCGCGGTAGGTGACGCGGCTGGCGTGGGCGTCGAGGTGGGCACGGGGGTCGCTGCGCCACCGGGCCCGGCCGCGGGCGGCCTCGGCTGGAACCACGCGATGCGATCGCCGGTGAGGACGTACACGCGCGAGCCGTCCGAGGACACACCGATGCCTCGGAGGTCGCCGAAGTCGGTGTGGCGGTACTGGCGCTGGAACGCGAGTTCGCGGTCGCCCGCGATCACGCGACGGTTGCCGCGATCGGCGACGTACAGGATGCCTCGCAGCAAGTCCTCGCCGAGGGCGATCGGGGACTGCAGCGGCTTGTCGAGCCCCTGGAGCAACGGCGCGAGTTCGCGGCCCTGCCGGAAGTGGCGCAGTCGCGCGCCGTCCAGCAGGAAGACATCGCCGTCCACGGTCAGTTCGCTCGCCTGCGCGATCTCCCCGCCGCCCAGCGTCCCCGTGCGTTCCGAGTCGAACCCGTCCGAGGCGGGCAAGTACCGCCAGACCTCGCCGCCCGCGCTGTCGAGGATG
>CANFFZ010000120.1 GCA_947446155.1 Chloroflexota bacterium | reverse complement strand
CGGAGTCCCCGGCGGCCACCGCGCAGCCTCGCGTCCCCCGCGACCGAGGTGACACCGGCTTCATCATCGGCCTCGGGCTCCTCGCGATCGGGGCGTGGTTGCTGGTCAGCCGCATCGGCTGGATGGGGATGGGTTGGATGCATGGCGGTTGGCTGCCGGGCTTCGCGAGCGGGCCGCTGCTCCTCGTCACAGCGGGCGTCATCGTGGTGATGCTGTCGCGGCGCAAGCGTCCATAGCGGCGGGCCGCAGCGGCTCGCGAGGATCGAGGGGCACCGATGGCTGAGACGACGACCGGGGAGCATCTGTCGCTGATGGTGGGGCGGCTGCTCGACAACTGTTCGAAGTGCCTCGTCGACCTGACGCACGAGCAGATCCACTTCCGCGCGGGGTCCACCTCGAACTCAATCGCCTTCGAGATGTGGCACGTCGCGCGCACCGTGGACAACGTGCTGTTCTTCGCCTTCGACCGCGACCGCCCGGTGTGGCTGCGCGACGGGTACGAGGAGCGCTGGGGCCTCCCGAAGACGGCGCAGGGCACGGGAATGCCGCCCGAGGAGGCGTACGCGATGCGTTTCCCCGAGCCAGAGGCGCTGGCGGGCTACATCGAGGCAGTGAAGGTGGGCGTCCTGCCTCGGCTGGAGGCGGCGACGCAGGAGTACTTGGACACGATCGCGCCGATCCGGCCGTGGGGTGAGCGGTCGCGTGCCGAGCACCTCTGGCAGGTGCTGGTCGCGCACGGCAACGGCCACCTCGGCAGCGTCACCATGGCACGCGCCGTCCTCGGCCATCGGGACGTCATCGGGCTGTAGCGGGTGCCGAGGCCGCCCGAAGGCGCGTGCTAACCTCGATCCGCGGAGGCGCGAACGTGCCAGACGATTTACCAGCGCTGTCTCGCTCGTCCACTGGCTGGCCGGATGTGCTGCCGTGGCGAGAGTGGGGCCCCGAGGCCTTCGACCTCGCGCGCACGTCCGCTCGCCCCATCCTCCTCGTACTTGGTGGCGCCTGGAGTGGTGCAGATGAGCGGCTTGAAGCCGCCCTCACCGATGTGCGTCTCGCTGCCCTCGTCCGACGGTTCGTAGCCGTCCAAGTGGACGCCGAGGAGCGTCCGGATATCGCCACTCGCTACGGCCCGGCGCCGGTGGTCATCGCGCTTACGCCCGAGGGTGAGCCGTTCGACCGCGCGGAGCCGGACGCCGATGCCGTGGTCACCCTCGCGACGTCCGCGCTCGCCCGCTGGGACGGCGACCGCGAGGACATGCTGTCCGAGGCGGAGACGGCGCGGATCACGCGGGCAGCGGGGAGCGCGGCGGCGGCGTACCGGCGCGGGTCCTCCGCGCTGACCCCGGCCATCCTCGACATCACGCTCGACCTGCTGGAGACGGCCGAACGCGAGTACGACTCGGCGGCCCACTCGGTCGAGGCGGCCCGGCTGTGGCGCTACGCGCACCACCGACGCCGGACGCCCGGCGCGGTCGAGCGCGCGCGAGCGGTCGCGAGCGCTGCGTTGCGCCGTGCGGCGCGCCCCGGATCGATGTGCTGCGCGAACGACCTCGGCGAAGCGCTGCTCGCGGTCGCCGAACTGGCGCGCGAAGACGATGACGTGGCGGAGTCGCTGCGCGAGATGGCCGAGGAAGCGGCGGCGTTCCTCGACGCCGCGCTGGGCGACTCGGCAGGTGGGCTGCGGCACAGGCTGCCACCGGCAGGGGCACCGGTGTTCGCGGACTCGTGCGCCCGTGCCGCGCGCGGACTGATCGAGGCCGGTTCAGCCTTCAACCGTCGTGATTGGACCGCACGAGGGCTGCGCGCCGTCGAGTTCATCGCGTACCAGATGCGTGCAGGCGAAGCGGGCGTCTACCACGCGTGGGACGGCGACGCTCGCGTGCTCGGGCTGCTGGCCGACCAGGTGGAGACGCTGCTGGCGCTGCTCACCGCGTACGAGGTGAACGGCGGTGGGACGTACCTCGAACATGCGCGGAACCTCGCGCGACTCCTGGAGCGTGGCTGGTGGGAGCGGGGCCATGGCTTCCTCGACACCGCCGACTGGCATGAGGAGTTGGGGCTGCTGGACGAGGCCGTGATCCCGTTCGCGCTCAACGTGGCAGCAGCCGAGGCGAACCTCTGGCTCGCCCGCCTCACACACGACGACCGCTACCTCGATGTCGCGATGGAGACGCTGGCGGCGATCGCGCCGGGGTTCGAGTCGCGAGGGGCAGCAGCCGCCTCATTCGCTCGGGTCGTCGACCGCATTCTCACGGCTGAGCCCGAGGTGAAGGTGGTGGGGGAGTTCCCGGTCGGCGAGCCGGATGGCGTGGTCGATCCGCTCTACCGCGCGGCGCTCCGCCTGCCGGTCGCCGCACGGACAGTGCAACGGCTCTCGCTCCTCGAAGACGCCGGCCTGATGCGCGACATCGGTCTCCCGGGTGACCGACCGCGCGTGGCGTACGTCTGCGCGGGACGCGACTGCTCCGCGCCGATTACGAACGCCGAGACACTGGTCGCTGAGGCGGCAGCCCTCGTCGGTTTCGGGGACCCGCTTGACGACGACGAAGACGCGAACGACCTCGACTAGCCAGGTGCCGCGCCGCTAGAGGTCCGGGTCGCCCGCGACGGGCGGTTCGTCCGGTCGGCGGGTGAGGTCGCGGATGCGCTGCATGCGCCACATCGCGTCCAGGTCGCGCTCTGAGATCTCCTGCACCCACGCCAGCACCTCGACCTCACCCCGGAACGGGTGGACGCCGACGTTCCGCCAGCGGCCCCCGGCGCTCTCGAGGATCCAGATCGTCTCCTCGCGCAGCGTGGCGAAGTCCCACAACAGTTCAGCGACGTCGTCCGCCTCGTATCGCCCGGTCTCGATGCCGCGCTCGCTGCTGCGCGCCGCGATGGTGGAGCCGTCGATGCGGAGCATGGCTTCGAGGGCTTGCTGGTCTTCGCGCTCGGCGTCTCGGAGGTCGCCTACGATCTGCGCGATGCTCCGTTCCTCCCCCTCCGGCGTCAGGTCGAGGACGCTCTGGTCCACGCCAGAGGCGACGCGAGTGATGCGGCGGCCGACCTCGCGCAGGGCCTTGACGAGGTATCGGCGGCGGTCGCCATGCACTGCGGTCAGGTACTGCGGCATGATGGGGATGGTGCGCCTCCCGGCGCGGCGCGGCAATGCCCCGCTGTCACCCGGCGCAGGATCGAGGGTTTGAGATGGCGGACGAGCCTCGCCCAGGATTACTGGACCATCTGCTCGTGCGGGGGCCCGATGTGGGAGCACTCGCCGCGTTCTACCGCGACGTCCTCGGTGGCATCGTCACGGAGGAGGCGCTGCCGCACTGGGTGCGCGTCCGCGTGGCGAACATCGACTTTGGCCTGCACGCGGGCACCTCGGGTGGCGGCGCCCAGCCGAGGTTCCGTGTGCCGGACGTCGCCGCCTTCCGGGCGCACCTCACGGCCCACGGGGTGGTGATTCCGGAGGAATACCACGCGATTCCCGGTGGGGTGGAACTCGACTTCGCCGACCCGGCCGGGAACCTGCTGGGCGTCGTCCAGTACGGGGTCGATGTCGCCTCGCTCGACTGACACGGGCATCGAGGTGCGGGGCTGGGCCTCGTTCTCCCGCGACAGGCGGTACCGCTACAGCCTCGGCCGAACGTGGGCAGACGGGCCCCGAGTCTGCTGGGTGCTGCTCAACCCCTCGACGGCGGACGCGGACGAGGACGACCGGACGCTGCGGCGATGCCTCGCGTTCTCCCGCGCGTGGGGCGCGGGCAGCATCGAGGTGGTGAACCTCTTCGCGCTCGTGAGCACGCGTCCGGGCGCCCTGCGTGACGACCCCGACCCGGCGGGCGCCTCGAACGGTCGGGCGGTGCGCCGAGCGGTCGCGCGGGCCGACCTCGTGATCGCCGGCTGGGGGAATGTGCCGCTCGCGCTCCTTGAGACCGCGAGGCCAGCCATGCGCGGGCTGCCGGAGCGCGCGTGGTGCCTGGGGCTCACGGGCGCGGGCAACCCTCGGCACCCGCTGTACGTGGCAGCCACGACGGTGCTGGTGCCGTTCACCTCGTGCTTACGGCCGCCGCGTTGACCCAGCGATCCCCCACACAGAGGATTGAGGCGTGAACGCCGCCTCCCTTCCGTACACCGTCCTCGTGCTGCTGGTCGAACTGGCCGTCGGCTCGCTCGCCATGGTCACTGTGTTCGACGCACGACGGCAGGTCACAACGGGATACGTGAAGGCCGGGGCGATGTTCGTGCTGCCCCTCGCGCTGCTCGCGCTGTGGACGGTGAGCACGCTGGAGACCCGTGCGGAGATCGATGGCTATGCACTGGCCGATGGCTGGCTGCGGCCGTTCACGGGCGTCCTGGTGGCATTCCTTGCCTGCTCCGCGGTGTACGTGGTGGCGGCGTTCGGGCAGCGTCGCCGCGCCTCGATGGTGTCGGGGGTAGCGGGGAGCGCCGTGGGCCTCGCGGGCGTGGTGCTGCTTGCGGGATTCCTCGGCGGGCCGGCGTGGTCGTCGGTGGGCCTCGTGCTCTCGTTCGTCGCATCGACGGCGGTGCTGGGCGGGGCGTTGATGGCGATGACGTGGGGGCACTGGTACCTGACGTCCGGACGTCTCCCGAAGGAGCCAATGGAGCAGATGGCGCTGGTGGTGCTCGTCGCCCTCGGGGTGCAGGCGCTATTGGTGCTCGTGGGTGCGGTGCTGCCGGCGCGGGTGGTGCCCGCCTCGGACGGCGCGGGCATCGAGTTGCTGGCGAACCCGGCGTTCTGGCTGCGTGTGGGGGTGGGGCTGCTGTTTCCGATCGGGGTGACGTGGCTCGCGTTCAAGTCCGCGCAGATTCGCGGGATGATGTCTGCCACCGGGCTGCTGTACATCGCCCTGGGCGCGGTGCTGGCGGGCGAGGTGCTGGCGCGCGGCCTGCTGTTCACGACCGGGAGCGCCGTCTGAGGCGCCCCTGACGTTCGCGTGCAGGTAGCCGATCGCGCGGCCCTTCACGCATTCTGACGTTTCCGGGCGTACGATTGCCGTACCCACCACACTCAGGTCTACGAAGCCAGCGGTGACCGAGCCGGATGTCACATCAGACGGACTGTTCGAGGGCTCAGTGGGGCCACCTCGACCGCTTCCCCATCAGCGGGAATCCAAACCGTTCCCATCAGCGATCTCGACCGCGCGCGCGCGAATCCGAGCACGACTCGGAGACGTAACACCTACAGGCGACGATCCCCGGCGCGACCGTGCAGCCGAGGACGCCGACCTGGTTGCGGCTATCGCTCGTGGGGAGGTTGAGGCACTCGAGCGGCTCTATGACCGCTACGGAGCCCTCGTATTCTCTGTCAGTCTCCGGGTCCTACACGACCACCACCTCGCGGAGGATGTCGTGCAGGAGGTTTTCCACCGCCTCTGGCGGCAGCCGACCTCGTTCGACCCGGTCCGCGGACGGTTCATCTCCTGGATGATGTCCGTGACCCGCAACCGCGCGCTGGACGAGTTGCGCCGCCGGAACCGGCGGTTCCGCTCCGAAGAGCGCGACGAGGATCCGGATCGGGAGATCGCCGGGGGCGACCGATTCGACGACCCCGAGGTAGGGGTGATCCTCTCGGAGATGCGCGTGGTGGTGCGGGCAGCGATGACCCGGCTGCCCGCCGCGCAGCGTGAGGTGATCGAGTTGGCCTACTTCGGTGGGCTGACCCAGCAGGAGATCGCGGAGCGGACAGGTGATCCGCTCGGCACGGTGAAGACGCGGGACCGCCTCGGCATGCGCCGGCTGCGCATCTCACTGGCGG
>CANFFZ010000119.1 GCA_947446155.1 Chloroflexota bacterium | reverse complement strand
TTCGCGCTGGTGCGCAGCGGACGGCTCGACGTCACCGTGCTCGGCGCCTACGAGGCGGCGGCGGACGGCTCGTTCGCCAACTGGCGGCTGAGCGACGCGCCGTTCGACAACCTCGGCGGCATCGGCGGTGCGATGGACCTCGTGGCGCGTGCGAAGCAGATCTGGCTCGCGATGGAGCACACGACGCGTGAGGGGGCGCCGAGGCTGCTCGAACACACCACGCTGCCGGTGACGTCGCCGCGCGGAGTGACGCTGATCGTCACGGACATCGCGGTGATCTCCGTGAAGGGCGGCCGGTTCCTGCTCGAAGAGCACGCTCCTGGCTATACCGCCGCCGAGATCGCCTCGCTGACCGGCGCGCCGCTCGATGTGAGCCCCAACCTGCGCGAGGTGTCGGTCACCGCCGGCTAGCCCGCTTGAGGAGGTTGCGTCATGCTCAGCCGGATCGACCACGTTGGCGTGGTCGCCAACTCCATTGAGGAAGCGAACGCCATCCTCGGCGACGCCCTGGGCCTCGTGATCGATGAGCCACGCTCGAAATGGCCGGAAGGGTCGTACTTCGCGCCCGAGCAGACGTACAACTTCTTCTTCAAGGTGGGTGAGGGCGAGACGTGCGTCGAGGTCCTCGTCCCCGCGCCCGGCGCGACCAGCGGCACTGCGCGCTACCTCGAACGGCGCGGGCCCGGCCTGCACCACATCTGTTACGCCTGCACCGATGTCCACGTGGAGGCCGACCGCCTCGTGGCGGCTGGGCTCTCCGAGATCGCGCTGCCAAGGACATCGGACGGTCGCCGGACGGTGGCGTTCTTCCGCCCGCAGGGGAACGCGGGCATCCTCACCGAACTCGTCCCGCTCCGCGATCGTTAGGCCTCGCTAGCCGTCGGCGGCGAGGGCTTCGGGCACCGCTGCGCCGAGGCTCGGCTCACGCAGGTCGCGGCTCCACGCGGCGATCGCGCCCACCATGGCGGTACAGGCGACGGCACCCACGACGAGCGCGAGGGCAGGGGTCATCACCGCCGCGAGTAGGCCGCTGAGCATGTAGCCGAGGGGTGGCGCACCGCCCGCAAGCATGCTCCGGAACGACTCGACGCGGCCTCGGAGGGCGTTGGGGGAGATCGTAAGGATGACGGTGTTGCGCGGGATCATCTGCACGGAGTTGGTGGTGCCCAGCAATGCCGCCGCGATCAGCGCGACAATGAACCACGGCGAAATCGCCAGGACGACTAGCGCCACGCAGTATGCGAGCACGCCGAAGACCGTGTAGAGCCCCTTGTAGGTCATGTCGCCCAGCGACATGATGAAGCCCGCGCCGAGCAGCGCACCGACGCCAGGCGCCGCGCTCAGCAGCCCGAAGCCTGCAGCGCCGACGCCCAGCGACTCGGCGAATACCGGCAGCAGCGCTCGATAACTCCCGAACAGCGTCGCCGCCACATCGAGGAGCAGAAGCGAGAGGATGACCGGCTTCGTGCGGACGAAGTTCAGGCCCTCCATGAAACTCTGCCAGAGGCCCTCGATGATCGCGGGGCGAGCCATCGGTACACGGATACCGGTGATGGCGGCCATCGCTGCGAGGTAGAGCGCCGCGTTGATGAGGTAGACCGGGCCGAGGTCGAACTTTGCGATGGCGACGCCGGCGAGCGCGGGACCCGCGATCTGCGCGAACTGACCGATGGTCGCGTTCAGGGCGATCGCGTTGACGAGCCGCCCCGGTTCGATCAGGGCCGGGATGAGCGCCGTCCGCGCGGGCTGGGTCAGCGCGCTGAACGCCGCGTTCAGGAACGTGACCACGTACAGGTGCCAGATATGCACGTCCCCGGTGAACGTGACGTACGCGAGGGCCACCACCAGTACCGCGTTACCGACCTGCCCCGCCTGGATCAGCCGCACGCGGTCGAGGCGGTCAGCGGCGACCCCGCCCACCATCGAGAGGATGACGTGCGGGAGCGCCCTCGCGAGGCCGGTGAAGCCGAGGAGGAGCGCGCTGCCAGTGAGGACGTAGACCTGCCAGAAGATCGCCGTCTGGATCAGTTGGACACCGATCGACGTGAGGAACAGCGAGATCGCAAAGCGACGGTAGTCACGGTGTGACAGCGCACCGAAGGCGACCCGCAGGCTGGACTGGTTCCCCGACATCAGGCGCCTACTTCTTCAGGCGCTCCAGCTCTTCGAGGATGAACCCGGGCGAGGCCGGGAGGTGGCGCACGCGCACACCGATGGCGTCATAGATCGCGTTCGCGACCGCAGCCAGCGGCGGGACGATCGGTACCTCGCCCACGCCTCGGACGCCGTAGGGATGCCCCGGGTTCGGGAACTCCACCAGGATCGTCTC
Organism: Chloroflexota bacterium; assembly: GCA_947446155.1. The sequence continues at coordinate 3,470 of CANFFZ010000119.1, read as the reverse complement.
GATCGGCGGGAGGTCGTTCGCTACCGGCATGCGGTAGTCGAGGTAACTCGCGTTCGCCATCGAGCCGTCCGGGCGATAGACGTAGCCCTCGTTCAGTGCCATGCCGATGCCCTGCGCCGCGCCGCCCTGGATCTGGCCCTCGACATACGAGGGGTGGATGGCGGTGCCGACGTCCTGGACGGCGGTGTAGCGGAGCACGGTGACCTTGCCCGTGTCGGTGTCCACGTGGACATCGCAGATGTGCGTCGCTACGGCGGCGCCAGTGCCGCTGGGCTTCACGGCGGCGCGGCCCTGGATGGCGCCTCCGCTGCCGGCGAGTTTGCGCGCGATCTCGTTGAACGTCATCGTCTGGCCGCCCTCCTCGTGGAGGACCCCGGCGTCGTAGGTGACCTTGTCGGGTTCGACGTCCCAGATCTTCGCGGCACGCGCGATCAGCTGACCGCGGATGTCGTACGCCGCCTCGATCACGGCCCAGCCGGTCGCGAAGGTCGTGCGGCTACCGCCGGTGTTCGAGGTGTAGCCGATGGAGTCGGTGTCACCGACCGTGGACTTGATCGTGTCGTAGGGAATCCCGAGGGTCTCCGCGAACTGCATCGCGAGTGCGGCGCGCTGTCCGCCGATGTCCACTGAGCCGGTGACGAGGCTGACCGTGCCGTCCGCGTTGACGGCGGCATAGGCGGCCGACTCGTTCCCGCCGTTGCCCCAGTAGCCAGTCGCGACGCCGCGGCCGATCTTGTCGCCGTGCATCTCGGAGCGGTAGTGCGCGCTGTCGCGGGCGGCCTGTAGCACCTGCTGAGTACCGACTGAGCCGTGGGGGACGCCCTCGGAGCGGCGGACACCCTGACGCGAGGCGTTCTTTAAACGGAACTCGACCGGGTCCATCTTCAGCATCTCGGCGAGCTCGTCCACCACCGACTCGACGGCGAACTCCGCCTGGGGCGCGCCCGGCGCGCGGTAGGCGGCGACCTTCGGCTTGTTCACGACGACCTCGAACCCCTGCACGAGGTGGTGAGGCATGTCGTACGGCGCGAGGGCGCTGCGGGCCGCGCCTGGGACCGGGGCGCCCGGATACCCGCCGGACTCGTAGCCGAGGTGGACCTCGCCGGCGACCAGCGTGCCGTCACGCATCGCGCCCATCTTCACGCGCATCTGGGTCGCCGAGGTGGGGCCGGTGGCCTCGAAGACCTCGGCGCGGGACATCGTGATCTGGACGGGGCGGCCGGATTTCTTGGAGAGCAGCGCGGCGAGCGGTTCGAGGTAGACCGGGATCTTGCCGCCGAAGCCGCCACCGATCTCCATCGGTACCACCTTCAGGCGGGAGACCGGCACCTTCAGCACCCCGGAGACGGCGTCGCGGACGCCGAAGGCGCCCTGCGTGCTTGTCCAGATGGTGAGCAGGCCGTCTTTGTTCCAGAACGCGGTGGCGTTGTGCGGCTCGATGTAGCCCTGGTGGGCACTGGCCGTCGAAAACTCGCGTTCGATCACGATGTCCGACTCCGCGAAGCCCTGCTCCACGTCGCCGAAGCGGATCTCCAACTGCCGCGCGATGTTGGTCTGGCGACCGTCGACCGGATCGAACAGTCCCTTGATATCGGCGGTGATCGCCGGGTCGTGTAGCAATGGGGCGGCCGGCGAGATCGCCTGGTCGATGCTCATCACGGGCGTCAGCACCTCGTACTCGACCTCGATCAGGTCGAGGGCGTCCTCGGCGACGTGCGGGTCGGTCGCAGCGAGGGCGGCGATCGCGTGTCCCTTGAACAACGCCTTGCCGTCCGCAAGTAGGGGTTCGCGGCTCCAGCGCTCGGGGATCGGGCCTCGGATGGTGGGGACAGGGTTGTTTCCGAGGGCGGGGAAGTCGGCTGAGGTGACCACAGCGAGGACGCCCGGGTGGGCGAGGGCGCGTGAGACATCGATGCGCTTGATGATGGCGTGGGCGTGCGGGCTGCGGAGGACGCGCCCGTAAAGCATCCCGGGGAGTTTGATGTCCGCGCCGTATTCCGCGCGGCCGGTGACCTTGTCCACGCCGTCCGGGCGGACCGGACGGGTCCCCACGACCTGGTACGGGCTGGCAGGCTTCTCAGTGGTGGTCATCGGAACCTCCTACGGTCAGGGCAGCGTCCATCTTACCGGGCACGCCAATCTGAGGCGTCGCTGGCCGGATCGCCTCGCACATCCCGCGCTGGCGCTGGATACTCGGTGTATGCATCGCATCTCGATGGTTGACCTGCTGGCCGAGTCGCCCGTCCGGTTAGCGCCAATGGCGTCGTTCACGAACGCGCCATTCCGCCGCATCGCCGTGCGCTGCGGGAGCGGCTTCACGACCAACGAGGAGATCGATGCGGAAGCACTGCTCGCGGGCAGCGCGTGGGCAGCGGAGTCGGCGCGCCAGGAGCCCGAGGTTGGCCCGGTCGCGATGCAACTGCTGGGGAACAGCGCTGAAACGCTCGTGCCCGCCGCGGTCCGGCTGGTCGAGGCGGGCGCGGACATCGTGGACATCAACATGGGGTGTCCTGTGCCGAAGATCGTCCATCGAGGCAAGGGCGCGGCGCTGATGCGGGACGTGGCAGCCACGGGCCGCATCCTCGAAGCCTTGCGGCGCGCCATCGACGTGCCGCTCACGATCAAGATCCGGGGCGGTTGGGACGAGTGCCAGCCAAACGCTGTCGAGGTCGCCCGGATGGCGCAGGACGCTGGGGTCGACGCGATCACGGTGCATCCGAGGACGCGCGCACAGCGCTACGGTGGGCGCGCGCCGTGGGAGGTCATCGCCGAGGTCGTGGCCGCTGTTGATATCCCGGTGACTGGCAACGGTGATGTCGCGTCACTCGCCGAAGCGCGCGCGATGATGGCGACGACCAGCTGCCAGTCGGTCATGGTCGGGCGGGCCGCCCTCGGTCGCCCGTGGCTCTTCGATGCGGGGTACGAGTCGCTCTCCGCGGACGGACGGGCGGCGTACGAGGCTCGTGTGGTGGGTGAGCACCTCGATCTCATCGAGGCGGCGTTCTCGCCTCGGATGGCACTGCTGCAGATGAAAAAGCACCTGGCGCAGTACGGGGCAGGGCGTCCGGACGCCCGGACGCTGCGGGCGGAGCTGTTCGCGCAGGCCTCGATCGAGGTGCTACGGGGGACGTTCCGGCACCAGCAGGAGGCTGCGCCGGTCGGATCAGGCTGAGGCCCGGATGGGCGTCTTCGAGGTGGATGTGCGCCTCAACGGGCGATCTGGCATATATTTCCCCATCTGATGGTGCTGCGGTGCATCTGCCCTGCGGGGGTAGGTGGGGTGTTCGACACCGCGCCAGCAGCGCTGTGTGGGCGGGGATGGTTTCGATGGATCAACGGCATAGCCGTCAGGACGCACACGCGAACCCCGCCGCCAGCAATGGCGCGACGGGGCGCCCGGCCCCTGTCCGGTTTGACGCCACTGAGGAGGAGAGCCAGCGCATCCAGGCGTTGGCCGGCTCCTCCAGCGG
>CANFFZ010000118.1 GCA_947446155.1 Chloroflexota bacterium | reverse complement strand
TGCCCGGGTTGCCGGGTACGTTCTTCATCGACCGAGACGGTACGGTGCGCTCGAAAGTCCTCGGCCCGATCATCGGGAAGCCGCTGACGGACGGTGTCGCGGCAGCGGGAGGGGGTTAGCGATGGACCTTGGCTTTGCGTTCCTCTGCGACTCAGCGCAGGACTCCGGTGGCAAACTGCACGCGCTGGGCATCGGCGTGGACATGCTGCACGCGGGGTCGCTGCCGGCGGTACACCCACACCTCTCGCTCGTCGTCCGCTTCTCCTACGGCAGCGCCGATGAAGGTGACCACGAGTTCTCGATCGCCGTCCTCGATGCGGACGGCAAGAACGTGGTCGCACCGGTCGGCGGGCAGATGACGCTGCGACTCAACGGTGAGGACACGAGGGGTGGCGCAAACCTCGTCGTTGACCTGCAGAACGCACAGTTCACGACCTACGGCCCGCACGAGGTGTCCGTCAGCGTGGACAGACACGCCTTCGCGACGCTGCCGATCGCCGTGCGCCGGATTTAGGCAGCGCTCGATGAGCGCCCGCAGTGCCGAGGTGGTCGCGGAGACCCTGCATACCGCGCGTCTCGACCTCATCCCGTTCGACCTTGCCTTTTGCCGCGCGATCCTTGCGGGGGACCGTGACGTCGCCGCCGAATGGCTGGGCGCCGACCTTGGCGTGTGGCCGAGCACGGACGAGGCGGAGGGGTGTTTCCCGGTGGTCGCAAGGGCGCTGCGGGAGGACTCCAGCGTCGCGGGGTGGTGGAGTCGCGCGGTGGTGGTGCGGATGTATGGCGTGGTCGTGGGCAGCCTCGGGATGAAGGGCCCGCCTCGCGACGGCCGCGTGGAGGTCGGTTGGGGCATCGAGCGCCCGTTCCGCAGCCAGGGGTATGCCCGCGAAGGTGCGCGCGCCATCCTCGCGTACGCGTTCTCGCATCGCGAGGTGAGCGAAGTCGTGGCGGAGATCGAGGCGGCGAACGAGCCCTCGATCATCGTGGCGGAGGCGATCGGACTGCGCCGCACGGACGAGGCGGGGCGCGAAGCGGGGTTGTGGTTGTGGGCGGCCTCGCGGGTCGAGTACGAGCGGTTCATCGCAGAGCATCAGCAGCGCTAGTCGAGTACTCCGTGTCGCCGCAGTGCCGCCATCAGTTGTGCCGCCGTGTCACCCATCGGATCGATCTGCTCGGCGCGCCAGCCGAGGGCGCGCGCCGACTCGACGTTCTCGGGGAGGTCGTCGAAGAAGAGCAGCCGCGAGGCAGGCTGGCCGCTGGCGGCCTCGAATGCCCGGTAGATCGCGGGGTTCGGTTTGAGGACGCCTGCGAGGTGGCTCGCGACCACGTACTGAAGGCGAGCGACCGTCGGGAAGTGCGACTGGGCGCTTCGGAGGTCGGCCCAGTGAGGGGCACTCGTGTTGGAGAGCGCACCGGTCGCGATGCCAGCGGCCTCGATAGCCTCCACAACCTCATCGACGTTGGGATACTCCGCCCAGTGCCACACGGCGTGGACACGACGCACATCGTCGGCGGTGTAGACGCCACCCGAGGCTTCAGCGGTCGCGGCGTAGTACGCGTCAGGCTCGAGGCTGCCGGCGGACATCGCGTCGACGAGTGTGCCGCGCCTCGCGAGGAACATCGCTTCCGAGGCGATGGGATGCGGCGGGATGCTAGCGTGCGTACACGCCTCGCTCTAGGACCGAACGATCTGCACGAGCACCCCGCCGAGGTCGAAGACGACGCACGCGACCGGCTCGGTCACCGGGTGCGCTCGTCATTCGGGCGGTAGTCGTAGCGCCAGCCATGCTGCCATGCGCGCTCCTCGATGGCGACGTCGGCGAGCGTGCGGCCGTTCGCGAGGTGTTCGAGGGCCATCCACGTGGCGTAGTGGCCGACGACGAGGACGGTGCCGCCCGGGCGCTCCTGCTCGATGGCGTCGAACGCGGCTCGATGGCGGGTGACCGCGTCCTCATAGGACTCTCCGTCGGGCCAGGGGACATCGATGTGCGCGGAACGAGCGAGGTCGATTTCGTCGCGCGGGCGGCCGGACAGGGTGCCGTAGTCACATTCGTCGAGGCGGGCGTCCGCCGTGATGATGAGCGGGACGCCCTCGAAGGCGATAGCAGCCGTATCACGGGCGCGTTGCAGGGCGGCGGTCACAACGGTGTCGACGGGGACGGGCGTTCCGGGGCCATAACGCGCGCGTACCTCGAGTGCTTGCTCACGGCCACGTGTGGACAGCGGAGTGTCGATGAGGCCCGCGGCGAGGCCGGCTTCCGAGGCTTCTGTGTTCGAGTGGGTGATGAGCCAGATGGTGACGGGCATCGGTCATTCCTTCGGTGAGAGAAACGGTATCCCGTCCGCCCGCCAGGGGATGTACCATGCCGCACCGGACGGGCCAACAAGTTGAGCCGGACAAACAGACGGTGTCCCCAGCATTCATGGGGCGGGGAGTACACATGGCAGAGATCGACGGCGCCACGATTATCGCTCGGTCGTTGAAGACGCAGGGCGTCGACGCGATGTTCGGAGTGGTGGGCATCCCAGTGACCACGATCGCGATGGCGGCACAGAAGGCCGGCATCAACTACGTGGGCATGCGGCACGAGATGCCGGCGACGTACGCCGCACAGGCCGTGTCCTACCTCGGGGGGCGCATCGGCGCCGCCCTGGCGGTGTCCGGGCCAGGTGTGCTGAACGCGATCGGTGCGTTCTCCAACGCGTGGTCGAACCGCTGGCCGATGATCCTCCTCGGTGGTTCCTACGAGCGCACGGGCCACCTGATGGGCTTCTTCCAGGAGGCCGACCAACTGACGGCCGTCCGCCCCTACGCGAAGTTCGCGGAGCGGGTCGAGACGATCGAGCGCATCCCGATCTACGTCGCGGAGGCCGTGAAGAAGGCCATCCACGGCGTCCCCGGTCCGGTCTACCTCGACCTCCCCGGCGACGTGATCGCTGGCCGCGTGGACGAGGACGCCGTGCAGTGGGTACCGCGTGTGCCCGACCCCCGCCGCACGCTGTCCGACCCGATGGACGTCGAGGCTGCGATGGCCGCGCTGAAGACGGCGGAGCAGCCCCTGATCATCATCGGAAAGGGCGTTGCCGCCTCGCGCGGTGAGCAGGAGATGAAGGCCTTCGTCGAGAAGACCGGCATCCCCTATCTCGCGATGCCGATGGCGAAGGGCATCCTGCCGGACGACCACGACCAGGCGGCCGCTGCGGCACGCTCGTTCGTGCTACAGAACGCCGACCTCGTGTTCCTCGTGGGCGCGCGCCTCAACTGGATGTTGCACTTCGGGTTGCCGCCGCGCTTCCGCAAGGACGTGCGGGTGGTACAGCTGGACTTCAACCCCGAAGAGATCGGCGTGAACGTCCCGACCGAGGTCATGATGATCGGCGACGCGAAGAAGACGCTCGGGCAACTGCTCGACGTCCTCGACCGCGACCAATGGCAGTTCCCGCAGGACAGCGAGTGGCTGCAGTCCGTCCGCGCCGAGGCACGTTCGAACTCCGAACTCGTCGAGGGGATGAAGCAGGAAGAGACCGACCCGATCGGTTACTACCGTGCGCTGCACGCGATCAACCAGGCGCTCCCGCCCGACGCGATCTTCGTCGCTGAAGGTGCGAGCACGATGGACATCAGCCGCACGGTGATCGACCAGCTGGTGCCGCGCTCCCGCCTCGACGCCGGCTCGTTCGGTTCGATGGGCCTCGGACACGGGTTCGCGATCGCCGCCGCGGTGCAGAATCCGGGCAAGCGGGTCATCTGCCTCCAGGGCGACGGCGCCTTCGGCTTCGCGGGCACGGAGTGCGAGGTGGCGGTCCGCTACAACCTGCCGATCACGTGGATCGTGTTCAACAACGGCGGCATCGGCGGCCACAAGGCGGAGTTATTCGAGCGTGAGAACAAGCCCGTGGGCGGTATGAGCCTCGGCGCGCGCTACGACATCATGATGGAAGGCCTGGGCGGCATCGGGTACAACGCGAAGTCGTACGACGAGCTGCAGGGTGCGCTGAAGCAGGCGCTGGCGCTCTCGGGCCCGTCGCTCATCCACGTGCCGCTGGACCCGGACGCGAAGCGCAAGCCGCAGAAGTTCGGCTGGCTGACCTCCACCCGCGCCTAGCGGGTCGCCAGCGGCCTCGGCCGCATCGCGAGCAGATTCGAGGGCGTCCCGCGAGGGGCGCCCTCGTTGTGTGCCTGCATCCGTCGTGCTTAGGCCTACTCGTTCGCCGTTGCGCGCACTGACATAACTGTGCCACGCAGGCTGTTCGGCCAGCGCTAGAATCGCCTGCGTACAGCCGGTATCTGTCCGGCTCGGGCACGAGGACGCTGGAAGCGCCTCGATGTCGCGCTTCGAGGGAGGCCCGCGATGGACTGGGACGACAACGCACAGGAGTCGGAGTTCCGGGCGCAGGTGCGCACGTTCATCGCGGAGCACGGGGCAAAGCAACGGGCCGATGACGGCGAAGAGTCCTTCGGCAACTCACCTGAGGTCCGAGCGAGGACGAAGCCGTGGCGGGATGCCCTCGTCGCCAACGGGTGGATCGCGCCGGCCTGGCCGAAGTCCTACGGCGGGGCAGGGATGTTGCCCAAAGAGCAGTTCATCCTGAACGAGGAGTTGGCGGAGAACGGCCTCTCCAACGTTGGCGGGTTCGGCGTGATGATGCTGGGGCCGACCCTGATGATCCATGGCGACGAAGAGCAGAAGGCGGAGCACCTCGGCAAGATCCTGGCGGGCGAGGTTGTGTGGGCGCAGGGCTGGTCCGAGCCGAGCGCCGGGTCAGACCTCGCCTCGCTGCAGACGCGCGCGAAGCGCGACGGCGATGAGTACGTGGTGAACGGCCAGAAGATCTGGACGAGCGGCGCGCAGCACGCCGACTGGATCTACATGCTCGCGCGCACCGACCCGGACGCCCCGAAGCACCGAGGCATCTCGCTGCTGATGTTCTCGATGCGCACGCCGGGCGTCGATGTGCGACCGCTGATCAACATGGCCGACCAGCACGGCTTCAACGAGGTGTTCTTCGAGGACGTGCGCGTCCCGGTGAAGAACCGCCTGGGTGAGGAGAACCGCGGCTGGTACGTCGGCATGACGCTGACGGACTACGAGCGCAGCGGCATCGGTTCTGCCGTCGGCACGCAACGCCGCCTCAAGCAACTGCTCGATGTGTCACGCACCGACCCGCAGGCGAAGCAGGCGGAGGGGACGCGCTCGAAGTCATGGCGGCTGTACTTCGCTGACCGCTGGATCGAGGCGGAGATCGCGCGGCTGTTCTCTTACCTGAGTATCAGCATCCAGGCGCGCAACCTCGTCCCGAACTACGAGGCGTCGATGTCGAAGTTGTACACGACGGAACTCGGGCAGCGGATCGCGCACACCGCGCTGAAGATGTACGGCCTGCAGGGCATGGCGTGGGACGCGAAGCGCCCCGAGAACGGCCGCGGCCGGGTGGCCACCGGCTACCTCAGCGCTGTGAGCAGCACGATCGCCGGCGGGACGTCCGAGATCCAGCGCGGCATCATCGCGACGCGCGGCCTGGGGCTGCCGCGGGGTTAAGGCCCGACTTCTGGTCGACAGCCGATAGGGACGCCACAAGGCGTCCCTATCGCTTCACGCCGTCGATGTAGTTGAGGCGAGTGAGTTCCATCCGTCCGTCCATCAGGTCGCCGAGGGCAGCCCCGAACGCCTTCATGTGGTCCGTCGTCCGGTGTGCTGCGAATGCCGCGTCATCCGCGTACTGCTCGTAGAAGAAGAACACACCGGGTTGTCCCTCGACGCTGTGGAGCGCGTACTGCATCACGCCCGGCTCCTTCGCCTGCACCTCGGCGATCATCTGGACGAGGGCG
>CANFFZ010000117.1 GCA_947446155.1 Chloroflexota bacterium | reverse complement strand
TGTCGCGGGCGCCGGCGCGGAAGCGCACGTACTCCTCGAGGTCGCGGAGGGCCGAATCGACTTCCCCGAGGCGCTCCCGGAGCATCCCGCGGTCGCGGATCTCGTCCAGGTCCCAGGGGAACATCGCGATCAAAAGGTCGATGACCCGGGCGGCGCGGTCCTCGTCACCGCGCTGCAGGTAGCCGGCCTTCAGGTTGTGGAGCAGCCGCTGGATGACCTGCCTCGGCGAGAGCGTGGCGAGGTAGTGCTCCTTGAACGGCACGCGGGCACCAAAGATGTTCCGCAGCAGCACCTGACAGTCCCGAGGCGTGAGCAGCCGCCCGAAGTTGAACACGTCGATCAGGACGGCGTCCTCAGTCACACCGGCGGGTGTGTAGCGGCAGATCACGTGTCCTGGCAGCCCCACCGGGCGCACATCGAGGCCGACGCGCTGGCAGACGTCCGCATACAGGATGGCGAGTGTCACGGGAATCCCGATGCGCTCGGAGAGCACCTCGTTCATGTAGAGGTTCTTTGGGTCGTCGTAGAACTCGCTGTTCCCGCGGAACCCGAGTTCGCGGTAGAGGTAGCGGTTGATCCCGCGCACGACGAAGTGAGGCGTCTGGCGTTCCGGGTCACGTCCCAGTTGGTGTCCGAGCGTCTCCGCAATGTCCTGCAGGCGGCGCTCGAAAGCGTCGATGTCGAGGCTGGGGTACTCGGACTGTGCGATGACGAGGGCGGCGCGGGCGAGGGGCACTTCCTCGGCGGGGCCGCTCACCGTCTGGCGGAACCGCGCAAGCGTGTCCTCGAAGGTGGCGGTCACCGGTTGATCCGCGAACGGGCAGGGCTGAGCCCCTCGAAGGAGAAGATCTTCGCCGCGAGGGCTGCGAGCAGCAGGACGACACCGAGGGTGAGTTCGTTCGGCTCGCCCATGGCGAACGCGATAAACGGCACGGAGGTCAGCCCGACGAACCCGGAGAACCGCTTGCGCCGCGTAGCGAAGAAGAGCACCGCGGTGAGCGTGATGGCGGCGAATGCCGCCAGCGGCACGAGGCCGAACCAGGCGCCCACGGTCGTCGCGGTGCCGTTGCCGCCCTTGAAGCGCAGGAACACCGAGTAGTCGTGCCCGATGACGGCGGCGAGGCCCGCGAACATCGCGAGGGTGTGGCTATCGCTGACCCAGTACGCGAGGCCGACCGCCGCCGTGCCCTTGCCGATGTCGCCCGCGGCCGCGACCAGTGCTGGCGCGAGGCCGATGTTGTCCCACACGTTCATCACGCCGGGGTTGCCGTCGCCGATATGGTGGATGTCCCGGCCGCCGGTCCAAATGAAGGCGACGATGTACGACGCCGGGACGGAGCCCAGCAGGTACGCAGTGGCGAGGATCATCGCGATGGTCACGTGGCCTCCGGGGAGCGCCCTCATGGTACCGCGCCACCCGTTACCGGCCCCTGTCCCCCGTCACTCATGCACAGACAGCCCCGGCATTGCCGGGGCTGTCTGGTGTTCAAGGCTGGTGCGTGGCTACTGGACGGTGATGGTGCCCGTCATCGTGGGGTGGATCATGCAGGCATAGGCAATGGTGCCCGCCTTCGTCGTCGTGAACTTGAAGGTGCCCCCACGGCCGTCGATCGTCTTGGAGTCGAAGGTCGTCTTGTCCACGGACGTCGCGGTGTGCGAGGTGGTGTCTTGGTTGACGAACTCGATGACGCCTCCCACCTTCACGGTGGGGGACGGCAGCGTGAAGTCGTTGATCACGGCGCGCACATTGCCCTCGGCGACGGCCGGTGCCTTCGCGGCAGCCGTTGCTGCTGCGGCCGTGCTCGCGGCGGTCGTGGCGGCCTTCGCTGGTGTGGCCTCAGGTGTGGCTTCGTCGCTCGAACATCCAGCGAGGACAAGTGTGGCGACGAGCAGTGTCGCCGCTGCGGCCCAACGGATCCGATACATGGTCACGGTCTCCTCTGACAATCGCGCACGTGGCGCGTTCTTGTCGAGGGTGTCCGGTTGGCCGCACCCGTTGCCGGGTACCGAGCCCCCTCGTGACGCCGACTGGCGGCGTCAAGGCGCGGAGCGTACGCGCGCCTCGGGAGGTGCGGCTAGCGGCAGGCTCAGTGCGCCTCGTCGATCGGGCGGCGGCCGGAGAATCCGGAGGTGCGAGGGTGCCACCAGTCGATGTCGTCTTCACCAGCGCGCCAACACCAGTAGGCCAGGACGCCATCGATCGTCGTCGGGAAGTCGATGAGTCCTTCGTCCAGCCCCTTGATCTCGGCGCCCGCCCCTGTGATGGCGGCGATCAGCCGCTGGGCCTCTTCGCCGAGGCGCCGCTGCTCGATGTTCACCTCGCGGATACGGCGCTCACCGACGACGCCGTTGTTCAGGTGCCGGCGGTTGAGGGCGTTGAGTTCGTCCTTCACGCCGCGGAGCATCTGTTGGGTGCGCTGCAACTCGGCGACCGTGTCGCGGATCAGGCGTAGTGCCGCCCGGGCTTCCTCCAGCGTGAAGTCGCCACCTGCGGGCATCGAGCTCTACTCCGACCGGTCGGAGTCACCCGGTGCGTCGGGCGCGTAGCCCTCGTCCTCGACGACGGAGGCGCTCCAGCCACCGCGTCCCCACATTTCCTGCGGGTCGAACCCGAGCGCACCGGTGGCGGCGCGCTCGACCGCCTCACGGAGCGACGAGAGGTCACCGCCGAAGGAGGCCACGCCGAGGTTCACGCCGAACGCGGCGAGCGGGGAGGGGATGTGCAACCACGACCACGGTGCGTCGTTCACCCGCAGGGCGGCGACGATGCCCGGGACCACGTCCTGGGGCCGTAACGTCACCCCGCGAATGTCGATGTCCATCGGGTCGAGGCCAGCCTCCTGGCGCCGTCGCGCTTCCAGCACCACGCGACCGAGAACTGCACCGAGCGCAGCGCCGATCAGGACAAAGAGGGCGGTGCGGAGGCGGCTGAACATCAGGGGCTCCTCGGGGCAGTCCATCAGTCGAAGATACCGCAGAGCGGTGAGCCGAGGTCAAACTGAGCGTGACGTCAGCTGGAAAGTAATGTTCAGGTGTATTGACATGTTCGCCATTCAATGCCAGACTGCGCCCATCGAGCCGCCTTCGAGCGGGATAGCGGGGCCACCATGGACGACGCACTCGACCCACGAGCACTGGTCGCAGAGGCAATCGGAGCGTTCGCGCTCACGTTCGCCGGTGCCGGCGCAATTATCGTGGCCTCCGGCAAGACGAACATCGGCCTACTAGAAATCGCGTTGGCGCACGGCCTGGCGATCGCCCTGATGATTTCGGCGCTGGGCGCGATCTCCGGAGGGCACTTCAACCCGGCGGTCACCGCCGCCATGTGGGTGACGAGGCGCATCGGGACGATCTCGGCGCTTGGCTATGTGGTGGCGCAACTTGCCGGTGCGGTCATCGCCGCACTCGCACTGCGCGGCCTGTTCCCCGAGGGTCTGCGGGTTGAGGCGAACCTCGGCGCCGCCGCACTTGGCCCCGGCATCGACTTCGCCCGTGCCGTCGGCATTGAGGCGATCCTGACGTTCTTCCTCGTGACGGTGATCTTCGGGACGGCCGTCGATTCGCGTGGCCCGAAGGTGGTCGCGGGACTCGCCATCGGCCTCACGATCACCATGGACATCCTGGCGGCTGGCCCGCTGACCGGTGCGGTGATGAACCCCTCGAGGGCGTTCGGGCCAGCACTGGTGGCTGGCGCCTGGGACGACCAGGTCGTGTGGTGGATCGGGCCGATCATCGGGGCGGTCGCCGCCGGCCTCCTGTACCACTACGTGCTGATCGAGGAGAAGGCGTAAGTCACGCCAGCGCGGCGAGAAGCCGCGCGTATCCCAACTGACACCCGCATCTGTCGCAACTATTACCCCCGCCGCACGGCAGATGTAGGTGAGAGGGCGGCCCACAAGGGTCGCCCTCGAACTATCTCCAGAGGTATTTCGAAGTCCTACCGCAGTCCGGTGCTGCCGTGGCCACCCGCGCCGCGCTCGGTGTCTTCGAGCGACTCAACTTCTACCCACTCAGTGGGTGCGAGGCGTGCCACGACCAGCTGCGCGATGCGGTCGCCGTCGTTCACTTCGAACGGCCCGCAGCCCGGTAGGCAGTACATCGTCACGAACAGTTCACCCCGGTAGTCAGCATCGATGGTGCCGAAGACGGAGAGCACGCCTCGTGCAGCGAGGCCCGAGCGTGGCCTCGACTGGACGTCCCAGCCCTCGGGTGCCGCCATCGCGATGCCGGTGGGCACCTTCATCGGCTGCTCGCCGATGCTCAGTGGAGCGTCGAGGCAGGCGTGGAGGTCGTAGCCGGAGGCGGCAGCGCTCTGGCGCGCTGGGATGCGGGCCGAAGGGCGCAGACGCCGGACACGAAGCACAGCATCGGTCACGGGCGCGCAGCGGCCGGTGCAGCGAGCGATACGGGTTGAGCGTGGGCCTCCGTGAACCGTACGAGGACAGCGGCCACGCGGTCCGGGATCTGCGCCGGCGGGTAGTGGCCGATGCCCGTGAACACGTGGAGGTGCCGGCGCGCCACATCGAGTTGGAGGTAGCCCCGCAGCGGGTCAGCCGGTGAGACGACATCGTCAGCGTCGCCGAGCATGACAAGGGTGTGGACTGGGATCTTCGGCGCTTCGTCCTGCAGGCCCGGCCACGGCGCTTCCTGGCCGCGTGCGCGCTCAAGGGGGTTGGCGCGGATGTCGCGCCACAGCGCGGCGCGTGCGGCCTCATCGAGGCCCATGTGCTGGCGTGTCCAGGCCTCGGAGGGTGAGCCATCGCTGGTCGTGACGGCGGTGGGGCGCGCGGCGCGGCGTGTGCGTTTCTCGTCGGAGAGTCCGGCGCGCGCCGGATCCGGGCCGGCGATCAGCGCGAGGGCGCGGACGCGGGCGTGGTGGCGTCGGACGTAATACCTCGACACGAGCGTCCCAAGCGAGTGGCCGACGAGGGTGAAGCGCGTGAGCCCGAGCGCGTCGACGGCGGCGGCGAGGTCTTCGGCGTAGGCCGCTGGGGTGTAGTCAGCCTGCGAGGCACCTCGATCGGAAGCGCCCGCACCGCGGGTGGAGATCGCGTAAGAGTGGACGCCCGCCTCGGCGAGGTGGTGCTGCACGCTGGCCCACTGCCGATGCGAGGAGGCCGCGCCGTGGATCAGCACCATCACGTTGTCGCCGCTGCCGGCCTCGTCGTACTCAAGCCTGACCGGACCGGCCTGCACTATCGGCATCTGGCACTCCCCCTCGCGCGGCGCCAATGATAGCGAGGCCGGCGGCGCGAGCCTCGAGCGTCCGCACACAGAAGACCCCGCGCGAGGCGGGGTCGTTCCGGTCGAGGCGTGTGGCGAGGGTCTAGGTGGTGGCAGCGGCGCGCTGCAGGCCCTTCCCCTTCTTGGGGGTGAGGATCTCCAGCGGGTAGACCTTCTTCTTCAGCATCTCGCGCGGCGGGTCGATGTAGATGGCGCCCCAACCGCAGGCCTCTTCGCAGAGCCGGCAGCCGACGCACTTCTTGTCGTCCACGGTCGCGATGCCGTAGTAGTCGTGGTGGTTCGGCGCGTCCTGCAGCGTCAGCGCCTCGAACGGGCAGATGTTGATGCAGAGCTCGCAGCCGGAGCCGATGCAGTTCTCTTCGATGATCTTGGAGAGCGGCAGTTCGCGGCGGGGGAAGGTACGGCAGAGGTCGCCGATTTCGTCGAGGATGGCCTCAGGCGGGCAGACCGCGCCGCAGGCTCCGCAGTTGATGCAGAGTTCCTCGTCGATGATGTGAATCTCGTTGCGCCGGCCGGAGATCGCCTCGACCGGGCACTTCTTCACACAGGCTGTGCAGCCGATGCAGGTCTCAATGATCGTGTACGGCAAGACGGTGCCTCTCGGTCCGCGCGGTTCCGGGGCCACCTTACCAACGGCCTG
>CANFFZ010000116.1 GCA_947446155.1 Chloroflexota bacterium | reverse complement strand
GTCACATAGAGCGAATCTTCCGCGCCGATAAGCGGGTCTTCGCCTTCGGTGAGGACATCGGCTTTGCCGTGGAGGACGAGGACAAACGCGCGCCGAACCGAGCACACGTTGAGTGGCTCGTAGTTCTGATTCAGTACCAGGGCGCGGCGCTGAATCGCCACGGTCTCCCCAGTCCCCGCGGTTGCCCCGTCCGTGGCTCGGACGTCTGGCCGCGTACCGACACGTCCGACGGACGCGCCCGCTGACAGCGACGTGGGGCCGAGTGTACCGGATTGGGGATCCGCCTGCGGTCGGGGGGCCTCGGGGGTCTGGCGGGCCGCTTGGCCCGTCTGCGCAGACCCCTCAGCAATGAGCGGGCCTGCGCCGGGGGTCATCGCGGCTGTCCCGTGGGGACACCGGGGAGAATCGTCCCCTGGGCCGGGACCGGCTGTAGGAGGCTCGTCACCTCGCGCCACTTCTGCAGTTGGTTCATCGGGTTGCGGAACCGCTCCGGCAGCAGCCGGTCGATGGACGGCAACTTGTCGAGGAACACGTCCGCGAGCTTCGAGTCGTCCACGGCACTCGAGACTGACGCTGCCGCCGGGAAGACTGCCACGCCGATCAGAAGCATCTGCACGACGAGGATGCCCTGCAGCAGGCCGAAGATCGCGCCAGCGATGTGGTCGAGCGGGCCCAGGAGCAGCATCCCGGCGACATCGGACAGCACGGCGGACAGCACCTGCCCGGCGATGAGCGTGCCGGCGAAGATAGCGATGAACGCGACGAGGTTGCGCGTGGACGCGTCGTCGATCAGGAAGTCGAGGTTCGCGGAGAGATCATCGCTCAGTGCGCCGGCGAGGAAGATGCCAGCGATCACGGCGATCAGTGCAGTCAGTTCACGGACGAGACCCATGCGGAACGCGCGAAACGCACTCCACGCGATGATCGCCACGATCACCAGATCGACCCAGTTCACCCTGGCTCCCTATCATCCACCACCCAACGCGATGGTAACAGGCCAGCCCGCCCGCCATGATTCACGGCGCGTTACTCGAAACCGAGTCCACGTCCCTTCAAGGACACCCACCGACCGGGCCCGTGTCCGATGACGACGCGGTCGATGACCTCGACGTCCATCAGGCGTCCCGCCTGCACCAGTTGGCGCGTGAACTCGATGTCAGCGGCACTGGGGCTGGGGTCACCGCTCGGATGGTTGTGCGCCAGGGCGACCTTCGCAGCGCCTCGACGGACGGCTTCGCGGAAGACCTCCGCCACACGTCCGGGCGAGGCGGCGACGGTGCCGCGATAGAGCATGGTGGAAGCGATCAGGTGATGCTTGGTGTCCAGGATCAGGAGCAGGAGTTCCTCCTGCTGCAACAGTTCCATCTCGGGCTGCAACAGCCGCACGATGTCCGTCGGCTGGTTCACCAGCACCTGCACCCCGCCCGACTCGAGGGCTGCCCGCCTGCCGAGTTCGAACGCCGCCGCGATCGTGGTGGCCTTCGCGGGACCCAGGCCGTGCATCTCCGCCAGCGTGGCGAGGTCGCTACTCGCGAGACCGCGGAGGCCGCCCCGCTCCACCAGCAATCGCTGGGCGACGGTCATCACGTCCTCCCAAGCGCTCCCGGTGCGCAGCAGGATGGCGAGCAGTTCGTCCGTCTTCAGCGCACCCGAACCCAGCCGCAACAGCCGCTCACGCGGCCGCTCCGCCTCCGGCATCTCCGCGATCCGGAACGCCGAGGACGGTGCAGGACTCGATGGTGCTGGTGCCTCGATCAGCGTCATGCCGAGAGGATGCCGCACGCACGCGCTACCTCGAAGAGGGAAGTGGCACGGCGCACTGGCGCGACCCGAAGCCTAGAGGGGGACCGGCATGAGGTAGGACGTCAGATGACGAATCAGCCCGTCACGCATCAGGAAGACGTCGCAGTAGACGAGGCTCAGGACGGTCCCGTCTTCGAGGGCATTCCGAACGGTGCCCTCCGCAACGACGACCTGATCCTCTTCGACCATGCGGGTGATTGCGATCTCCGGTGGGCCGGCGGCTCCATGCCCCTCGATCTCGTGGTCAAAAGCCTCCCGGCCGACGAGATGGAAGGCGCCCGGGACTACCCATTCGCCATCGTCGGTGAGGCAGGCCAGGACCGCTGCGTGATCCCACCTCGCGTAAGCCTCCATGTACCGCTGTACGGTCGCCTTGTTGGCAGCCATCTGGCGCCTACCGCAACTTGGAGGACGCGACGCGAGTGAGGCGGACGAGGGCGTGGGAGTGCGGCCAATGCTCGACGCGCACTTCATCGCCGAGTCTGAGTTCCATGCCGGCGACGGGACTGAGTTCGAAGAGTTTCTTCTCCACCAGCACGTAGGTGACTTTGCCGAGGAAGGCGAAGCGCGACTTTGTCCACATCCGCTCGATGTGGCCATCGGTCGTGACGGGCTGCGCGGTCAGGTCGCGCACGACGCCGAGCGCTTCCAGGCTCAGCGGGATGGCGATGATCCCCATGAAGAAGACACCGATGATCGACTGGGGCAACCACGTCAGCGCCCAGCAAAAGCCGCCCATCGTCAGCAGGGCCGCCGGCACGAGGTAGGCGGCACGACGGAGCAGCGACTGCCGATGCTTCAGGTTCTCCTCGATCACGTCGTCGTTCATGCGATCTCCCTCTGGTTGGTGGCGGCGTGAGCGTAGCGCAGCGGTCGGGCGCTGGCGTGCGGCAGGTGTCGAGGGCCGGGCGAGGCTGCGGGCTAGCGGGCAGGGATCGTGAGGCGCTGGCCGGGCTGGAGCGAACGAGGATCGGTGATGTTGTTCGCCTTCGCGATCGCGTCCGAGACGTCCTGGATGTCCTGGACGTTCACGCCGGGGGGCGTGAAGCGCTGCGCGATGCTCGACAGGCTGTCGCCCGGCGTGACGAGGTACGTGGTGGCGTCTCTGGGGAACGGCGTGGCGGCCGGCGTCGGCGCGCCGGGCGTGGCGGTGGCGGAGGGCCTCGGCGTCGGCGCGCCGGGCGTGGCGGTGGCGGAGGGCCTCGGCGTCCCCGTCTGGACGAGGTTGGCGATGGACGAGGGCGGCCCGTCCTGGTCGGCACGCGCAGGCGGCAGGACGAGCAGCCACACGGCGACGATGGAACCGATCAGAAGCGCGGCGAGCGAGCCTCGGAAGACCCGATAGGATGGAACGGCGGAGGCGGGGTCCATGCAGCGCGCGCAGAGGGCGTCACCGTGGTCGTCGCAATACAGCGCGCCGCACCGGGCACATTCCTGCGTCGCCTGTTCGTCACATGCGTAGCAATGCATCGCTAGAGGCTACCACCGAGGGCGGTTGGGGCGGCACCCCACACTCCTCGATTCTGCGGTCGCACGAAGGTCTTATGGCTGCAGGTTGACGAGGGCGCCCGTGGCGAAGTCCAGGCTGCGGTAGTAGCAGTTCCGAGGCTCACCGGCGGCCGTCTTCGTGTGGCAGATGCCGCCTCGACGTGGGCGGACGCGATAGAGCAGCGAGTTCTGCTCGCAGTTCACGCGGACGTCCAGCAGGTCGAAGGTCTCTCCGGAGGTCTTGCCCTTCTCCCACAGCTCGTTGCGGGAGGTGCTCCAGAACACCGCTGTGCGCGTCTCGACGGCCACCTGGAGCGCCTGCTGGTTCACGTAGGCCACCAGAATGACCTCGCCCGTGTCAGCGTTCTGGACGGCGCAGGGGACGACTCCACCGACGGCCGCGACCTGCTCGAGTTTGCTCCAGTCGAGGGTGAGGGCGGTCCCCTCTTCCAGTTCGGACGCGGCCATGTCGTGGACCTTCCTTGCGCCCTCGAAGGGCTCGATGCCGGCACAGACAGCGAAGCGCCGGCCGCAGTGGCCGACGCTTCGCGAGTGCAGCGTGCGCGAGCCTCGAGGACTACGCGGCGAGCACGAGCGGAGGACGAACTACTTGAGTTCGACCTTGGCGCCGGCCTCTTCCAACTTCTTCTTCGCCTCGTTGGCCTCAGCCTTGGGCAGGGCTTCCTTGACGGTCTTCGGCGCGGCCTCCACCAGGTCCTTCGCCTCCTTGAGGCCCAGGGCGGTGAGTTCGCGGACGACCTTGATCACGTTGATCTTGTTCGCACCAAAGTCGGTCAGGACGACGTCGAACGAGTCCTTCTCCTCCTCGGCGGCGGCAGCGCCACCACCGGCACCCGGGACGGCCATCATGGCCACCGGCGCAGCAGCGGACACACCGAACTCGTCCTCGATCGCCTTGTTCAGGTCCCGGAGCTCCAGCAGGGTCATGCCCTTCAGGACGTCCATTACCTCTTCGACCTTCGCCATCTCAGTCCTCCTTCGTCACCGCTCCGGGTGACGCCGTTCACGTTGTCGCGACTCCGAGGCCTTAGGCCGCGGCGCCATCCTCCAGCTGCTTCGCACGCGCCTCGACGAGGCCGACGAACTTGCGCTGGGTTGCGAGCACCAGGTTGTTGAACTCTGCCACCTTGGCGATGACGTTGCCCGCGATCCGTGCCACCAGTTCCTCGCGAGAGGGGACGGTAGCCAGGTCACGGACGTACGCCGCGTCCACGACTCGACCCTCGACGACCGCGTTGTTGATCGCGATCTTCGTGGCCGCCTCGTTGGCACGGACGAACTCGGACAGCGCCTTCGCGACGCCGACCATGTCCGAAAAGCCGACGACCATAGCGGTCGGGCCTTCGGTCAGCTGGGCGAACTCAGGACGGCCGGCCCGTTCCGCAGCGATGCGGAGCAGGGTGTTCTTCACGACGTGCATCTCAGCACCGGCCTTGCGCAACGTCGTGCGCAACTCCGTCTGCTTGGCCATCGGCATCCCGGCGTAAGACGTCGAGATGGCGATCTCCGCGCGGGAGACCACGTCAGTGAGTTCGGCGACCTGTGCCACCTTGCGAGGTGTAGGCACGCACTCCTCCATCCGGCGCCCGCTGCATCGAGGTACCCCTCGGATACAACTTGCGCCCTCCGCCGCCTGGACCGAAGTCAGGCGAGAGGGCGCATCGCGCCACCGGCGTGGCCGGTGGGAGGTGCGGAAGTCCTCGCCTGAACGGGTGGGCCGGATTCGGCGCCGTTATCCCTGTCGGGACCCGTGGTCTGTGGCGGTCGCCCCACGCCGTTCGTGGGACTAGTCGACAGATCATGCGGGCGAGGGGCGTTGGGGTCAACCGGGGAGCGCGGCGCGGCCCAGATTCGCTGCACGGTGCGAGACAGGACATCCGAGGTCCAGCGACTCGATACGGTAGAAGCGGGCGAGCAGATCACTGCAGAGCACGGGATCCCACTGCGCGCCAGCGCCACCCTCTATCTCAGCGCGGACAGCACTCCAGGACATGCCATTGCGATAGGGACGGTCGGCGCGCATAGCATCGATCGAGTCCGCAATCGCGAAGATGCGTGCGTCCACCGGGATCGCATCGCCCACGAGTTGATGCGGATAGCCCCCGCCATCCCAACGCTCATGATGTGCGGCAACGGTCTCGGCGGCCGGGGCAAGGGACGGGATGGTGGCGAGCAGATCCCCTCCGATGATCGGATGGCGCCGGATCACCGCCCACTCCGAGGCGTCCAGTGCGCTTGGCTTCTTCAGGATCTCGTCCGGGATTCCCAGCTTGCCAATGTCATGCAGGCGAGCACCCACCTCGATCATCGGGATACGCTCCATGGGTACACCATGGATGAGTGCGACCTCCATCGCGATGCAGGCAACACGGTTCACGTGCTCGCCTGTGATGGGGTCGTGTGCCTTGAGTTGTCCGAGCAGGAGATCGGCGTCCGCGTACGCAGGATGGGATGTATCCGGCGACGCGACCTTCCAGCGGGGTGAGCGCAGCCACTCGAGAATCGACATAGCCCCCTCCCTTCCCATGTGGCCACCGGGCGAACCTTACCTCGACCAGCCCTCACCCACGAAGAAGGGCGGCCTCACGGCCGCC
>CANFFZ010000115.1 GCA_947446155.1 Chloroflexota bacterium | reverse complement strand
CTCCTCGCCGTGCTTGCGCTCACCCCGCTCGCGGTCGCCTGCAGTGACTCGAAGGAAGCGGGCGGTGACTTCGCCCTGACGGAGCGCTGGCTCCGCGCCAACGAAGATCCGTCCGCGGACGTCGCGATCTTCGAGGCCAAACTCCCGGACAACCTCGCCGACCTCCTGAACCCCAGCCTGCCGGCTGACTCCAAGGAGCGGCTGCAGTTCCCGGTCCACCCGAACGGGAAACTGATCGGCTCGTACGTGATCCGCCGGCCCGAGGTGGGGAACCTCATCGGACTCGTCTATGACGTGCCGGAGCCGCTCGCCGACGTGACCAAGAAGGTCCAGGAGCAACTCGACGCTCGCCCGTGGCAGGTCGTGGGCGCCGAGGCGGACGGTACCGGGACGCTGATGCGTTTCGAGACGACGACCGGCGGCGATCTGCGCGGCCAAGCCCTCGTGAACCAGCGCCCGGGGACCTCCACCTACGAGCTCGTCGTGGATCGAGGCGGAAAGCAGACAACGCTCAAGGTTGGGCGCACCAGCGCGGTGCCGGAGATCGCGGGTTCGCTGGGCGACGATCTCACTGTGAAGCGCGTCGATCAGGGCGCTGCGAAAGTGGCCGGCCTGAAAGAGGGCGACAAGATCGTCAAGGTCGGCGGGGTCGACGTGAACGACCGCAAGAGCCTCGCTGCCGCGCAGCGCGCGATGGCTGCCGAGAAGACGCCGAGCACCAGCATCACGTACCTGCTGCTGGCGACTCCAGCAGTCGAGGCTGACGCACGCACATTCTCCGAGCCGGCGAGCCTGACCCTACCGGCGAAGTTCCCGGCCAAGACGTTCTTCGATGCCCTCGTCGTCATGGAGTACGAGTGGGTGCAGCAGCCTGGCAGTTCCGGGTTCCGCGCCTTAGCGATCACGAAGGACAGCGGCACGAGCGTGGCCGGGAAACTGAAGGACACCCTCCAGAAGGATGGCTGGCAAATCGTGCAGGACGTGCCGACCGGCGGGGCGACCCAGATGCAGTTCCAGCACACGGACGGTCGCGCCGGTCAGGCCGAGATCGGGCCGTTCGAGGCGAACACCGCATACACCCAGGTTGGATTCCAGGTGCAGTCCGGCCAGGGTGGGGGCGGCTAGCCCGCACATCGCGGGGTCTCCCCGATCGCGAGCCTCACGCGCTTCGTGAATGATCATCCCTGTCCTCACCACGCAACGAACGCGTGGCGGGCAGGGAGGCCTGATGTCGCTACAGATCAACACCAACGTCGCCGCGCTCAACGCGCAGCGGAACGGGTCGCGGTGTCCCTGGAGCAGACCGGCGCTATCGGTGTCGTCGACCTCGACAGCGGCGGCGTGGAGATCCTCGCCACCGGCGGGCTCCCGCATGGCCTCGCGCTACAACACGATGCCGAGGGCGACCGGTTGCTGGTGACCGACCGGGAACACGATTCCGTACGCCGCTTTGTCATTGGCGGCCCGGCGGCGACGTGGCGTGAGGTGGCGCCAACGCACATGACCGGCTGGCCACACGCGGTGGTGACACGCGACGACGGCACCTTCGCCGTGGCCCGCGCGAGCGATGCGGTGCTGCAGATCGATGGGCGCGAGGTGGGCGTGTCGTCGCTGCCGGAGACGGTCGCCCTGTCGTCGGACCAGACGCGCGTGGCCCAGCAGGCGCGACGGGCGGCGCGGTGCACATCGTCCGCTGGGACGGCACCGGTCGGGTGGACGCAATGGTCGGTGGGCGACCGGTGCGCACGATCTTCTCGCCGGACGGCTCACTCGTGGCGGCAGCGCTCTCGGCGGCCTCGGGCGTCGCCCTTGTCGACCGCGAGGGTGGCGTGCGCACGGTGAACGTGGCGGGGACGCCAGACGGTCTCGCATTCTCTGCGGACGGGACACGGCTGTACGCGGCGGACATGGCCGGTGGTCGCGTGACCGTCGTCGAGGTGGCCTCGGGCCGCACGCTGGCGATCTTCTCGGTCGGGATCTCCGCCGGCAGTCTGCTGGTGCTGCCTCCCGCGAGGTAGCGCCGCAGTCCGATGCGTGTGCGACAATCGCGGCCCACTCGTTCCTCTTACGGACGGAGCCGCGCGACGATGGCAGTCGAGGGTACCTGCTCGTCAGGCGCGGGATTCTTGCGCCGCGGTTGCGGGCGAGAGTCCGCGGGACTCTGCGTCTACTGCGGGGTGCCGTTCTGCACCGACCACGGCTCCCTGAACGCCGATTACTACCAAGTCTGCAACCGTAAGCCCTGCCTCGCGAAGTTCGCGGACATCGAGGCCCACCAGCAGTGGCTGGACGCGCACCAGTCGCCCAACCGGATGTCGATGTGCGCGGAGGACGGCTGCCAGGAGCGGATGCAGCACTCCTGCCAGCGCTGCCGGCTCCGGTTCTGCGACACGCACCTCATCGACAAGGCCGTGACGGAGTTCCGCCTCGAAGGTCGTGTGCGCACGGTTCAGTTGATGTGCCCGCATTGCGCGCAGCGCCGAGTGCTCTGGGACTAGTCGTCGCCGGCCTCGAACTCGCCTAGACCAGTCGCGCGGTCGCCAGGACCGCCTCGCCCGCGGGGGTGCCGGCTAGTACGCGCCCCGTGGCGTCGATGACGAATGCCCCGCCTGAGCGCGACGTCGAGCCGGCCGCCACGATCGCGACACCGTCCTCGATCGCGAGGGCGCGCGCCGTCCCGCAGACGGGGGCGGCCGCGTCGCCTGCGCACCACACGACGACCCTCGCACCCGCCTGCGCACCCAGCGCGAGGGCTTCGGCACCGCTCATGAGGCCCACCGCGCCGAATGCCGTGCGGATGCTGACGGGCGGTGAGGCACCCGCGCTGAACTCGGCGGCCTGCTCGTCGCGGTCGAGGACGGACTGGCGGTGGGTGGCGAGAATCTGGCCGCCCTCGATGGCGTATGCCGTCTTGTAGGTCGCACCATCCGCGCGCTCGGCCAGACTAGCGAACAACGTCACACCCGAGTCCTGTGTGAGGGCCTGGAGGAAAGGCAGCGTCTCCGTCGCGGTGACGGCGCGCGGGTCGGTGCCGGCGAGGTCGGGCAGCACGACGAAGCGCGCGCCGGCGGCGATGGCTGCATTCACCAGCGCACGCAGCCGCTCCATCGACTCGACGGCGGACGGGTGAGGGTCGAAGGCCACCGCAGCGACGGTGGCGCGCAGCGGTTCCCGCGAGGCGACGGCGGCGCGCAGCGGTTCCCGCGAGGCGGCGGCGGCGTCCATCGCCGGGAGGGTGGCGAAGTCGAGTGCTGGGCCGGGCGCCGAATCGACATCGATCTCGGTGGACGCGATACCGGGCTGGTCAGCGGGGGCACGCACACTCCACTGGCCAGACGGGTCGACCACCCCCGCGCCGCCGCAGAAGCGGACGAGGCCGGCTTCGCTGCCGGACTTGCCGCCCGCGATCGCCCAGGCGCCGAGGAGTGCGGCGCGTGCCGTGAGCAGGTCAGATTCCACGCTCGCCTCGGCGCTGGGCAGACGGCTCGTGTCGCGCGGTGCGGCCGCGGCGACCAGCAGGTGGACCCCGGCGAGCCCTCGGATCAGGTCACGTCGCGCGAGGTCGCGTCCCACGATGAGGCCGATGCGCACGCCCTCGATCTCCGCGACCGCGGGGCCGCGACCGCGCGTGAACCAGCCGGAGGCCGTGCGCTCGCCCGCGTGCGCGAGTTCCCGGCCGTCCGGGCCGAAGAGGATCAGTTCGTTGCGGAGCGCGCCGTCGTCGTCGCGACGGACGACGCCCGCGGCGATCGCACACCCGGTGCGCCGGCAGTGTTCGGCCAGCGCGGCGAACCAGGTGTCCTCCGAGGGCAGGTCGAGCGCCGCAGCCGCGTCGCGCGAGAGCAGCGCCCAGCCGGGGATTGCGGCCTCGGGCAGCACCAGCAGCGCATGCCCCGCGATCGACTGGTCGATGCGCGCCAGCAGCGCCTCCCACGCGCGGACGTGGTCGCGGGCCTCGAACGTTCGAGGCTGCAGCGCGGCGACGCGGAGCGGGCGCGGCACGAGTCGCGCTATCCCTGACGCACAGGGTTACGCAGGATCCCGACGCCGCCGACCTGGACCTCGCACGTGTCGCCCGCGACGACCGCGGCGGTCTGTCCGGGGGTGCCGGTGTAGATCAGGTCGCCGGGCTCCAGCGTGACGTAACGAGAGAGGTGGGCGATGCACTTGCGCACGGAGTGGATGAGCAGGCTAGTGTCGGAGTCCTGCTGGGTGCGCCCGCTGATTCGACCGGCAACGGAGATCGCCTCGGGTGTCAGGTCGGTCTCGATCCATGGGCCGACGGCGGCGAAGGTGTCGCTCGACTTCGCGCGCAGCCACTGCAGGTCGCTCTGCTGCCAGTCGCGTGCGGACACGTCGTTTCCGGCGGTGTAGCCGAAGACGTGCGCGTCCACCTGTGCCTCCGTGATGCCCTTCGCCTGACGACCGATGACCGCGACCACCTCGGCCTCCATGTGGACGTTGGTGCTGTCAGCCGGTAGGACGATGGCCTCGCCGTGGGCGATGAGGGACGAGGGCGCCTTGAGGAAGCCCTGGGGATCACCGGGTGCCGGGCGGTCCCCGGCATGGCTCTTGTAGTTGATGCCGATCGCGATGATCTTCGTCGGCACGCAGGGAATTAGGAGGCGCGCCGCCGAGAGTGGGACCGCGCGGCCCATCTCGACCGGCTGGTCGAAGACTCCCCCTTCGAGGAGGTGCGCGGTGTCGCCCTCGATCCGCGCTGTGTAGATGGCGCCCTCGACCTGCACCCGTGCGATCTTCATCCGGTCACTCCCGCTCTTCAGCACTCTGCTATCGATGCCGCGTCGCCGATGCTACCGCGCGGAATGTCCTTCGGGAGTCTCCGCGGCGAGCTCGAGGATCGCGTTCGCGAGGAGCCCGTCCGCGATGGCGCGGACGATGAGCAACCCCGCCAGCGTGTCCCCGGACTCCGCGTCCCAGGGCGGCAGCAGTACCCGCTCCCACTGTTCCGAGGCCAGCCCGACCGCCGCGTCGAGCATCGCGAGGCGCCCGGAGTCGACGTCGGCGCGGACCGCCGACCAGTCCGTCACGTCGACGCCGCCGACCTCGATCGGTGTGGCGACCGTGTCGCTGGTGTCGAGCGCGGCGAAGAACACGGCATGCGCGCGGTCACGTGCGGCGTGTGCGACGAGCATCGAGGCGACCGACCCGGCGCTCTCACCGAGCGCCGCGAATTCCGGGATCGCCAGCGCCAGCGCGCCCGAGCGGGCGTCGCAGGTGTCGAGCGCCGCGACGAGTTGGCGTCGCCCGTCATCGAGTGCCGCCCACGGATCGAATCGGGCGAAGAGGTTGTCGGCTTCGATGTTGGAGTGAGCGTCGTGCGTCATGTGGCGAGTCTACGCAGTGCGTGTGATGCGGGTGCGCATGCGAATCAGACGACGCGCGAATCTCGATCGATGCGTGCGAGATCCGATCGAGGGGGTGTGATCGGTCCGGATCGGGGTCTGGCGGCGGGTAGAGGGGGCGAAAAAAAGTTGTCAACTTTTTCCACGTTATCCCCCGAAAAAAATATTGTCAGTACGCACATTTATGTTATCGTTTCGTTTGTCCGGGGCCTTGTGACGGTGAGGTGTAACTGATGGTCACTGCGAAAAAGCCCGCTGCGAAGAAGCCGGCAGCCAAGAAGCCGGCTGCCAAGAAGCCGGCCGTGAAGAAGCCGGCAGCCAGGAAGCCCGCGGCGAAGAAGCCTGCGGTCAAGAAGACAGCGGCCCGAAAGCCGGCGGCCAAAAAGCCCGCCGTCAAGAAGGCCGCGGCGAAGAAGCCGGCGGCGCGCAAGCCCGCCGCAAAGAAGCCTGCGGTGCGCAAGCCCGCAGCCAAGAAGCCTGCGGTGCGCAAGCCCGCAGCCAAGAAGCCTGCGGTGCGCAAGCCCGCAGCGAAGAAGCCTGCGGTG
>CANFFZ010000114.1 GCA_947446155.1 Chloroflexota bacterium | reverse complement strand
CGGCGTCGGCAGGCTTGCCCAGGAGCCGCCCGTCCAGGGCGACGACGGTGTCGCTGCCGATCACCACGTCGCCTGGGCGACGGGCAGCGACAGCGCGTGCTTTCGAGAGCGCGAGCGTCTCCGCCAGGCGGATCGGGTCGAGCTCGGTGCTGGTCTCATCGATGTCGGCGGGGTCGACCTCGAAGGCGAGGCCGAGGGCGGCGAGCAGTTCGCGCCGCCTCGGCGACGCGGAGGCGAGGACGAGCGTCATGCGCGGGCGATGGCACGGTCGAGGGCGACGACGCATTCGATGTGCTGGGTCTGCGGGAACATGTCGACAGGCTGCACCTCGCGGACGACAAAGCCGCCATCTACGAATAGCCGCAGGTCCCGCGCCAGCGTGCTGGGGTCGCACGAGACGTAGACCACGCGCCGCGCGGCCGAGGCAAGGATCGCCTCGATCACCGCGGGGAAGAGCCCGGCACGCGGCGGGTCGATGATCACGACATCGGGCTCGGGTGTCATGCCGGGCAGCAGCGCCTCCACCTTGCCAGTGATGCGCGTCACGTTCTCGAACTGCGCGAGGTTCACCTCGGCGTCTACGCCAGCAGCGGCGGACTCCTCGATGGTCACCACCTGATGCACCTTGTCCGCGAGTTGGCCTGCGAACGTGCCGACGCCCGCGTAGGCGTCCACCACCACGTGTGGGTTCGCCTCGAGGACGTGCGCGACCGCGATCGCCACCAGGCGTTCGGCCTGGCGCGTGTTCACCTGGAAGAATGCGGGGCCGGAGATCTGGTACTGCACGCCGTTCAACGACTCGCGGTAGGTCTTCTGGCCACTTTCGACGTGTGCGGCACGGTGTCCGGGGCGCCAGTCGATCTTTGGCTGGATCATCGCGTCGCCCGTGTTCTCACCGATGCGGACCGCGAGTTGGTGCGCCACGATCGTGTTGCCCTGCACGCGTCGCAGCACCTCGTTCACACGGGGGTGGGCGATCTCGCAGTAGTCCACGCGCAGGAAGCGGTGCGTCCCGCGCAGCATGTAGCCCACGTCGCCGTCGCGTCGCACCGTGAACCGCAGGTGGTTCCGGTAGCCCCAGGGGTCATCCATCCCGATCATCGGCCGCACGAGGGTGGCGACTTCGTCTGCTTCGAACCGGCCGATGCGACGCAACTGCTCCGCGACCACCTCGGTTTTTAGGCGCAGCTGCTCGGGATAGGCGGCGTGCTGCAGTTGGCAACCGCCACACCGCCCGAAGTACTCGCATGGTGGCTCGACGCGTTCCGGTGAGGGACGCAGCACCGTGATCGCGCAGGCCTCGAGGTAGGTCGGGTGGTTCGCGGTGATCTCGGCGATCACACGCTCACCCGGCAGGGCGTACTCGACGAAGACGGTGCGCCCGTCCGGCGCCTTGCCAACGGCGCGGCCGCCCGTGGTGAAGCCGGTGCACTCCACCTCGATCGGTTCGAGGGGACGGTCGACCAGCCAGCGGCGCTTGCCGTGACGGCCGACGGGGACCGGCTCGGGCGGACCGGAGGCGGCAAAGAGCGGGATCGTGGTGGGGGAAGTCATGCCTCCAGCGTACGGGCCCGATAGGATGGCGCGCGAACGACGTCCCCAGTGACTCCCGAGGAGCCCTCGATGCCGCCCCGAACGCTCGCTGCGCCTCCTGTGGAGACTCCGCTTGCCTCGATCGTGCGAGCGATCGTTGGGATCCCCACCGTTTCCTTTCGGGAGGAGGGCGTCCTGGCCGCCGTCCGTGCCTTCGCGGAGGCCCGAGGGCTCGCCTACACCGAGGACGCATTCGGCAACGGTTACGTGACCTACCGCAAGGGCCGTGCCGTCCGAGGCGCCCGCCCGCTCGTCCTCGGTGCACACACGGACCACCCCGGCTTCGTCGTCGATAGCGTCCGAGGCAAGCGTCTGACTCTCGCGTTTCGAGGCGGCGTCGACGCCCGCTACGGCAAGGGTGAGCGCGTCCGGATCTACGGCGAGGACGGCGAGAGCCGAGGCGTCGCGCGCATCATGCGCATCCTCGCGAGCGACGTACCGAACCGCTGGGCCCGCCGCATCACGGGCGCCGTCGCCGCCCTTGAGGAAGGCGAGGCGTCAGCCGGTGATCTCGCGCTCTGGGACGTGGCGGAGTGCCGCATCCGTGGTCGCATCGTCGAGGCGCGTCAGTGCGACGACCTGATCGGCGCCGTCGCCGTCCTCGCCACTCTCGACCGCCTGGTCGCACGCGGCGTCGAGGGCCACGTCATCGGCTCGTTCACGCGCGCGGAGGAGTCCGGGCTCCTCGGTGCGGCTGCCGCTGCCGGCGGGCACGCGCTGCCCGAGGACGCGCTCGTCGTAGCCGTCGAGTGCTCGTCGATGGCGGGAGGCCGGGCGAAGCAGGGGGATGGCCCGATCATCCGCGTCGGCGACTACGGGCACATCTTCTCGCCGGACATGACGCTCTGGATGTTCCGACTCGCGATGGAGATGCAGCAGGCCGACCCGAAGTTCAAGTTCCAGCGCAAACTCATGGACGGCGGCACCACCGAGGCGACTGCCTACGACTTCATGGGCTACGAAACCGGCGCCGCCTGTGTCGCCCTCGGCAACTACCACAACATGGGCGATGACAACCGCATCGCCGCCGAGACCGTGAACCTCGACGACATCGACGGGCTCGCCGAACTCTTCGTCCGTATGGCGCAAGAAACGAAGCGCCACGGCGCCGTGCGTGCCACCTCCGCCAAGCGTTGGGGCGAGATCGGCCGTGAGGCCGGGGTCAGGCTGAAGGCGGGCGGTTAGACCCTGGCGCTACTCCGCCTTCACCCCGCCGATGTGTTCTAGCAACGCCGGCACCACGAGGGCAACCGACTCTGCTGCGGTGGCGTGGTTCTTGCCGGGAAGCGAGAGGAACCGCGCGTTCGGGTTGAGGGCGACAGCCGAGGCGCAGCCGGCGTGCGGGGTGTCCTCAGTACCGGCGTACATAAAGATGGGCATCTTCGCCATGCGGAGGGCCTGCTCGGCGCCGTTCCACTCGTCCATCGACACGCGGCAGGCTTCCATCGCGGGGCGCTCGATGCGGCCCGCGTCGTACGCGGCCTTCACGGCGCCGTTCTGGAGCGCCAGCTTCATCAGGGTGTCCCAGTCCAGCGGGGGACGAGCGGTGCCGGTGGGGCGGAGCATCGGCGACATGCCCCCGCAGGACATCGTCGCGAAGCGCTGGGGTGCGTAGATCAGCGCGGAATAGCCGATCATCCCGCCCATCGAGTAGCCGAGGTAGTGCGCGGTCTTCACGTTCTCAGCGCCCATGACCGCGAGGACGTCCAGGACGCGGTTGCGCATCTCGTACGCCTCGGGGTCAGTGGGCTTGTCGCTGCGGCCGTGGCCGCGAGAGTCCACGAGCAGGAGGCGGTAGCGGTCGCCGAGGGCTTTCACCCAGCCGCGAGCGCGCCACGACTCCAGGTCGGCGAGGTAGCCGTGGTGCATCACCATCGGCTCGGCGCCCGGCGTGCCGTCCACCTCGTAGTAGATCTTGACGCCATCGTTCTCGGCGTACGGCATACCGGGCTCCCTTCGACCGGGCGAGGGTTAGACCTCGCCGACGGCCGGGATCGTCTTCAGGGACGCGATGACCTCTTTGATCTGGGCCTCGTCGTCCGGGTTCTTCGGCTCGGCGCTGAAGTTCACCTGCGTGTTGATGCCGGCGTACTTCTCCCGCATCTTCGAGGGCAGTTCATCCCACGTACCGATGACGCAGAACTCTTCCATCATGTCGTCGGTGATCAGGCCGACCATATCGTCCCATTTGCCCTCGATGGACATGCGGTGCAGCTGCGCCGCCTCGTCCGCCCAGCCGTGGATCTTCATCACGTTCGAGTACGAACGCGTCGAGGCGTAGAACGAGATCTGGCGGCGGCTGCGCTCTTTGGCGAGGCGCACCTCCTCCTCGGTCCGGGCTGTGACGATGAAGCCACCGCCGCGCACGTGGACCTTGCTCACGTCCTTGCCCGCGCGTCGGGCGCCCTCGTGTACCGCGGGAATGAGGACCTCGCGGATGTACTTGAAGGTGCTGAAGCCGTGGATCGCGATGCCGTCCGCAACCTCGCCGGCGAGGCGGGCGTTGAACGGGTTCACGGCGGAGATGATCACCGGGATGTCCGGGTGCTCGATCGGGCCGGGGTTAAAGAACGGGCTCGTGAGCTTGTACTGGTAGTACTCGCCCTCGTAGTTGGGCTTCGTGCCGTTCTGCCAGGAGTCCCAGATCGCGCGCATGCAGTTGATGTAGTCGCGCAGGTGCGGCCCCGGAGGCGCCCACGGCACGGAGAAGCGCCGCTCGTTGTGGCCCTTCACCTGCGTGCCCAGGCCGAGGATGAACCGGCCACCCGAGTACTTCGACAGGTCCCACGCGATGTTCGCGGAGATGTGCGGCACCCGCGGGAATGCGATGGCGACCGAGGAGCCGAAGTGCAGGCGCTGGGTGTGCTCGGCGACGAGCACCAGCGGCAGGAATGGGTTGTGGGCCGTCTCACCGACGGAGATGGCGTCGTAGCCCAGCCGCTCGGCCTGGCGGGCCTTGTCGGCGATGAGCGTCATGTCAGTGGGGATGCCCGTTCCTACGGTCATCGGCATGGGGTGGAGTGTCCTCTCCGAGTCTTCCCAGTCCCGCGACAGTGCTGCGGGCCGGGGCAACCGGCCCCTATCGTGACCCCAGCGCGCCCGGAGTGTAGCCGTCTCTTGGCAGCCGGGTGGTGCAGATGCCGGGGCGTGCGCTGGCTAGTCGGCGGCGCTCGACTTCGTGTCGGGGTGTTCGAGGACGGCCCAGACGGCCTCCTCTGTGTGACGCGCGACGCGACCTTCGCGCAGCAGGCGGACGACGAGGCGGCTGTCGTAGCCGGAGTCCAGCATGCGCTGGCCCACCGCATCGATGCGTTGCGAGGCGGCGAGGACGATCGCGAGCACGAGTTCCCATTCGAGTGGGGTGCAGAGCACCCCCGTGCCACGGCAATCGATCTTCACGCGGGCGTCCCAGAGCGAGGGCACCTCGCGTGGTGCAAGGGACTCGTACGGCCCGTGAAACACCGGATCGCCGAACACGAAGACGGGGATGCCGTGGCGCATGAAGTGCAGGCGGTTCGCCGCCAGGTGCGTCCCCTGCCCCCAGTCGGAGGCCACACCGAGCATCTCGCCCAGCGCCATCAGGGCGGACTCGGTGGTGATGAACTCGAGGTTGGTGCCCGGTACCCCGACACCCTGGAGGCGGGCGGAGGCGGCGCCGATGAGCGCCCACGGCTGGTCCGCGGCGGCTTCCTGGATGACGCGCACGAGGGGGCCCAGGATCGCCTGCTGGCGTTCCTCGGGGTCGAGGCCCGGCTCCAGATTCACGCGCGTGGGGCCCTCTCGGTAGGCACTTTCCAGCGCGGGAGGCGGCTGAAACGAGAATGTCTCCCAGTTTCCCATCATACCGGCGAGGGCCGCTAGCCGCTCCTCAGGGTGGCGCTCCCGACCCCTCCCGGGAGTCCGCTTGCCGCCCCTCCTCCACCCTGCCACGATGGGGGCTTCGCTGGAGGTTCACGGGTGCCGAAGCAAGTCACGAACGTCGCGTCCGACGACGCACTCACGACGATTTATCGCATTAACCACGACGAGGGTGACGAGGTGATCGCCGCCCGCGTGGCGGAGCGCCTCAGCATCACGCCCGCCTCGATTGCCGGGATGCTGTCCCGCCTGACGCGCGACCGCCTGGTCACGATGGACGCCAAGAAGCGGATTTCCCTCACAGCCGCCGGGATGGCCCGCGCGGAGGAGATGGTGCGCCGCCACCGCCTCGCGGAGTGCCTCCTGGTGAATGTGATGGGCCTCGATTGGTGGCGCGCGTACGAAGAGGCGCACCTGATGGAGCACTCGATCTCTGAGGTCACCGAGCCGCTGATCGTGCGCCTGCTCGGGGATCCCCAGGTGTCACCGTTTGGCTACCCCATCCCGGGCCACGACCACCAGCACCCGCTCTCGAGCCGGCACCTCTCCGACATGGAGAACGGCACCGTCACCCGTGTCCAGCGGGTCTACGAGGAGGATGAGGAGCTGCTGCAGTTCTTCGACAAGGAAGGCATCCGCCCCGGCGTCGAGGTCGAGATCAAGGAAGTCGCCGTGAAGCGGGGGACGCTGACCGTGGCCTTCGACGGGCGTACGGTAGTTCTCGGACGCGAT
>CANFFZ010000113.1 GCA_947446155.1 Chloroflexota bacterium | reverse complement strand
GCTACACTCGGTCGCATCATGGCGACGAGCAGCACAGCCGCCCCTCCGGCCTCTCCCGGACACCCGGCGGGCCACGCAGCCCTCGTCCGTGACCTCCAGAACGCCCTTGGTGCCGCAGCCGTCCTCCACCTGCCGGAGGACCTGATCGCCTTCGAGTACGACGCCACCATCGAGCGCGCGCTCCCCGAGGTCGTCGTCTTCCCCGCAACTACTCAGGATGTCTCCGCCGCCGTCCGGATCGCGGAGCAGCACCTCCGTCCCGTCGTACCTCGTGGTTCGGGGAGCGGGCTGTCGGGTGGCGCGGTGCCCCTGACCGGTGGTGTCCTGGTGGTGCTGACGAAGATGAACCGCATCCTGGAGATCGACCGCGCGAACCGCGTCGCCGTGCTCCAGCCGGGTGTGATCAACCTCCAGCTGCAGGAGGCGGTCGCGCCTCACGGCCTCCTGTTCGCGCCTGACCCGTCCTCGCAGCGCATCTGCTCGCTCGGTGGGAACGTCGCCAACAACTCCGGCGGCCCGCACACGTTGGCCCACGGCTCAACCGTGAACCACGTCCTCGGCCTCGAGGTGGTGCTGCCCGGCGGGCGCATCACCCGGCTGGGCGGACGACTGGTAGACGCACCCGGTATCGACCTGCGCGGGCTGTTCGTCGGCTCCGAGGGCACCCTCGGTATCGTCACCGAGATCACCGTGCGGCTCGTGCGTGCCGCGCCGGCCGTCCGCACCCTCGTCGCCGTGTTCGACTCAGTCGAGGCCGCATCGGAGGCTGTCTCGGCGATCATCCGGCGCGGCATCATCCCCGTGGCCCTCGAAATGCTCGACCGCGAGATCATCCGGCTCGTCGAGCCGCGCATCCACGCCGGGTACCCGCTGGACGCCGGAGCCGTCCTGCTGATCGAGGTCGAAGGACTGGCCGAGGGTGTGGACGCCGACGGCGCGACCGTGGAGGAGGCGTGCCACCTCGCGGGTGCGCGCGAGATTCGCGTGGCGCACACCGCCGCCGAGCGCGACCGCCTCTGGGAGGCGCGCAAGGTCGGCATCGGTGCCATCGGAGCAGCCTCACCGGCGTTCTACCTGCTCGACGGCGTCGTACCGCGGACGCGGCTTCCGGCCGTCATGCGAGGTGTGATGGAGACAAGCGCGCGCTACGGCTTCCGCGTCGCCAACATCTTCCACGCGGGCGACGGCAACCTGCACCCCAACCTGATGTTCGACCCGGACGAGGAAGGGGCCACCGCGCGCGTCCTCGAGTGTGCCGAGGAGATCATGCGGCTGTGCGTAGACGCCGGCGGCGCGGTGACGGGTGAGCACGGCATCGGCCTCGAAAAGCGCTCCTACATGGAGTGGATCTACTCGCCCGCCGACCTCGCCGCGATGCATGCCGTGCGTGTCGCCTTCGGTGGCGCCGAGCGCTTCAACCCCTGCAAGGTGCTCCCCGGTGGCCACGGGTGTGCCTCCGGCCACAGTGCCGAAGCGATGGCCGCCATCCGCCGCGGCAGTGACTCGGTCTGAACGCCATGGCCGCCACCACGACCGACCTCAGCCGTCTGCGCCACGCGCTGCCGAGGGACCTTGAGCGCTCGCCCCAGCACTATGTCGTGGACGGCGTCACGCCCGCGATCGCCTTCGCGCCGACCGATGGCAGCGAGGTCGCCGCGCTGCTCCACGCCGCAGACGAGGCGGGCCTCACGGTCGCGCCGCTCGGCGCTCGCACGGCGATCAGCCTCGGACGTCCGCTCGCGCGATACGACGTCGCCCTCGACCTCCGGGGGCTGGAGCGCGTCATCGAGTACGTCCCCGAAGACCTCGTGGTCACCGTGCAGGCGGGCGTCACGCTCGCCACGCTCCAGGCGACACTGCGCGAGCACGGCCAGTACCTCCCGACCGATCCGTCCCCCGGTGACGAGGTCACGGTCGGCGGCCTGTTGGCCTCAGCACGGAGCGGCGCATGGCGCGGGCACCTTCCGGCCGCGCGCGACCTCATCCTCGGCATGGCGGTCGCGTTGCCGTCGGGGGATGTCGTGCATTCGGGCGGGCGCGTGGTGAAGAACGTGACCGGGTTCGACATGCACCGGATGCACACAGGCGCGCTCGGTGCGCTCGGCGTGGTCGTGGAAGCAACGTTCAAACTCACGCCATTGCCTGCTGTCACACGCACGCTGCTCCTCCCCGCCGCCAGCATCGAGGCATGCGGCGACCTCGCGCGACGGGTGTGGGACGCGAGCCTCGCCGTGCGGGCGATCACGGTCCTCGGCGCGCGTGCAGCAGACGGCGTCATGCTGCCGCCGGTGCCCGCCGTCCTCGTCGAGGTAGCTGGTAGTCCCGCCTCGGCAGAGCGCACCCTGCGTGAACTGCGCTCGCTCGCACTGAGCGCGGGGGAAGCACCAGTCGAGACGTGGGGGCGGCTCCGACGCCTGGCCGCTGGGCCTGGCGCTACGGTGCTGCGGCTCGGCATCCCACCCGCCGAAGTCGAGACAACGGTCGCAGCCCTCGAACGCTCCGAGATGGCTGCGTGGGCCCACCTCGCGGCGGGGGTGGTGATCGCCCGCGGGGATTTCGCCACCTCGGAGGTCGAGGCATTGCGCGCACTGGCGGTTGAGCGCGGCGGCTTCCTGCAGATCGAGGTCGCCTCGGCGGCGCTCCGCAACGCTGTCGACCCGATGGGTGAGCAGGAGCGCTTGCTGGTCGCCGCGCTCAAGCAGCAGTTCGACCCGCGCGGCACGCTGAACCCCGGGCGCTGGGGCGCTGGCCTGTGACCACCCACACGGAGCACGAGGCGCACACTCGCGGCCTCCAGTTCGTTGGCCTCGACATCCCCTCGAAGGCTGACCTGCAGAACTGCATCCACTGCGGCTTCTGCCTGCCTGCCTGCCCGACGTATATCGCGACCGGCCAGGAACTCGAATCTCCACGCGGGCGGCTGCACCTGATCTCGGGTGTGCTGGATGGACGGATCGACGCGACCGACCGCGTCTTGGGCCACCTGGACCTCTGCCTCCAGTGCCGAGCGTGCGAGACGGCGTGCCCGTCCAGCGTGCCGTACGGCCGGATCATGGAGGACGCTCGCGCCGCCATCCTCGCCAACGCGCCAGCCGCCCAGCCGCGTGGGTGGCGTGCCCGCGCGCTGCTCCTGCGCGAAGTGCTCGCACGCCCATCGAGGTTGCGTGTCGCGCTGGCCCTCGGGCGGCTGTACACGCGCTCCGGAGCGCAGGCGCTGGTGCGCGGGCCGCTCGGCGCGAGCCTCCGACGCTTGCTGCCACCTGCGCTCACGCGCCTCGAGGCCGCCGCGCCTGTCCTCGACCGCGCGCCGTTCCGCACCATGGGAGTGCTGGCACGGCCCGCGGGCCGCAGCGGGACGCGCGTGGCGCTGCTCCTCGGCTGCGTGCAGGGAGAGATCTACCCACAGGTACACGAGGCGACCGTGCGCGTCCTCCAGCACGCTGGCTGCGAGGTCGTGGCGCCCGAGGGCCAGGGCTGCTGCGGTGCGCTGCACTCGCACGCCGGCGACGCCGAGACGGCGCGCGCCCTCGCGCGGCGCAACATCGCCGCGTTCGAACGGGCGGGCGTCGAGGCGGTGATCGTGAACGCGGCTGGCTGCGGCGCTGCGATGAAGGAATACGGGCGCCTGCTGCGCCACGACACGCGCTGGGCCGAACGCGCCGAGCGTTTCTCCGAAGGCGTCCGTGACATCCTCGAGTTCGTCGCGGAGCGCGACTTCGCAAACGACCTCGGACGCGTCGAGCGCACGGTCACGCTGCAAGACGCTTGTCACCTGGCGCACGCACAGCGCATCCGCGAGGCGCCGCGCGCTATCCTGCGCGCCATTCCGGGGTTGCAGCTCATCGAGATGCGCACGCCAGACCGCTGCTGCGGCTCGGCCGGCCTCTACTCCGCTGTCCAGCCGGAGATGTCCGCGACGATCCTGGACGCGAAGATGGCCGACATCACGGCGACTGGCGCCGCCACCGTCTGCACCTCGAACCCCGGCTGCACGATGCAGATCGAGGCGGGCGTGCGGCGCACCGGCCTTGACGCCGAGGTGTGCCACGTCATCGAGATCCTGGACGAAGCGATCCGCGCGGGGCGCTGACGGACTCGCCGGGCTACGAGGCGGGCATCGCCCAGTCCCGCGCGAGGTAGCCGGTGTTGAAGTCGTACGCATCCGCTGCGTACCCCGTCATGCCCTTCGTGATCGAGACCGACTCGCCGGGGACATAGATCGGCAGCATCGCCGGTACATCGTCCAGCAGCAGGCGCTGGGCGGCACGTGACTTCGTCGCGCGCTCCGCGGGGTCGAACTGGCGCAGGGTGTCGAGAACGGCCGCGTCGTACACCGGGTTCGAGTAGCCCCAGGGCGAGAACCGCCCATCCAGGCCGCCGCTCTGGTGCAGCCGCAGACCGAGGTCGGGCGTGTCGATGTTCGTGAGTTCCACGAGTGTCGCCTCAAAGTCGCCGGCCGCGAGGGTGGTCTGCCAGGTGCCGAAGGGCATGCTCTGCATGCGTGGCGTGAAGCCTCCCAGCGTGAGCGACTCTCCGACCGCCTTCGCGAGCGACAGGATCCCCGCCAGGTCCGGGTACACGACCGTGAACGCGAGGCCCTCGTGACCCGCGGCGCGGAGCAGGTCCGCGGCCTCCTGGGGTTTGTACTGGAAGAGTGCGTGCGAGTCGAGGTCGCTCGAGGGAAGCGCGTCAGCGGCATGAGCCGGGCCCACCGGGCCGCAGGCGAACGCGTTGTCCGCCTGACGAAGCGCCGTGCGGTCGATGGCGACCGACAGCGCGCGCCGTACCCGCTGATCCTGGAATGCCTGCACGAAGCGGACGTCCCGCCCATCCTTTTTGCCGACGAGCGACAGGCCGAGGCCGCGCATCCGAGTCGCGGGGCGGCGCACCAGCGCCCGTCCCTCCCGTCCGCTCCCGATCACGACGCCCGCCTCGTCGGTGTGTCGTCGTATGTCGATGTCGCCCTTCGCGAAGGCAAGGTCGAGGTCACGTTCGAGGGTGGCACCGGAGATGGTGACCTGCGCGAGACGCGGCGCGGCGTCGCCCTTCAGCAGCGGGTTGGCGGACAGCCGGAGCGTGGCGCCCTCGCGGGCCGTGGGCACGAAGCAACCGGCGCCGATGCGCTCGTCGAGCCCGTTGTACGTCGCCTCGCTGGTCACCGCGGCGGGGACGCTGCCCAGCAACTCGAAGAGCAGGGCGAACGGAGCGCGGAGTCGCAGCACCACATGCCCCTTGTCCGGCGCCTCCACCCGGTCGATGACCTGCGAGAAGAGCGGGACGCCTTCGGCGGCTCGGCGCTCGAAAGAAGCCTTCACCGCCTCGGGCGTGACGGGACGTGGCTGGTCGCTCCCCTGCGTGTGGAAGCGTGCGCTGTCATCCAGGCTGAAACGCAGCACCGTCGGCTCAGGCCGCTCCACCTCGGTCGCCAGGTCGCCGAAGACGTGGCCGTTGCGCGGGTCGACGGAGACGAGGCGCGCGTGGACCAGCAGCGACTCGATGTCGGCAAGCACCGGCGCACCGGTTGCGCCGATCGCGCCCGACCGCACGAGGCCGAGGCGTAGGTTGCCGGCGGTCCCGCGTCTCTCCTTCAGCACGACGCGCGCGCGCACCTTTGGCACCGCCCCGCCGGGGGTCGCGGTGGGGGTCCGGGTGCATCCCTCGAGCATCGCAAGCACGCTCAGGCCCGCGACGAGGCGTGAACCACCGCCGAGGAACCGGCGACGGGTAGCGCGAGCCTGGAACGCGTACGTCATTGGCGCGAGCACGCCGGGAGGGTCATCGGGGGCATCCGGCATCCTGTCCGCGTCTTCGCCGCCTGCGTCACGCGGTGGGGCCCTCGAATCGTACGCACCACGCCTCCGGCCGGGCAAACCCGCGCTCCGGGCGCTTCTAACCGTCCGCCCCGGTAGGATCGGCCCATGAGCATCGACCGCGCCGGAGACGCACTGGGAGGGCCCGCTGACGGCTCCCGTCCCTCGAACCCGTGGCCACGCATCCTGGCGTTCGTCCTGGTGGTGGCAATCGCCATTGGGCTCACGGCGGTGTGCGTCGTCTCCTTCGCCTCGCCCCCACCGCGCGAGATCCGGGTGCCGCAGGTGAATCTGCAGCCGGGAGCACCAGTATTCACGGCGGTCACCACGCTGGGGAACGACCGCCAGCAGCGGACGTACGGCGTCTGGGTGGCCCAGGACGCGAATGGGCGGGTGGTG
>CANFFZ010000112.1 GCA_947446155.1 Chloroflexota bacterium | reverse complement strand
TGCCGCTCGTGCGGCAGAGCTCGACGACTTCCGCCTTGTACTCGTCCGTGAACGCACGCCGTGCACGTCGTCCTGTCGATTCCATTCAGACATCCTTCCAGGGCTACACGCCCTATCTTGGGTGTCCGTCAGATCGGGGCAAGTCCAGAATTGCAGAAGCTGAGTTGTTTTGCCGTTGATCGTTTCAAAGATTACGCCCGCCTCCTCGTCTGCGGGTTGTAGTTCGATTTCGAGAAACGTGAGCATGCGACGCACAGCCAACTCGAATCGAGTGGGGTCGACCAGGCGTTCTCGCTCCGGCTCCCCCCCAACTTTCGTAGGATCCAGCTGGCGGCGCGTAGCGTCCTCGGCGGGGCTCAGGAGGCATTGCAAGTTCTTCGGTCCCGTCACCAAGGGCATCTTGCCCGCGCCAAAAGTGATACCGAAAGAATCTGTATGCTCGACCTACTTGGCTTTTAGCCCATTTCTCGGGGGATCGCGTCACGGAAATCGCCGTTCATCGCCGCGTCGAATGCCGGTCGATCTTTGCTGTTCGCTATTAGTCGCCGCGTTGGTACATCCGTTGGGAGCCCTGCCAATGGGGACGGGGAAGGGAGTTCATCGCGCAGGTAGGCGGACTGATCCCGACGGGCTGCTTCTAACAGGAAGAGGGTCACCAGTCGTTGTTGCCCATCCACAACAAGGAGTTGTGAGCCAGCCATCCTGTCGATACATCATGGCCACATCGCGCCATAGATCCTGCCACCGACTTGTGTCCCACTCGTATGGACGTTGATAGCGTGGGATCACGAGCTGATTTGTCCCCACCAAGTAGTTGTTAACGAGCCGGATCGTGGGCTGCATAGAAGTACCTCGCGGCTACGACAGTTCAGAGGTCCGACTCTGTCGCTCTTATGGCCGCAATCCTAATGCGTCTCCACCACGACCTCGCCCGTGCGGGACGCGATCGCGTAGCGGAGCGCTCGATGTTCGGGCGACGCCAGCTCCGGATCTTCTTCCAGCAGCAGTTGGGCTTCTTTGCGGGCGGCGTCGATGAGCGGGGCGTCGAGGAGGCTGGCGACGCGGAGGCCGGCGACGCCGGACTGGGCGGTGCCGAAGAGGTCGCCGGGGCCGCGGAGTTGCAGGTCGGCCTCGGCGAGGGCGAAGCCGTCGCTGGTGCGTTCCATGACGCTGAGGCGGTCCTCGGCCTCGGCGGAGGGGTCGTCGGCGAGCAGGAAGCAGTGCGAGGGGTACTCGCCTCGGCCGACACGGCCGCGGAACTGGTGCAACTGTGCGAGGCCGAAGCGGTCGGCGCCTTCGATCACCATCACCGTTGCGTTGGGGACATCGATGCCCACCTCCACAACGGCGGTGGAGACGAGGATGTCCGCCTCGTGGTCGGCGAACGCGCGCATCACACGGTCCTTCGCGCGCGCGGGCATGCGGCCGTGCAGCAGCAGGATGCGGTCCGCGAGTTCCGGGAACTGCTCCGTGCGCAGCCGCTCGTACTCCTCGGTCGCGGCGCGGGACTCGATGACCTCCGAGCCTTCGACGAGCGGGCAGATGACGAAGGCCTGGCGACCGGCGGCGACCTCCTTGCGGATGTGCTGGAACGCCTCGACGCGCTGGATCGGCGGCAGGAAGCGCGTCTCGATCGGGACGCGCCCGGCAGGCATCTCGTCGATGATCGAGAGGTCGAGGTCGCCGTAGGCGGTGAGGGCGAGCGTGCGCGGGATCGGCGTGGCGCTCATCACGAGCAGGTGCGGGGTGAGCGGGCGGCCCTCGGCGCCAGAGGCCTCGATGCCCTTGCGGCGCAGTTCGCCGCGCTGCATGACGCCGAAGCGGTGTTGCTCGTCGACGACCGCGAGGCCGAGGCGGTGGTAGGTGACGCCCTCCTGGATCAGCGTGTGGGTGCCCACGACGATCTGCGCGCCGCCAAAGCGGATCGCGTTGAGCGCGTCTTTGCGCTCGGCGGCCCTCGTTGACCCGGTGAGCAGGACGACGCGCACCTGGAGCGGCAGCCCCGCGACGGTGACGAGGCCGTGCAGCGGTGGCTCGGGCTCGCCCGACAGCAGGCGACACAGCGTGCGGTAGTGCTGCTCCGCGAGCACCTCGGTCGGCGCCATCAGCACGGACTGGTACCCGGCCTGCACCATCGAGAGCATCGCGGCGAGGGCGACCACGGTCTTCCCGGAGCCGACGTCGCCTTCGAGCAGGCGCGACATCGCGTGGGGCTGCGCGATGTCCTCGCGGACGTCGTTGAGCACGCGGGCCTGCGCGCCGGTGAGCGCCCACGGCAGCGTGCGGAGGAAGTCGTCCGCGACGGTGTGTACCTCGATCGGTGGGGCGTCGCCGGTGCGCCACTCGCGCCGCCGCGTCTGCACGCCGACCTGGATGGCGAGCAGTTCATCGAAGGCGAGCCGTCGACGTGCCTCGCGCAGCGCCTCCTGCGAGTCGGGGTAGTGGCACTGCCGTGTCGCGTCGACGAGCCCCATGAGCCCGAGACGCTCGCGGATGCCGGTGGGCAGCGGGTCCTCGATACGGTCGCCGTAGCGCTCGAGGAGTTTGGCGATGGCGGTGCGCATCGTGCGCTGGGGGAGCCCCTCGGTCAGCGGGTAGACGGGGACGAGGCGGCCCGTGTGCTTGCCCTCGGCGTCCGTCTCGAGGCGTTCCCACTCGGGGTTCTGGTACTGGGGGCGGTTACGGAAGCGCGCGACCTTGCCGGCGAGGGCGATCTCGACACCCTCGGGGAGTGCGCGAGCCATGAACGGCTGGTTGAAGAACGTCGCGGTGATGCGTGAGCCGTCTTCGTCCTCGACGACGACCTCCGTCGAGCGCATCTTGCCGCCTCGGCCCATCCGCACCTCGCGCGAGGAGACGATGCGGCCGCGGATGGTCTGCTCCGTGTCGACGCGGAGCGAGGCGATCGAGACGGTGAGCGAGAAGTCCGTGTGCCTCGATGGGTAGTGCTGGAGCGCGTCGCGCACCACGTTGATGCCGAGGCGCTTCAGCCGCGCGAGGTGCGCTGGCCCGAGCCCCGTGCCCGCCTGCTCGATCGGGAGGTCGAGGCCGGCGGCTCCCGGCGCGATCTTCTCCTTCGCGGCTGCCCGAGGCCTCGGCGCCGGCGCTTCGCCGTCGGGGAGCGGGGCCTTCGCGCGCGTCGGCTTTTTCGTGGCGGTGCGGGGGGCCGCGTCGCGAGTGCCGGAGAGGCGCGTGCCGCCTCGGGTGACGGGTGAGAGCGCCTCTTCGAGCGTGAGTTCGCGTCGGACGGTGGCGAGGGCGCGGCGCAGCCAGGTCTCGCGCTCCTCGACGCTGAGGGAGCCGTACCCGGTGTTGGGGAGCGCGCCGATCATGCGGAGGATCGCGGAACCGGCCTGCTCGCCGCGCGCCTGCTCGCGCAGCAGCACATCGAGGCCGCCCGCGACGGTGAAGTCGCGGGCGCCGGCATCGAGTTCGCGCTGGAGCGCGCCACGGAGTCGAGGCAGGTCGGCGGTCATGCCTCGATTATGCGGGTTAGACCGGCAGGAACGAGGGCGACTGTGCGTCCGGGGCCCGCGTGGCGCCGGCGGAGACGGCGCCGGGGCCGACGTGGACGCCGATGACCGGGGTGATGCGCGACTCGACGTACTTCGACTCCGGGGCAAGGCCGTGTAGGCGGTCGCGCAGATGCGAGAGTTCCTCCGGCGTCGAGGCGTGCAGTGCGAACACGGTGGCGACGGGGCGCATGTCCGAGCAGCGGCGCAGCAGTTCTTCGACCGCCTTTGCTTTGGTGCGCATGCGGGCGGCCGGATGGACCTCGCCGTCCTGGACGGTGATGACCGGCTTGATATGGAGCAATGAGCCGAAGAACTCCTGGCCGCGCGACATCCGCCCGCCACGGCGGAGGTACTCGAGCGTCTCGAGCGTGAAGAAGATCTGCGTGCGTCGCGCCGTGTCGAGGGCGACCGCGACGATCTGCTCCACGGTCGCGCCCTGCTGCAGCGCGCGGGCGGCCTCCATGACGGGGACGCCGAGGGCGAGCGAGATCTGCAGGGAGTCGACGTGGGTCACGGGGAGGCCGCTGCCGCCCAGGCGCGCGGACTCGAGGGTGGCGCTCAGTTTGCTCGACACGTGGATCGAGACGATGTGCGTGGCGCCCTCGGCGATCAGGCGCTCGTAGACGGTGCGGAAGACGCCGGGGCCGGGGGCGGCGGTGGTCGGCAGCAACTTCTCGCGCCCGAGGCGGCGGAAGAATTGCTCGGCGGTGATATCGACGCCGTCGCGCAGCTCTTCTTCGCCGAAGAGGACCGTGAGGGGAACGACGGTGATGCCGAGCGCTTCCACCATGTCGGCTGGCAGGTCGCAGGTGGAGTCAGTGACGATGCGGATCGTCGAGGTGGTGTTCGTCATGGCGGGAGCCTACTCGACCCCGGCGAGGTACGGGTAGTACGGCTGCCCGCCGGAGATGATCTGGATCTCAAGGTCGGGGTGGCGCTCCCCGATCAGCCTCGGCAGGCGCTCCGCGGCATCGGGCGGGGCGTCCTGGCCGAGGTAGACCGTCACGATCTCCCCGCCGTCCTCCGTCGCCACATCGAGTCCGGCGAGCAGCGCGTCCTCGAGCGTTTCGGTGGCGGCCACCATTCGCCCGTCGACGAGCGCGATGGCATCGCCCTCACGGATGGCTACGCCGTCGACGGTGGCGGTGCGCACCGAGCGGGAGACCTCCACGGCGCGGACTCCCGCCATCACCTCGACCATCGCGGCGGCGACCGCGGCAGCGTCCCCATCGCCGCGGTATTCGAGGGCAGCGGTGAGCCCCGAGGCGGGCGATCGGCTCGCCACGACGGTGAGGAAGCCATCGGAGGCGGCTGCGGCCTGCTGCGCCGACATCAGCACGTCCTTGTCGTTTGGCAGCACGATCGCGTGGTCGCGTCCGGCGCGTCGTGCCGCCTCGAGGATGTCGCCGGCGCTCACCTTCACGCCGGCCTGTCCGAGCAGCACGCGCCCCGCACCGAGGTCGCGGAATGCGGCGGCGATGCCTCGTCCTTCGGCGACCGCGACGAGGCCGATCGAGGGGAGCGATGCCGGGTCGGGGTCATCGTCGTCGCGGTCGTCCATCCAGGCCTCGTG
The DNA here is from genome assembly GCA_947446155.1 of Chloroflexota bacterium. Next base: position 1,133 of record CANFFZ010000112.1, on the reverse strand, counting down.
CTGCGCCTGCATGTCTTCGGCCTTGCGCGCAGCGAGGGTGCCGTAGCGCTCGCCGACGTCGAACGCGTGCTCGGGCGCAGCGACATGGACGTGGACGCGCAGCATCGAGGGGTCGCCGACCACGATGATGGAGGATCCCCCTGCGGCCACGAGTTCGCCCTCGATCGTCGCGCGGTCGAGACTCGCACCGGAGATCACGAACTCCGTGCAGAAGCCGTGGCCCTCGTGCTCGACGGCGTCCGCCTGCACCTCGGCAGCGCCGGTGACGAGCGGTTCCGCGGGGAGCGGGTGGTCGAGGATGCCGCACACGATGCCCTGCAAGATGACCGCGACGCCCATCCCCCCGGAGTCGACGACACCGGCCTCGCGCAGTCGTGGGAGCAGTTCGGGCGTGCGCTTCACGGAGGCGAAGGCCTCGGTCAGCATGATGTAGAGGACGCCCTCGGTGCCCTCGCCGGAGGCCTGGGCTTCGACGGCGGCGGCGCTCGCCTCGCGGATGACGGTGAGCATCGTGCCCTCGACGGGATTCGTGACGGCGGCGTAGGCGGTGGCGGATGCGCCCTCGAACCCGCGGGCGAGGGCTGGAGTGTCGAGGGTGGCCGCACCTGCCGAGGTCTCCGCGAGCCCTCGAATGATCTGGGAGAGGATGACGCCGGAGTTCCCCCGTGCCCCCATCAGTGCCGCGCGCGCGACCAGCCCGAGGTAGGCCCCCGCGTCGGACGCATTGCCCTCAGAGCCCTCGACACCACCCTTCAGCGCGGCGCGCCAGGTGAGCAGCATGTTGGTGCCGGTATCCCCATCCGGGACCGGGTAGACGTTGATGGCGTTGATCCCCTCGCGGTTGGTGGCGAGCCAGCGCTCGGCGACCTCGAAGGCACGCCGGAGGGCGGGTGCGTCCAGGGCGAGGGTGAGGGCGGCGTCAGCCACGTGGGCGATCCTCGCTGGGGGCCGGTAGTCCGCTGGGAAGCCTCGATGCTGCCCGGCCAGATTCGGCTAGACAGGCCCTGCCTAGACGTTGCCGGGCGGGCGCTGGTACGGTGTCCGGACGGGTTGCGGCTGGCCCCTCGTTGCCGCGCACCTTCCCCGAATCCGCGTCAGTGTAATGGGAACCGCTATGGCCGCTGGCAAGTGTG
>CANFFZ010000111.1 GCA_947446155.1 Chloroflexota bacterium | reverse complement strand
GTCCTCTTCAACTTCTCCTTCCGCATCATCTCGATGCAGAACCGCGGCCTCATCCCGAACTACGAAGCCTCCACGTCGAAACTCTTCGCCTCGGAACTGATGCAGCGGCTTGCCCGCACGGGTACCAAGGTGTTCGGGCTCTACTCCAACATCTGGGACAGCAAGAGCGAGCACGCGCCCATGAACTCCCGCTTCACCCAGTCCTACGTCATGAGCATCCCCCAGACCATCGCCGGCGGCTCCTCCGAAATCCAACGCAACGTCATCGCCACTCGCGGCCTCGGCCTCCCGCGCGGCTAGCGCCAGCATCGCGACAACACCAGAAGGCCCGCCGGGTGGCGGGCCTTCTGGTGAGCGAGGGCACCCTCACCCCTGCATCGGACCTAGATAGAAGGAGAAGCGCCCCCGCCGCCGCCCCTCGCTTGACGAGCGGGCACGACGATCGTGATAGTGCCCTCGCCACGCCTCACACTCGCGAGGTGGCACCCGCGTCGCTCCGGCAACAGCGCCGGAGATGGGAGACCCACATGGACTGGAAAGACAGCCCAGAACAAGCCACCTTCCGACAGGAAGTCCGAGACCTCATTCAGACCAAACTCCCGGAGCGATACCGAGTGAGCGGCGGCGAGAGCGAGGGCGGCTCCTGGCAGGTGGACCGAATCTCCAAGGACCCTGCGGCGAAGGCGGCGGCCCAGGAATGGGCACGCGCGCTCTCCGAGCGAGGCTGGATCGCCCCGCACTGGCCACTGGAGTACGGCGGCGCTGGCCTGTCGCCCATTGAACAGTTCATCTTCAAGCAGGAGATGGCGCAGGCGCAGGCGCCGGCCGTCGGCGGCATGGGCGTCTCCCTCCTCGGCCCCACGCTCATCGTGCATGGCACCGAGGAGCAGCGTGCCCAGCACCTGCCGCGGATCCTCTCGGGCGAAGTCGCTTGGGCGGAGGGCTACTCGGAGCCGGGGGCCGGTTCAGACCTCGCCTCGCTGCAGACGCGCGCGATCCGCGACGGTGACGAGTACGTCATCAACGGCCAGAAGATCTGGACCTCCGGCGCGCACACAGCGGACTGGCTGTTCGCGCTCGTGCGGACCGACCCGGAGGCCCCGAAGCACCGCGGCATCTCCTTCGTGATGATGGATATCAAGACACCCGGCCTGAATGTCCGCCCGCTCATCAATATGGCCTGGCAGCACGGGTTCAACGAGACGTTCTTCGAGGACGTCCGGGTCCCCGTTGCGAACCGCGTGGGCGAAGAGAACCGTGGCTGGTACGTCGGCGCCACGCTGCTCGACTTTGAGCGCTCGAACATCGCCGCCGCGATCGAAAACCGTCGCTTGCTGTCCACCCTGCTCGAGTACGTGAAGACCGAGGACGGCCAGCGCAAGTCGCGACTCGCCGACAGTGTCGGTTTCCGCCACGAGGTCGCCGAGGCCTACACGCAGACGGAGGTGCTCTTCAACTTCTCCTTCCGCGTGATCTCGATGCAAAACCGGGGCATGATCCCGAACTACGAGGCCTCCATCACCAAACTCTTCAACTCCGAGCTGGTGCAAAAGATCGCCCGCTTGGGGACGCGCGCCTTCGGGTTGTACGGCAACCTCTGGTCGGAGAAGGAAGCGCTCGCACCCGCTGGCGCACAGTTCACCCGCCTGTACGTCACCTCGATCCCTCGGACGATCGCCGCCGGCTCATCCGAGATCCAGCGCAACATCATCGCCACCCGAGGCCTCGGCCTCCCGCGCGGCTAGCACCCGCCCTCGCGACGACACCAGAAGGCCCGCCACCCGGCGGGCCTTCTGCTTGCTCGATCTAACCCGTCCCCTACTGTCACTCTCACTTGACAGTCACCCTCTCCGTCCCCCACCATCCCGCCATGCCCACCTCACGACACGACCGTGCTCGCGACCAGGTACTCGAGGACCACCTCCACCGCCTCCATGCCGTCGACGGCGTCCTCTCCTGGGTCGCCGACGAACAGCGCCGCGCCCGCGCCCTCCGCGACCACGCCATCCGAGAGGCCGCCGACGCTGGCCTCTCGCTCCGCCAGATCGGCGGCGCGCTCGGACTCTCCGCGCAGGGCGTCCGCTCCACGCTCCCCGGCACTCCCGCCGTGTACGACCAGATCGGCACCACCTATGCCCAGACCCGGCAGCCCGACCCCCACATCCAGTCCGCCATGTGGGCCGCACTCGAGGGCGCACGCACTGTCGTCAACGTCGGCGCCGGCACCGGCTCCTACGAACCGCCCGCGACCCTGCTCGCCGTCGAACCCTCGATGGTCATAGTCGCGCAGCGCCCGCTTGGCCTCGCCCCCGCCGCCATCACCACCGCAGACCGCATCCCGCTCCCCGATCAGTCTGTCGACGCCGCGCTCTGCTCCCTCACCATCCACCACTGGCCCGACCTCGAAGCCGGACTGGCCGAGGTCCGTCGAGTCGCCCGTCGCGCCGTCATCTTCACGTGGGACCAGCGAGTCGCCCGCGACTTCTGGCTCATCCGCGACTACCTGCCCGAATACGCCGACGCCGACGACGCGCGCGCCATCCTCATCGACCGCCTCTGCGGTCTCCTCGGCACCACCGATGTGCGCACCGTCCCCGTCCCGCGTGACTGCACCGATGGCTTCCTCGGCGCCTTCTGGGCGAGACCCGAGGCCTACTTCGACCCCGTCATCCGCGCGGGCATCTCCGGCTTCGCCCAACTCGACGCCGAAACGATCGAACGAGGCCTCACCCGCCTCCTCGAAGACCTCCGCACCCGCACCTGGCACCGCCGCCACGCCGCCCTCCTCAAGCGCAACGAACTCGACCTCGGCTACCGGTTGGTAGTGGCCGAATGGTCGTAGGGCGACTCACCAGCAAGTAAACTCCGTCGATGCAGCAACACTGGAACGCGTTCTATGCGGACACGCAGATCGACAGGACGGGCTTCTGGGAGCCAACACCCGAGGCGTCGCTCCGCCTCGTCGAGCGCTGCAATCTCTTGCCGGAAGACCTCATCCTCGATGCTGGCGGTGGGGCTTCGACGTTCGCTCTTCGCCTGATCGAACGTGGGTTCAAGAACCTCGTGGTTGCGGACATTAGTCAGGTCGCTCTCGACAATGCGCGTGAACGACTCGGCGTCTCAGCCTCCTCGGTTCAGTGGATAACAGCGGACCTGGGCGAGCCCGCGGGGCTGGCGAGTCTGCACGATGTGGCCCTCTGGCATGATCGTGCGGCGCTCCACTTCCTCACCGAGGCGCGCGAGCGTGAGGCGTATTCGGCGACTGTGAACCGCGCGGTCCGGCCCGGCGGCTATGTGGTGCTGGCAGCGTTCTCGCTCGCGGGGGCACGGGACTGCAGCGGTCTACCGATCCGTAACTACGATGCCCGAATGCTCGGCGAGGTGCTGGGTGACGCTTTCCGCGAGGTGGAGTCGTTCGATCACCTGTATATCAACCCTGCCGGTGACCCACGGCCATACGTCTACGCGCTCTTCCAGCGTCACTCTGCCTGACCACTGGACCGAACGAAATGGCGTTCGTCCTTAATCGTCCACGCAGATGAGTTCGCGGGTGCTGAAAATCTCCCAGCCCTCCCGGACGATGAAGAACACCATCACCAGGCTGGCCACTGGATCGGCCCACCACCACCCGAAGACCGCGTTGAGTGCCAGGCCGCCAAGCGCCACCGCTGACAGGTACGTGCAGACCAGCGTCTCCTTCGCGTCTGCCGCGAGGGCGATGCTATTGATCCGCTCTGCCAGGCGGCGCTGCATCCGGGACACGAACGGCATCACGAGCAGAGAGGCCGACGTGATTCCGATGCCGATCCATGATTCGGAGGGCTTGGATTCAGTTGCGAGGGCATAGACCGAGCGGACGGCCACATACGCCGCCAGAGCGAGCAACGTGAGGCCGACGAACACCGCGACACGCCGCTCCCACTGCGGCTGCTCTTCCTCGCGAGTTCGCATGAGATGGAAGACGACCACTACTGCCGCGCTCACCTCGATCGCGCTGTCCAAGCCGAAGCCGACTAGCACCACGCTGCTCGCGATCAGACCAGCCACGACCGAGATCACGCCCTCCGCGAGGTTGTACGTGATGATCGACGATTCGAGCAGGATGGCCCGGCGGACGAGCGACGGACGTTCGAGGGGAAATGCCATGAGCCGGAGTCTACTTGTCCGCGGGGGGAACGTTCCGCTGGGACGAGGCTACGCAGTAGCCCCATATCGGGCGTACGAGCGAAGCAAGAAGACCAGAGAGACCAAGCGCTCAGCCGAAGGCGAGCGCGCGGACTACTTTTTCGAGGGTTGGTAGTACGGGTTCGTGCCTGACGCGTGGTCAGTCGTGTCCACGACATCGTCGATGTCCGCCACGTTCTCCTTGACCGCCACCTCGACGCCCTGCTTCAGCGTCACCGCGATCATCCCGCAACCGACGCACCCGCCGCCGAACTCGACGTAGGCCGTGCGACCTTCGATGCCGATCAGCTCGACGCGGCCGCCATGCGCAGCGATCTGCGGGTTGATGAACTGGTCGAGCAAGTCCTGGATCTGGAACTCACGCGAATCGATCCACAACGGGTTCGGGTTCCGGAACTCAAGGCCCTGCTCTTCGCCGTCCTGAAAGTAGTGGACCTCGATGTTGCGGAGGTACGGCGCGCTGCGCTGGTCCGTGTACACACAGATGTCGCCGGCCTCGATCTGCACATCGCCCTCGGCCTGCGCACCATCCTCGACGAGCGACAGCAGGTGGTGGAACTGCCCACCCTCGCGCGAGGTGATCTGCAGCCGCAATCCCGCCACGGGGTTCGCGTGGCTGCCGATGATCTCGGACAACTTCGCGTAGGCCTCATCGGTGAAGCGGACGAGCGGCTCGGCGGTCGATGTGTCTGCCATCACGAAAGGTTAGCCGATCTCCCCGCGCCCTGCGAGGCCCTGCGGGGGGCCTGCCGAGGCCGCTACCCCATCACTCGGTCAGTGAATCCCGCAATCTCCTCCGCTACCGTCTCCGGCTCCTGCATCGGGATGAAATGCGTCAGATGCGACAGCACCCGGTCGCTTCCATGCGGGAACGTCGAGGCCAGGTCGGGCGCCGTCGGTGACGTCTCGAATCCGCGAGTCTGCACCCCCGGCACCGGCTCGCGCGCACGAAGCACCCGCACCGGCGCCGTGACCTTCGGCACGCTCCCCCAGATGTCCTCGCCCAGCCCGCGCCCACCGTATACCGCCGCCTCCACCGCTGGCGGACACGCGAGCACGAACCCCTCGCCCGAGGGCGCGGGCAGCAGCCCGTACCGCGCGTAGTCGTCGAGCACCTGCGGCTGCCACAACTCGAACGGGAACCGGCTCTGGAACCGCTCGATCATCTCCTCGGGCGACGCCCACTCGTTCCGCCGCCGCTCCACCCCGCTCGTCGGCGCACCCTCCGCCCGAGGCACGTCCGTGTTCCGCCCGATTGTCGGATCAATGAGCATCAACCCCGCGAACCTCGAGGGCTCACGCACCGCCGCGTACACCGCCGAATGCCCGCCCATCGAGTGCCCCACCATCACCACATCGCGCAGATCGAGCACGCGCAGTACGTCGGTGATGTCCGCGCCGATGTAGTCCCAGATATACGGCGGTGCCGGCTTGTCGCTCGTCCCGTGCCCCCGCGTATCGATCGACAGCACCCGCCGCCCCGGCAACCGACGCACCACCTCATCCCAGATCCGCGCGTGGAACCCCGTCGCATGGATCAAGAAGATCGGCGCGCCCTCGCCCGCCCACTCCACGAGATGCAACCGCACCCCGTTCGCGGTCACATCGAAGTCGCGCGGCTGCTCGCCCGCAGGTCGCATGTCGGTCACGGTGCCTCCGAGGGTGCCCGGGTCAGCCTCGAGTGACTGCCCGCAAGGGAAGGGTAGCGGGTCGGTAGGGGCGGCCGCAGGGGAACGGCCCCTCCGCCATCACCGCAGCCGTGCCATGCTGCGCGCGTACGCTTCGTGTAGCAATGTGAAAAGCGCTCGTCAGGAGGAAAGCGGATGGCTGAGCAGTGGTCAACACGCGCCATTGTGCTTTGCCACGCAACCCTATCCCCTGATGCTTCTTACCCATTTAGGGAGGCAAGAGTTCATGTCAGTCCTAGAGGAGTCGAGAGAGGTTTCTCTCACTATGTGCTCGATCTCGAGCATCCCCCTCTCTGCCAAGCTGTAGTGAGGCACCCGCCCCCCAACAATTACTGACCTGAAGGCACCACGGCTGTGACCTGCCCCCGGTATTCATACCACCTGGAGAGTTAGTGTTTCGTCCCTGAGCAGTGGTGCTCCTGCCACGACCTCGGGCGCCGGGGAGCGGTAGCCGAGCGAGCTGTGCGGGCGGATGCGGTTGTACTCGTTTCGCCACGCCTCGATCAGGACC
>CANFFZ010000110.1 GCA_947446155.1 Chloroflexota bacterium | reverse complement strand
GCCGTCGGCACCCCGGCGATGCTCGCAGCCCGCATCGCCTCCTCCATGCCGGGGACGCGGTAGTCGATGACGGCCAGGGTTGCCTCCGGCGTGCGGTCGCGCGGCGCGAGCCCCGTCCCACCGGTCGTGACCACAAGGGCGAAATCTCCCTCGTCCGCCCAGCGCCGGAGCAGCGCCGCAATCTGCTCCGGCTCATCCGGCAGCAGCACCTGTTCCGCCACCTCGAACCCCGCCCCCGCCAGCAGCGAGACGACGGCCGGCCCGGCGGTGTCCACGCGCTCCCCGCGGGAGCCGAGGTCGCTCACGGTCAGCACGGCAGCGCGGTGGCGAGTGGGCGGCATCGAGCGCTCCCAGGGGTGCGTTCGGGATCGTACCGCGCCGCTCGGAGGCCGCCGGAAGCCTCACTGGAAGAAATCTGGGGCAATATGGGGTGAAGTGTTGCAAAGTGCTGAATGATGGTGGTAGAGTCGGCCTCGGTGTGGGGAGGAGTGGGGAAACCCAAGCCTCTCGTCCGTTCCGAAGGTGACGAGGAGTCACGGTTGTGTACTTCTTCGGCACTTTCGAGCACTCCATCGACGAACGCGGCCGCGTAGCAATCCCCGCCCGCTATCGGTCCGCGTTCGTCGACGGGGGTGTCTCCCGACCCGGCCCTGAGGGCGGCGTCGAGGTCTACACCAACACCGACTTCAACGCCCAGTTCTCCACTCGCCAGGCAGATGCCGTCGGCAACGACACGCCCGAGGCGCGCCGGCTTCGTCGAAACTTTATGTCCATCGCCTACCCGGTCGACGTCGACAAACAAGGCCGGATCCTCATTGAGCGCCAATTCCGAGATTCAGCCATGTTGACAGGCAAAATATTGATTATCGGATGTGGCGATTACCTGGAATTATGGCATCCTGACCGTTGGGCCGATGAACTCGCCCGTATTGCCGCCCTTCAGGCGGAAGCGGGCCAGGAGTAACGATGCCGTCAGAGCGTGCCCCCCAGCACGATCCACGACATGAGCCGGTGATGCTCCACGACGTCGTGGACGCCCTCGCTGTGCGCCCCGGTGGTCGTTATGTCGACGCCACCGTCGGACTCGGCGGCCACGCCTCTGCCATCATCGAGGCCGCCCAACCCGGCGGACGCCTCCTCGGCATCGACCGCGACCCGCAGGCCCTCGCCATCGCCACTGAACGCCTCACCCCCCACGGCGACGCCGTCGTCCTCGCTCGCGGCGAGTTCGCCGAGGTCGCCCGGATCTGTGAGGAGCGCGGCTTCGCGCCCGTCGACGGCATCCTGATCGACGCTGGCGTCTCCTCGCTGCAACTCGACACGGCGGGCCGCGGTTTCTCCTTCCGTCGCGACGAGCCGCTCGACATGCGCATGGACCCGGACGGCCCGACGACTGCCGCCGACATCGTGAACACCGCCACCGAGTTCGACCTGGCGGCCACGATCTTCCAGTACGGCGAAGAACGTCGAAGCCGGCGCATCGCGAAGGTGATCGTGGAGCGGCGCCCGCTCCGCACGACCGGGGACCTCGCCCGCGCCGTCGAGGCTGCGGTCGGCCGCCGGCCGCAGGACCGGATCCACCCGGCGACACTGACCTTCCAGGCACTGCGCATCGCCGTGAACGGCGAACTCGAACAACTCGAAGCCGCCCTCGATGACGCGCACGACCTGCTGGCGCCCGGCGGGCGGCTCGCGGTCATCTCGTTCCACTCGCTCGAGGACCGCATGGTGAAGCAGTTCATCCGCGACCACGCGCGCGACTGCATCTGCCCACCCAAACAGCCCATCTGTACGTGCGACCACCGCGCCACGCTGCGCGACGTCGTCCGAGGCGGCCGCACTGCCTCGGACGACGAGGTCGCACGGAACCCCCGCGCGCGATCCGCCCGACTGCGCGCCGCCGAACGTCTGGCGGTGGCGGCATGAGCTCACTACCCAACGTCCGCAGACCGCGCGTCACCAACCCGATCTCGCCCATGCGCACGGGCGCCGCGACCGGCATCGCCCGCCCGAGCGGTGTCATCCGCCAGTTGCCAGAGGGCTGGGGCGTTGTCCGGCGACGCATCTCGCGCACGATGTTCGCGGCGATCGCGCTGCTCACCGTCGCCGGCGTCGGCATCTTCCAGGTGCTCCAGACCTCGAACGTCGCGAGCACGGGATACGCCGTACGCCGCCTCGAAAGTGAACGCACCGAACTCGACTCCGAGATCCGCCTGCTCGAGGCCCAACTCGCGTCCAGCGCGAACCTCGAACACCTGCGCCGCATCGCATCCGACCGGCTCGGCATGGCGCCCGCGAACGATCGCCTCCACGTCAGCGTGGACACACCGGCCCCGGAGGTCGTGCCCCTCCCCCGCCGCTATATCCCCACCGTCGAGGAACGCACCGGGCCAGAAGGCTCGTGGTGGGACTCGGTGATGGGCGCGATCCCGGGCGTCAAATAGCCCTCACCCGTGAGATAGCCAGACACACGACACGACGGCGCAGCATGAGGAACGGAGGTCCGGCATGAACACTGGTCGGGCACACCACCTCACCTGGCGACACCGCGCCATCGGCTTCCTCGTCTTCGCGATGTTCGCGGCGGCGATCATGCGGCTCTACCAGGTCCAGATCGTCGACCACGAAAAATTCGTGAAGGAAGCCGCGATCACGCGCCAGGGCGTCGTGAACATCCCCGCGCTGCGCGGCGCCGTGCTGGACGCGACGGGATACCCGCTCGCGACGTCCATCGACACGTGGGATGTCTACATCGACCGCGTGCAGTGGGGGCACCAGCCCACCGTCGCGCGCGAGGCGGCGAACAAGCTCGCCACCTTCTTCGGCCTCAACCCGGACGAGCTCTTCCGCCTCGGCCTCGAGTCGCGCGGCGGGGACGTCCTCGTGCAGCGCCAACTCGACTACGCCCGAGGGCTCACCCTTCGCGACGCTGACCTCTACGGCATCCGCCTGGAGCCGAGCCAGGTGCGTGTCTACCCCGAGGGTGACATTGCCGGCCAGCTCCTCGGATATGTGGGACGCGACGGCAAGGGCCTCTGGGGCGTCGAGGCAGACTTCGACCACTACCTCCGAGGCAAGGAGGGGCTGCTCTCCACCGAGCGCGACGCCCTCGGCCGCCCCATCGCGTTCAGCGCCCGTCACGAGCGCCCGGCGATCGGTGGCGGCGAGGTCCAACTCACGATCGACCGCTTCATCCAGGCGATCGCGGAGCGCGCGCTCGAAGACGCGATGAAGAAGTACAACGCGCGCAGCGGCCAGATCATCGTGATGGACCAGCACACCGGCGCCATCCTCGCGATGGCGTCCCGCCCCTCGATCCGGCTGGGCGCGGTGAACCTCGACGACCCGAACCTCGCCGACCTCGTGCGCGACCGCCCGATCACCGACCTCTACGAACCCGGCTCCGTCATGAAAATCCTCACGACCGCGATGGCGATCGACCAGGGCCTCGTCACCCCGGAGTCCACCTACCTCGACACCGGCTCAGTCGAAGTGAGCAAGTACCGCATCCTCAACTGGGACTTCTCCGCGAACGGCACTACGACCGTGCGCACGTACCTGCAGAAGTCGCTCAACACTGGCTCCGTCTGGCTTGGCCAGAAACTCGGCCCGGAGAAGTTCTACGAGTACGCGAAAGCCTTCGGCCTCGGCGACTCCACCCACGTCGGGCTCTCCGGTGAAGCCGAGGGCACCTTCCGCACGCCGAGCGATCCCAACTGGTATGCCGTCGACCTCGCGACGAACTCCTACGGCCAGGGCCTCGCCACCACCCCACTCGCGATGCTGACGGCGGTGAGTTCGATGGCGAACAAGGGTGTGCTCATGCGCCCGTACGTCGTCTCAAAGATCGTGACCAAGGACGACGTACGCTCCTTCAAGCCGGTACAGGTGCGCCAGGTCGTCTCCCCGAAGACCGCCGAGACGATGATGGGCCTCCTCCACGACGTCGTGGACGGCACCCAGTTCCACGGCGCGCAGGTGAAGGGTTACGAAGTCGCTGGCAAGACCGGCACCACGCTCGTCTCCATCCCCACGGGCTACGACCTGGACTCCACCATCGCCTCGTTCGCCGGCTTCATCCCGGCGAACGACCCGAAGGTCTCCGTGCTCATCAAGATCGACCAGCCGACTGGCGGCCTGAACCTCGGCGGCCAGGTCGCGGCGCCGGTGTTCGCCACGGTCGCCGACCAGATCATGAAGTACTACGCCGTACCGCCAGTCATCGCGCCGAAGAACCTGGTGCGGCAGCCGTGAGTACCGCCACCCTGGATGCCGCGTTCGTCGCGCGGGCCCTCGGCCCGCGCTTGCGCACCCTCGAGGGCTCTGCCGCCACCTCGTTCACCCGTGCCGTGGTGGACTCGCGCGAGGTACGCCCCGGCGACCTCTTCGTCGCGCTCCCCGGCGAGCAAGTCGATGGTCACGACTTCGCCACCGCCGCCGTGCGCGCAGGCGCTGCTGGCTGTCTGCTCGCACGACCGGTCGAGGGCGTGAGCACCGGCGCGAACTTCGTCGTGGACGACACCCTCGGCGCCCTGCAAGACCTCGGCGCGGCGTGGCGGGCGACCTTGCCGGTACGCGTCGTCGGCATCACGGGCAGCGTCGGCAAGACCACGACGAAGTGGATCGCCGCTGCCGTCCTCGCCGCGCGCTATCGCGTGCAGGCGAACCCCCTGAACTACAACAACGAGGTCTCAGTGCCGCTGTGTCTGCTGGAACTCCAGCCCGAGACCGAGCGCACCGTGATCGAGATGGGGATGTACACCACCGGCGAGATCGCCCTGCTCTGCCACTGGGCACTCCCCCACACGGGCGTCGTCCTGAACGTTGGCCCCGTGCACCTCGAACGCGCCGGCACCATCGAAACGATCGTGCAGGCGAAGCGCGAACTGCCGGAGGCGCTGCCCTCCAACGGCGTCGCCGTCCTGAACGCTGACGACGAACGCGTCCGCTCGATGGCTCCCTACACGCGCGCCTCAGTCCTTTGGTTCGGCACCAGCGCCGACGCCGACGTGCGCGGCAGCGACCTCACCTCGCACGGCCTCGACGGCTTCGAGTGCACGATGAGCCACGCCGGCGCTTCCCGACGCGTACGCGTACCGCTCGCGGGTGCGCATCTGCTCTCGAACGCACTCGCCTCCGCCGCGGTCGGCCTCGCCGATGGCATGACCCTCGACGAGGTATGCGACGCGCTGACCGTGCTCGACGTGCCCTCACGCATCCGCGTCGTCACGCTGCGCGACGGCATCCGGCTCTTCGACGACACCTACAACGCCCAGCCGGCCTCGATGTGGGCCGCGCTCGACCTGCTGGCGGAGACACCCGGACGGCACCTCGTGCTCCTCGGCGACATGCGAGAACTCGGCACCGCCTCAGCCGCGGAGCACCGCATCGCCGGCGAGTACGCCGGCCGCGTCGCCACCCTCGTCCTGACGATCGGTGAGGAGGCTCGCCTGCTCGGCGAGGCCGCCGACGGAGCAGGCGCCACGGTCCACCACTGCCCCACCCGCGAGGAGGCCATCGCCGCCCTGCTCGCGGAACTCCAGCCCGGCGACGTCGTTCTCATCAAGGGATCGCACGCGCTCGGCCTCGAACAGGTCGTGGCAGCGCTCGAAGCGGCGCTCGGCCGCGCCGAAGGGGGTGTCGCTTGATCGAGGCCCTTCTCTCTGGCTGCCTAGCGTTCCTGCTCGCGCTGGCCCTCGGCCGCCCGGTCATCGGCTGGCTGCGCGCGAAGAAGGTGGAAAAGTCGATTTCGATCGACCAGCCCTCGACGCACATGGTGAAAGCGGGCACGCCCACCATGGGCGGCATCTTTATCTGGGGCTCCGTCGCCATCGCCACCCTCATCACGAATCTGTTCGAACTCCGCGACGGTGCCATCGTGCTCGAGCGGCGCTCGATGCTGCTCCCCCTGCTCGCCGTGAACGCGATGCTCGCCGTGGGGGTGGTCGATGACCTCGGCTCCCTCGTGGGCGGCGGCCGGAAGGGGCTGTCCTGGCGGCTGAAGTTCTTCCTCATCGCCATCCTCTCGGCCGTCGTCGCGGCGACGATGTACTGGGGACTGGACGAGCAGAGCGTGAACGTCCCGTGGGCCAGCCGCTACGAACTCGGTTATGTCTACATCGGCATCGCCTTCCTCGTCGTCTTTGGGACAACGACCTCGGTGGCGATTACGGACGGGCTGGACGGGCTGCTGGCCGGACTGGCCGCGTTTGCCTTCGGCGCCTACGCCGTCATCGCGTTCGTGCAGGGGCAGGCATTCCTCGCCGTGTTCTGCCTGAGCGTGGTGGGCGCCTTGCTCGGATTCCTCTGGTACAACGCCCACCCCGCCCTCGTCTTCATGGGGGACACGGGCGCCCTCCCGCTCGGGGCAGCCCTCGGCGTGGTCGCCCTGATGACGGGCCACTGGCTGTTGTTACCGGTCATCGGCATCGTCTTCGTCAGCGAGGCGCTCTCGGACATCATCCAGATCGGCTACTTCAAGTTCACCGGCGGCCAGCGGGTGTTCCG